>JAAUZY010000001.1 GCA_014804355.1 Lachnospiraceae bacterium
GCCTAAGGAATTCAATATTGCTTTTAAAGATCTATAATCTTTCTTTAATCCTTCATAAGTTTTCGTTGCATTCTCTTCCCTGGCATTTTTCATATGCGCCTGCACTTTTTGAAACTGCTCAACTACATCTTTAATAATTTCACCATTCGTGGGCATTTAATCACCTGCTTTCTATTGTGCCTAGCATTGAATATTACAATATGAGTATAGCAAAATATAAAAAACGTGTAAAGACTGGCACTATAAAATAGCTTTCCTCAAAACCCCATTTCACAATAATTGCACAGATTACATTTTCATGCTATGATAAATCTGCTCCAAAATATATTTATTTCCTTTATTTGGGAGGTCACTATTCAAGTATGTTCGTAAATTTTAAACTAAGCATCATTGTTCCCGTCTATAATGGGGAAACCCATATTGAAAATACAGTTCGTAGCATTTTAAACTCCTCCTACCAAAATCTCGAGTTGCTTCTGATCGACGATGGTTCCACCGATGGCTCGCTTGCTCTATGTCAAAAATTGTCCGAGTCGGATTCCCGCATAAAAGTATATCACAAAGAAAACGGTGGTATTGGCGCTGCAAGAAATTTTGGCCTTGCACATGCCACCGGTAACTATATCGGCTTCTGTGATCAGGATGATGAAATTTCAGAAGAAATGTATCAAAAAATGTTAACCAGAATTGTGTCTGACGGAAGCCAGGCAGCCATCTGCAGCTGCTACAGGCAAAAAAGAAACGGGGGAAAGGTTGTCTTTGAACAATATACAGATAACGTGTATGACGGACAGCTTATAGTTGGAAAACTACTTCTCCCCATGCTCTTTAAAGGCTTTGCCGCGCATGCCAATCATGAAATTAGCATCTATATGAGCATATGGAAGTGCATTATCTCTAGGCAACTTATAGATGATAATGCAATGGAATTTCGCACATTTGTTACCCATGAGGACGATTTTATTATGCTTCTTCAGCTTTTTTTGCATGCCGAAAAAATATCTACTTTGTCAGATATTTTATATTTCTGGAATACCAACACAAAATCAGAAACGTATCGAAGCGCCGAGAGATATCGCCCAGATCTGGAGGCAAGGCAACGCAGACTTATGTCTTATGTGGTGAAACAGCTCGCGGATCACGGAATTTCACAGAATATCATAGAAGAATACAAATATGTACAGCAATGCCGAAATGCGTTGCAGCAGTTAGATAATTTAGCGGCATCACGCGATCAAAATGGCAGTCACCGGGTATCAATGCGGACACGCTACTTCGATTCATTACACGCCAGCATGAAAAGTCTCCGTAGCTGTGACAGTATTACTTATATACAATCCGTCAAAACCGCCATTCCTCCCCAGAAGGGATTTGTGCGGAATACTGTCATTATCCGGTTACTTCGTAAAGAGCATGTTATCTCAGCTTATTTTTTGAATCGGATCATCAATTTTCTCCGATTCATTGTAGAAAAATATCGCATTACAGAAAAGCTGGAGCGGCGAATGAAGGGACGTATCTAATAATCAACCGCTCTTTTATTCCTGCAAAAATTCCTGCAAGCGTACGCGTCACTTGACAGTTTTTTATTTGGTTCAGAACCTTGAAAGCTAATGGCGTTCCATACCTGGTCTATTTTTGATTCCGTAAATATTATTCACCCTATCTTTTCAATTTTATATCCTTATATTGGNCNCATACACGTTCAATCAGGCTTTCGTTCNTACANCCTGTAATATCGGCAATCTTGNANATCAATTCCCTGTTAAAATCATTGTCTCTTATATACTCAATTCGTCTCCGCCAAGACGGNTGGCTATACTCATCCCTGTCTCTTTCCCCCTTACACTTCTTCTTAAACNGCATAGCTTCCGTACATCTTGCCNCATCACNGTCNAAAGCCATAACTGCACCACCGAAATCAGCATGAACCTCATTTACCCAATATNTAAATCTGGCATTTTTNGAAAACGGTCTGGNTAAAAAAANGNGATCATTCTGGTGTGTCATNTCATGCCCNATGGTCANCCTAAAGGCANCATGCATTTTTTCATCATNNTGNAAAANCNCAATCATAGCNGCCCACTCAGCATTTACAAGAATNAGTCNCGGNATGGTTGAAGATGCATTNGGAACCCTGCCTCCACTATCCCACANCCATGAATACNCTATNCTNATCTTATTCTCNTTAAAGCAATCCANCTCTCGAAACAATATNTTTTTCCAATCGTCAGGAAGCGGAATATTCATTTTTTTTGCCTTACGCATTACATGTGCCCCCACAAGCGGGCTAAGTTTATCNTACATCCCAATCATTCCTTTCCCTTTGTTTTGCTTTCCACAATCACTTCGTCGCATTCNGTTTATTATTTTCTTCATTATTCCTGTTTCTCGATTACGGCTTCACTTGCCCAACCGGTCTGNGATTGCTCTTCGTCAATATATATCTCATACCATACTCTTCCGCTATTAGCAGACGCTTCATTTCCGGTTCCATAGAATTCAGTACCTTTGGGAACTGTAGTTAACACTTCATAATTTGTACCCGGTCCGGTACGGACATTAGCAAATTCGGCAGTAATGCTAAATAGAATGAAGACCGGTTCGNTATCCCCGTCNGCAATTTCTTCCTCATCTTGGTGTTCTTCTATCATTTCTCCGTCATCTTCCTCACTATAATACGAAGTTTNAACCTTTTCCAGCCGAATTGCATTGACCTCTACAACATTGTTAAATNCAATTGTCCCTCCCATAAATACAGTGATAATGCATACAAATATCAAATCTTTCTTAACGCACAATTTTCTTTTATCTGTCGTTATTTCCTTATATCCAAACAGTATAAGAAGGANGAGCAGACANAGAATAACATCCATTTGCATACATGCCATATATTGCCCCAGCTTTCCTATCCATTGCTCTTCCGTCAGCAGCAAAACTTCCTCTGAGAAATAAATCATAAAGAATTTTGCAANGAAATAAGCTATGTACATAACAAAACATGCTATATAGGGTGAAAATCTTTTGTAACAAAATGCNCCGATTATTCCAAATGACACCGCGACAGTATATAGCATAATATGTTCATCTGTCAGCGTACTAAAGGACATAGCCGCCGGTGTAAGGAAAGTGGCCCANCCGAGNAACATTGCCTGTACACACTTTTTCCTAAANGNCACGGTTGATACAGTAAATGCATANATCATTAANGAAATAGGATTNATGTATGATCCGAGACAATTCATAGTANCCACNCTTGCTTCTGCANGAATTGCCTTTCCTCCCAAATCTACTAACATTTTGTAAAATGTATGAAACGAGAAAACAGCGGCTGTAAATGTAACCACATTGAAGATAGATATTTTGCTTTTCCATTCTCCGACTCCCTGAATCGGATGAAACAGACGAAAAGAATCACATGCAAGAATTGCCAACACTGCCATTACAATGAATGAGCCCATGAAAAAGTACAATATCTGATCCGGTATATTACGTCCATCAAAGAACCTGCTATCGACAAGCATAAACTTATTTTCACCCTGTATCATGGCAAAATCATAAAAGGCAAGCGCATATTCCTTTATTTTTTCACATAAAAGCNCCAAACCATCCACTTACGCACCCCTCTTCACTGCCTGAATTGCNTTGATTGCATTCTTTATAGCATGGATAAATCCTACAACGACACCGATAATCATGAGCAGCCACAGTATCGGGGCCATAACGATTGAAAGTCCCCAGTATCCATATGCCATACCGCCAATGAAAAATAATACGCCATAGCCTATTACGTATAAAACCGCGATAATTAATATTATCCCTAGCATAATCTCCATTAAGACCATTCTCCTCTCATCACTTTACCAAATTGATTCTCATGCCATACTGTCTTTATCCTTGAATCTGCCATCTGAAATATCCACTCCATAGGCTCCAATACTCCCTTAGGGTTATANCTGCCNCATTCTCTTGTATGACCAATCGCNCTGCATTTAAAGTATCGATTATTCTTAAATTTCATTTCTATATTACTTACAAAGTTCGCCAAACCATTCTCAATTAAAAAACATCTGCAAATCCAGTCCTCGACACACGAATATGAATCCATTCCCAAGTTGTGCTCTGACATAAATTCTAAAATTTTCTCGTCACCGATAAATCCGTCCAAAGTTTTAATATCACATTTACTTATAACCACCGCAATCGGAATATTACAAGATTCTGTTGATGACTGTCCGGTTATCCCACGAAGCTTATTCATAAAAGCATCCAGAATCAGATCAGCATCTAATGTACCAACACTGGATTTATCAATATCGCTAATACTTTCGTCCAAATAATTCCTTATCATAGGAATAGACAACGGATCCAGCATAAATATAATTCCATGGCAATATGTGTACTGAAGTTGTTTCTCATTTTCAGTATTATTAACAAAACTCTCTCCCGCAACATCGTAAATCTGAACCAAACGATCCGGGCTTATTTTTTCATTATGTAATAAAAAATTGAATACCTTTGAGCTTGCCTGCCTCAAATCCGTTTCGATCTTCGTCATACGTGTCGTACCACCCATATAATCATTCTTGATATTTGTCTCATAAAACCGTTTCATATTTTCATTATAATGCTTTATTGTGATTCCGTTTCTCGGTGCCACCTTTTCAATAAAATCATATGAAAAGGCTGTTATATATGCAGTTTTCCCCGATGACCTACCACCCACAATAGGAACGCACAACGGTTTACTACCGGTTTTTCTCAATTCAAACCCGCATTTTGGACATTCAGCCGCAAGCTTACTCCCCCTTCCCGTCATAAAGTGTGATGGGATTTTCTGCCCGCAGATGCAAATTCGCTTTAAAGCCCCATATTTCCCGGGCAACAACTTTGTATGCTTTACTCCGCAGCACGGACAAATATAAATCGGGATCAAATATTTGTTTTTGCAATTAGGACAGGCTACAAAGATTCCCTTTCTGATCAAGTGAAGCCGATCTATGACCCATATTACGAAAACCAAAACATATACTGCTAAAAATGTACTACCGAGAATCGCCGATACAACAAATGATATCACCACAAAGAAAAATGTACCAAACACAATCAATGAAAAACAAGACAGAAGCTGTCCCGCTCCCGAGAGCGACATAATCCCTTTGCCATTTTCAATCTTTTTTGCACGCTTCCTGATATCCTTTTGATTAAATCCCCAGAATTTCCTTATAAACAACCATAAATCTTTCCATCCCGGTCCAAAAAAATAGCTCACTCTCGCCGGCTGTGTACTCTTTTCTATCACGTTCACTCATAACCATCCCTTATTGTTTTTTTCTTTTGAATAATCCCGAAAGATTATTGAACAGCGGATTTGTACTAATCGCAATATCCTTGATATTACCCCATGCAAGCGCCGCCTTACGATTACCATTAAAAAATTGCTTCATCGCCATATCCAAATCTTCGAGTTTCTGTTTCCCCAGCTTGCAAAGATATTTCCCCACCATATCTTGATCATCCAAGTTTCCCATTTCGAACATAAATGTCAGGAACTCTCCAAAATCAACATAATCTCTATTACCTTTACTCTTTTTGAAAGTCATGCTGCACCAGTACTCCATAAATAGCTTCTCTGTCTGCCTGTCATAAGAAAACACTTCATAAATTGCAGTAAATTCATCTACGGTTAAGCTGAAATTATTTACGGAATCAAATATCCACTCAAAGTAATCCCTGATTTTTCCGTCAGTCATTCCGTTTAATCTTGCACCGTCATTTTCTGCTTCCACACTCTTAATGTCTTGTGCAGTTTTGACAATTTCCTTTTTTGTCTTTACCTTTTCGAACTGTATTGCGATCCAAAGCAACAATAATCTTCCTTCTATCGGTTTTTGCATCACCTCAGTCCGGTATATATATATATCGTTAATCATCTTCAGATTATCTGCGCTAATCTTTTCCAGTGGAATATATTCACAAACGGCTTCAAACAGAGTATTTACATACTCCTCCGTAATCTGCAATTCCATCGCAAGATATAAAATCTCAGTAGCGTACCTCAATAACTCTTTATCAGAAACACCTGTCAATTTACGTTCATAAAGATTTTCATAATCCCTCAGTGCTGTTGCCGCATACATCTGCCTGTATCCACTGTCATTAGCAAACCACTTATCCCAATAATTTGTAAAATATTCCCGAATATCATTTAGGGAAGACTTTTTCATGATTTGTCTGCTGTAAATCTGGTACATTTCATCATAACGCTCATACTCCGACAAATATTGATTAACCGCCTCAACATCTGATGGCGCCATGGCCACTGTCGTATTATAGAAGTATTCCCACAGGTGTGCTAAATACGAATCTCCTAATTCCAAGTCTCTCAAAAACCCCTCTATATTAAGCGATATATTTATATAATAGTCCACATCATCCTTGAAACTGTCTATAATATGTTCTACCACTTCATACCCATTCCGTCTGCCTGCTGCATATGCCAGTCGGACAATACCATAATATATTGTCCCAATATCCTGATCCGGATACAGCTTATCTGCAGAAAGGTGCATATCCTTAACATATTCGCCGATGATCCGGATAAGAAACAATACCTTCCAAAGCTCAACCTGCTGTTCCAAAACACCCAGTAATGAGTTCCTGTTTCTCGCAATCATTAACTCCGCAGGTATACTTATTTTTACATCCCTTGCCATTCCATCAATACTGTTATAAACCAGAATAAAAGAAGATTCACTTATACCCTCTGTCGATAACGCTAAAATAAGCCTGTCTACAATCATCTGTTTTATGATTAATTGCTGTTCCCGCCCTATCATTCCCATATATTGCAACATATAGCCAAGCACCCTAAGTGCATATTCATTATCAAGCCTGTTAATTGCTTCACTTCCACAGATAAGCGTATCAAGAAGTTCTTTTCGAGTACCATCTGTCATGAATTCTCTGGCAAAATTAACTATCTGCCCGAATTGCTCCTGTGTAACTTCAGCTATACTCTCCGTAAAGAGGTTATAAAGGTAATAAGCCGCATAATAGTCAGTGCTGCATTCTCTGTAAATAGTTTTCTGCAACACAAAGTCGTGAAATTCTGTCAAGCTGTCATAAGAAAAACTAAAAGCTGTATCCAGAAATTCCATTAAAATATCGTCAGCCTCTATTAAGCTGAATTGATGATTTACAAAATCAAACACATAATGTCGGTTAGAGGATATATAACCCGCCACATTGTACCGGCTCCCTTCAGATATGACCCCGCAGATTTGTGCAGGAGAAAGTTCAGGATCATACTCATATGTCGTGAAACTAATCCTCTTGGCAATGTCAAGAGGCATGGTGTAATGTAACGCCGCGATCCACCTTACTATATTGTCCGGTTCATCGCATATTACTATTCTCTTTTTCTCAACCGGAAAGCTAAGCAGTGCTGCTACCATCTGCTTGTAATATTCCATATTTTCGCCTATTTCGAGGAATTCACTGATTGACTCCGGATCGATAACATATCCTCTCGTGAGTTCCGGAACAGGCAAATATGCCGGTGGATCCGGATTATTTACCTCTTCAAACCCCATACTTCTTCTGAGAGCGGTACCTGCGTACATTTCACAGGGATATATATCAAAATCGCTGAAGTCACAAACTATTGAATGACTGAGATGGTTACCGAATCTGCCGGTGCTCCCCATATAATCTCTTCCTAAATAGGTATTCAAAGTCACCGCCGCACTTTCATTCTTAAGTAATCGATACATAAAAGAATCCGGCATCATCCTTGCAAGTTCCTCTGTCATCAGAGTTCCAACAGGTAGAGATGGTACCTGATATGTAAAGAGTCCCTTTATGTCATCCGTTTTGCTGTCAGAAAAAGATTCATCATATGAAAAAATCTGCTGCCCGTCGTTTACTCCATCGCGCCCTCTCATACAAGAGGTATAAATAATTTGATGTCTTGCCATTGTATTACCCCCGTTTTGTTACTTACTTGGTTTAATAACCCCGTTTTCCTTGAGTACCCACAATAAAGGATCCTCTATTCTATGCGGTCTGGGTCGGTCAATTCTCCTGTCCTCCTTTGGGTTATTGTCCATACCCAAAGCAGAAACTGCAAAATATGAGTAATTTGTATAATTTAAATCAAGCTGGGACATGAAAGATTCTGCTCCCCATTCGACCAATAGACTTTTGATCTCATTATCAACATTATGCCAATCTGACATATCAAATACCTTTCCGGAACAATGCGGGCTTGTCTCCAGTATCGTGCTTCCTTCCGGAATAAGCGATGCTATTGCATCAAATTTTGAAAATACTGCGGCAACAGGAATATCAATCTTCTGTTCAGCTTTCATATGCCTGTCATTGCGAATCAGCTTCGAAACGCGCGCCATAATATCGTCAGACCTTGTAGCCTGTTTCCAGTCAACCGAAGAAGCTCTTGACACCGTATTTTCATCAAGCAGATTCCTTACAGACGGAATCTGCATCGGATCTAGAAGAAAGATAATACCGGCTGATTTACAAATATACTTATTAACCGTACTCATGGTGTCTTCATCATTCAAATCCTCACCGGCGGTATCAAAGAACACTAATGTAAAGCTTTCAATCTGTTCTTTAAAAAGGCTTTTATTCCTTAATTTTAATGTAAATATAAGCGGGCGATACGCACCATTATTTACGTCCTGGACAGAACTCTTAGTCAAGTCAAGTTTTTGCATGTCAAGATACAATCTCTGATATGCGCCAGCCTTATATCTTGCCATAGTATCATCAAATCCTTCCATCGCCCCTCCGAATTTAACGGAAATTCTTTCAATTAATTCATTGATGATTACGCCGACAAAATGGCTCTTACCGGTATCACGCGAACCGACAACGGAAATAATCATATCCTTGCCGAGAAGTGTTGACTCCGGCAGTTTATTGTGACACGACGGGCACACGACCGCGTATGTAATATTTCCACATTCAGGACATTTTGCCGAGTTAGGTAGCATTGCTTTAGAAGGGTTACGGAATGTCGGCTTACCCATTTTGGGGATAGACGTATCACCATTTTCGTATCGTGTAATTTCAACATCCGGAGTATCTTTACATCTTCTGTTTGTGCATCTGAATTGAATATTCTGAAGCTTATTCTGTTCAAAACAAAACGGACAAATAAACGTTGATTTTCTAACCATTTTTATCCTCCACTCTAACTGATTTTGTAATCTGACCCAAGTCTGATTTTTAATACATACCTATCTGACAGGTTCTCATCNTTAAGNAACGGNTTAATATATGTTTCTCTTGCCAATCCCTTTTCAAGCGGAATGNTTATCTGAACGCANCCGACCACCTCCTGCGCCGGAATCCGGTAAAACAAGCTGCCGGTCTTCTTAAACATAGGNGCTCTGTCCTGAGCAGACATAATNTCAATATCCGGCAGTCGGAACTGTCTGTTCTCACTCTCAAAAGTTACATTGATANTNCTTCCGCCAAAGAATCTTNTTATTGACACTAATCGAATAAGTTATCGTTTCCTTTCCGNTATTTGAAAATAAATACTCTGNCCCNGNNGAATAATCACTCTCTCCATCACGCTTAAANTCNGCAAATATTGAAAANTAATAATTCTTAGNNTCATTNGTATCGATTACCAATCCNCCATCATATTTGAACTGTTTCANCGGAATGTATTTTCTTATTGTATCCACGTCCGATATGTNGGTCGGATATTGATCGTTCCTATATAGAACNACAAATCCNGTACANTCCTTGGGAACATCAAGNGTTATCATNATTTTCCCGTTAATNAGGCTTACCTTATTGATTTTAACAGCATCGNTCTTCCCCGCCCGTGCACTTGCTCCTACTACCGCGGAACCTGACTTTACTACTACGGCAGTGACATAAATNAGNTCTTCTCCNTCATATCTAAAGACNCCTGTAGTNTCTGATATCTCACGGACAACCAGCGAATTCATTGTTGTTTCAAGCTGGGATATCGGTACAAGATCNCCNCTCAGCATGNCTGGTTTCTTTGANGAATAGAAAAACTGCACGNTATTGCNCTCCGGNTTTTCCCACTCAATCNGAAATTCATTTTCTCTCATCGGTTTAATGANAAGTTTTTCAANAGGCTGTGGTGGTCGTGTCGGAATNCCGGAAATATTGATACCGGTCGTACTAACCTTATTTGTACCTATCGAATATGTAAGAAATNCTTTATACCAATATTTNNTGTCATTTTTAAGTCCTTTATCGACAAAATTATTTCTGCTNTTGCAGACTANTTTTGTCNTATGACCGGANGCGTCCGTGCGTTCAATCTCTACCACAGCATTATCCGCAATCGGNTCCCANGNAAGCTGTAACAATCCATTANCTGCCGTTATCTTAACATTTGTTATTTCAAACAAATTGCTTACNGGCCGTTGATATANTAGNGCAGTGGAAAANACTCCGGCTCGTTCTGCGAANACCGCATAAAAGTACTGTNCTCCTGATTTTATATTCCTATCATCAATANTACACATGCTGACTCTGCCGACAAGATAACCATCTTGCGCATTGCCGGGNNCTGCNCCCTCCTTTCTNACAACTGAATAATANAGCTGTCCTTCGCTNGTACTTTNTNTCCATGTAAGCATATTTATCTTTGCAATACAATCAGTTAATNNTTCAAGATTTGTTGGCGCTGNAGGNGGATACTTCGATATAGTCTCCTTAATTCCCGGACAGTCATGACATACTTCATATGCTTTAGTGCAAGCNTCTANACTATCCATCTCATTCTTTGCGGANTGAGCCTTTCTTTTGANNTCTTCCGCCGTATTAATCGCATTCCTGATTTCTTCCTCAATTACAGGATCAGAATAACCGGGAATAAACTTCTTTATCGTTTCCAGTTTNCTTTTTGCTTCATANTAGCGTTTCTCCTGACANGCTNTCTGCATATCATCAAAATCNGTTTCCACNCGGCTTTGCAGNTCTTTGATCCGACNTCTTAATTCTNATACCCTCTCACTTCCGGGCCAGTATCNGTCTGCGTCAGACAAATGTGCTTCTGCCGCNTTGAAGTCCATCGAATTTAAAGCGTCAGATGCCAATTCGCAAAGTGAAACNGCTTTATCNATATTTTCGAATCTGAAACCNCATTTNCAAACATTTATATTCGCATCNTTTAANGNCTTGCACTTAGGACACTTGATTTGTAGTTCAAGTCCNCATGCCTNACACACTTTACGNCCATCAGANANATCATTNATACATCCGCATCGGCAGACTTTAATATGCTGATTANCAGNNNTTTCTTCTGNTCCNGATACCGGNATNGGNATTTTTTCAATTTTNCAGAANGCTACCAGAAGCGCTTCCGCAGCTTTTCTGTTCNTGAAAATCTCTGTNAGCTGACCAACAAAATCAAAATAGGCTTCCCGCGTCACTTCTCCGACAANATCATATGAATTTCTTACCTCATCAAGTANCGCCTTACGCCNGTTATATTCAAGATATTTATCGTATATTTGCTTTGCAGAATCATCTTTGAAACACTCCTCNCANTGNCNGCATAGTTTAGANCCGGAGCCGCTGACGCTGTCATNNTTATTAAAATTTNTTNTNTTCTTATNNNTTGCTTCTNTCTAANAGTTNTANATACGGAAGATTCTGCGGATTCTTAATTNNTGTATCNGCGTACANAAATTCATACAGATTCGTAACATTGAAGCTTTTAAGAAGGACATTCATGCCANTATATTTATCTGCATTTTGCGGTTTATTTTTATAATATTTGTCATATAATGCCTGATAATCNCTGCCTTTTGATNCAACGATTTTTATACCGAGAGCCGCCGCTCTCCTTTTTACAACCTCCACATCTACTTTTTGTTTGGCCGCGATTTTATCAATTGTATCCTGCGGTATCTCGGTCTTTTTGATCATCCTCAGCGTTTTATCAATCGGACCGTATGTTTTGGCACATGCATCCTTAATCAGTTCAGCACGAATATTAGCTTCACCTATCATATCCTTCTTGATCTCGGACAGCATCTGTGAATATTTTCTATATTCGACACCATGTTTGAAGTCATTAGCCTTGCTTGACCAGAATTTTCTCTTCTCTTCAATTCTGTCAGCTATAATGTTTTCATCATATACCGGATCGGGATCGAACTCTAATTCAAGAATAATATACCAATTTTCCGTCATTTCTTATACTCCTTTATATAATATCCGTAAGACTAATCCCGGCAAATAATCTATCCCTTGCTGCTTATACTCTCCCCTATTGTCTGCGCAATCTTTGAGAAAGAACCTGTTAGTCCGGAAAGATTTGTCAATGATGCCATGTCATCTGTTGATGCAATCTGCTTTAGAAAACTGTAATCTGCATATCCAAAGCCCAATGCTACGATTTCGATTCCTTCACGGTGACATCTTTTGGCCTGTTTGATAGCGCGTCCGGGATTATTCCAGACTCCGTCCGTGAGTACCACGAGATACCTGATCTTATTCTGATCAAATTGATTGCCCCGAAGTATTACAAAAGCAGCTGTAAACGGCTCTGTCCCATTGCCATATCCAACATCCCCCACCCCGATATCATCAATTTTCCTCATAACACAGTTGAAGTCATTTATTGGCTCAAGTACTATTTGAGTGCGATCAGCAAAAGTCAGCAGTCCAATCTTGACAAACTCTTGATCCATCTGACGAACAAACTCCTTCATTGCTGTCTGCGCCTTCCTGACCGGTTCTCCATCCATACTTCCGGACAGGTCAACTGCTAAAATAACTTCTGCTTCTGAATAATATGCTGCCTGCTCTTTAGGCGCCTTGTCCGTCCAACTCATATCCTCCGGGACATTCTCAATCCTAATGGGCAGTGTTTTACCTGTTTCAGTCTGTACCGCACTTACCTCCACAACTCCGTTGGATGTATATTTATATGACACCTCAATTACTGACGGATTCTCTTCAACCTTTTCAATTGTTGTAATAACGTACTTATTAATAATGGTATTATCCAAAGGCCTTTCATAAGCTCCCTGCAACACGTATACTTCAAGCTCGTTATCTTTTGCCCGCGTCTTGAAATTATACGCCTTTTTTCTCTCTGTCGGGATCGCCGTATTTTTAGGGATAATTACACTGTTAATATACCTCTCTCCGTCTTCACTGACCGCTATCATGCCTAATGCATGAGCTGTTACATCCGTTACCGCCTTCGCCCCTATCACTTCCATATTTTTCTTAGCTCCGATCAGTCCGCAAATTCCTCTTGAAATGCGCTGCCCGGAATCATCAATATTGGCCCGAATTGCAGCCCCCAATGCCACCGCTTCATCTACATTTATGCCTGACAGAGGCTCTTTTCCGGACATATTTCTTACATAGTTGTGTATCATCCGCATTCGGGTGGAACCACCAACCAAAATGGCTCCCGTAATATCGGACCATGTCAGTCCAACAGACGCAATTAGTTCATTTGTAAGATCTTTAGTCGCACCTATCAGGAAATCCGAAATTTCTTCAAATAAGGATTCCGTGATTGTTATATTATCCCGGATGTCCTTATATATAATCGGAACGGTTACCTCATCCTTCGAAGTAAGCTGTTTCTTCACATTTTCTGCAGTAACCAGCAATGAAGCCGCCATCTCATCGTCTTCACTCAAATCAATTCCATGTTGTTCTACGAAACATTGCGCAAGATACCTGGCTATGCAATCATCCCAATCCTTACCGCCAAGCTCATGATTTCCATCACTTCCCAAAATTTTGATTTCATTTGTGTTGATTTTAGCAATTGTAACATCAAAAGTTCCGCCGCCAAGATCATATATCAACACAGTCTGCTCTTCTGCCTTTTCGTTTAATCCATATGCAAAGGCTGCTGCAGTAGGCTCATTAATGATTGCTATGACATCCAGCCCTGCCCTTTCCCCAGCCTCGATTGTTGCCTGCCGCTCTTTATGTGTAAAGTATGCCGGAACGGTAATAACAGCCGAATCAATTTTCTCTCCGCATGACTGTTCCGCCTCCTTAACCAGTTTTTTCAGCAAAATAGCAGAAAGATCCGTTGCCGTATAGGACTTTCCGAACACTTCTACACAAAACTGCTCGTTCCCCATGTACCTTTTAAAGAACGCAATTGCATTCGTGTTTCCCATACCCTGCATTCCTTTGGCTTCTTCCCCGAAAAACACATTTCCATCCGTATCAAAACAGAGAACAGAGGGGGTAATCGGACTATTAAAGCTATTCTTTATTACTTCCGGTTTCCCCGTATCTTCATTGATTCTTGCAATGGCACTAAATGTCGTTCCCAAATCTATACCGACGCTGATACCCATTTATTCTACTTCTCCTTCAAACATATAATCCCGCTATACATCATGGTGTGATATATAGCGGGAACCTTTATAATCTTACATTACAACCATTTGTTTCGATTTTTCTTTAAGCTCATCTACTTTCGCCTCCGCCATAATTCCCTTGGACTGCATGGTAGCATGAACCTCACGATTAGTCGTCTTATCAACACCGCTAACCTCCAAAATTCCCTCTGTATTCAAAGTAAATGTAATTTCAATCGGAGCACCTGCAGGCAGGTTCCCCGGAAGTTCAAGTGTTGCTGTTCCAAGAACAAAATCCGGATCCGGATCAAAGGACTCATCCATGAAATCACTCTCATACACAATAAGTTCTGCATTCTGCTGATCTGCATCATGTGTGCCGAAAATCTTTGAAACAGTAATTGATCCGTCCGGCATCGCCTGATTCTTAACAATCATGTTACGGCACTTGCGTATATCGTTGTCCAGAACTTCTATTGCGAAACTCTTCGTTGTTGCAACAACCACTTTCTGTACTTTGCCGCCAATGCTCATCATTTCCGGCTGAACAGCAAGTTCCTCCTTATAGTCGTCCGCATTTATCTCCTTGGTTGCACCACCAACTGTTACCGTTGTTTCACCGATTGCTCCAGGCTCCAGGCTCTTCTGGTTATTAATATACACATTAACTGCATGAATGGCTGCGCCTTTTGCAACTGCCTCATCAGGCTCAAGTATTCTGGGCTCCATGCCATATTTATCAACAAGCGCCTTAGTAACCTGCGGCATCCTGGTTGAACCGCCTACAAGCAGAATTTCATCAACACTATATCCCTTTTCCTTTGCGACTGCAATCGCTGTATCAGTCTTGTCTAATGCCTCTCCTAAGAAAGTTGATGTAATCTCGTCAAATTTCTCACGTGAAAGATTGATTCTTGCCCTCAATCCAGCGGCATCAAGCATTACAGGAACTTCCTCCCGAGAGGATAGCTGCTGCTTCGCCTTCTCCGCCTTAAGTCTCATATCCTGCTGCGCATATTCATCAAACTCATCATTAAAATTTGTCTGAGACATAAATTCCTCGGCAAGATATCTCATGACAGCCTCATCCCAGTCCTTACCACCAAGCTCATGATTACCGTCCGAACACACCACCTCTATCTTCTCAGAACTGATATTCATTATCGTCACATCGAAGGTTCCGCCGCCAAGATCAAATACAAGGATCGTTTTCTCATTCTGTTCCTTTGCGCATCCATAATACAGGGCAGCCGCCGTCGGCTCACTGATGATCTCTAAGACATTTAATCCGGCAATAATTCCCGCATTTTTAGTAGCGGTTCTCTCCGCTGTACCGAAATATGCAGGACAGGTAATCACCACATCCTTCACCTCTGCATTAATCTGCTTTCCGGCATCCTCTGCAACTTTCCGCAAAATATATGCGGATACCTCCTCCGGAGACTTATCCTCACCGTTATAGTTAATGGCAAAATCAGATTTTCCCATCAGCGTCTTAACAAGTGAAATTGTGTTATTAGGATCAATTACAGCATTTTCCTTTGCGACCTGTCCAACAACTACCTGATTCGGACTTGCAAAGTTTACAACGGAAGGTGTCGTATTCGTCCCCTCCGCATTGTTTATGACCGCAGCCCTGCCTGTTTCATCCACATATGCAATACAGGAATAGGTGGTGCCAAGGTCAATACCAAATACATACTTAGCCATTTATGTTCTCTCCTTCTGTAATTTCTGGTTTACGATATATGTATACTGCTACCTTCTCAGGTGAGATAGTCTTACCCATATAATCATATCCACTACTCATACTCTCTGCAATTTTACCATGAAGTTCCTCTGCAGAAGTCATTACTTTTTTAAGCGCCCGTTGTTTCAATGAATTAAATTCGTCACCTTCTTTGCTGTCATAAATTGTAATATTATTTTTTTCTAACACATCCTGAAGATCAAAAGTATAATCTCTAAATGTTTTGAGAGGAATACACTGATCCGTTTCCGGTTTCACCTCGTAGTTTGCGCTTATCCTCCTGATACTGTCTCTGATTTCAATGATATCGAGCAAAATAGGTCTTACCAGTTGTGCATACATATCCTCCTTATACTTTTGTAATTCGGCATGCATTTGATCAACTATCTTCTCCTCATACGCCGTATGTTGAATCTTCTGTATGAAAAGTTGATTCATTTGATCAATTCTACCATCCAGCTCGGAAATGGATTTCAAAATAGAATTCGTATCATCAGTATCGTCAGAAGACTCTCCGGCTGCCTCCATAACCTCGCTATCCGCATTAATGTTTTCACTGCTTTCCTGACATTCAAGAACCTGCATTTCCGTCATATTATCACCCTCCTAAACAGTAGTCTTTTCATTTATTTTAGGGAGTTTTTTACTGAATTTTATATCATCCCAGAATTGCGCCATCTTTGAATCGGCCTTTCCAAACAGCCACTGCATAGGCGGTAACACCCCCTGCGGATTATATTGTCCTCCATCTCTTGTATGACCGATGGCTGTACAGGAAAAAAATCGATTATCGTTAAATTTTAACTCAATATTATTTAGAAAACTCTCCATACCATTGTCTTTCAGGAATTTACGACACAGAAAATCCTGTGTATCATAGTAATCTGTAAATTTATCGGGTTCCGCTATCATTTTAGCTCTTATAGCTTTATCACCGATTTCTGCCATAAGATCAGCTGAATCGATCTTTCCCATTACCACAGCCAAAGGTACGGAAGACATTTTCATATCGCTTAATCCTGTGACTTCACGTAACTTATTCAAAAACGAATCTATAATACCATTAATGTCTGCTCTTCCAATGCCTGCTATATCTTCCGGCGTTAACCGTGACTCACATCTGTATCTGACAGCAGGAATCGAAAAAGGATCAATCATCAAGACTATACCCTGGCAGTACTCATACTGCTTCTGCATCTCATTTTCACTATTATCTGTAAACACCTCTCCAGCTATGTCATAAACGTGAACCAATCGCTCCGGCTTAAACTCCGCTCCCTTAACAAAGAAACTAAAAGATACTGAACTCGCTTTGTTAATATCCTGCGCTCTGTCAGTCATACGAGTGCTTCCTGTCAAGTAATCCCGCTCAATCTCTTTATAAATATCAGCCTTTGCCTCATTGTAAAACTCTATATCCCAGGACTTAACCGGTGCAACTTCATCTATGAATTCCTTTGAAAATGCAGTGATAAACGCAGTTTTTCCTACAGATCTTCCTCCAACTATAGGAATGCAAAGCGGTACAGATTCTCTATCCGCGAGAGATGTGGCGCAGTGTGGACAAATCGCCTTCAGATTTCTTCTTCCATTAAAGAATGTCGTTGGTAGTAACTCTCCACAATACGAATTTGCTTTTTCCCCAGTGCAGGTACGGTGTAATATACCGTATACTCCGGGAGTCAGATTTGTATGCTTTGCTCCGCATTTAGGACAAATATATGTAGGAATCAGAGATTTTTCTTTACATTCATGACATGCTGTAAAAATTTTCTTCCGTATAAGGTATATTCTATCAGTCAACCATATGAGCGAAAACCCTATATAGATAACTATCATTATAGCCAAAACAACTGCAATATTAATTATACTAACAATAGCCGTTATAATTGATCCGAATACAATGACTGCAATCATCGCAAGAACATTTGCAATAAGTAAAAGAATAAACCCGCTCCCACCAATATCCTCTGCATTAGATATATTCTCTTTAAATTTACCGATTGAATCAAAATTTCTCTGCCAAGCTCCTTTGATCGTATTTCCTACATCTGCGTAACCTTTGCCAAAAAAATAACTCTTTTTGGCAGGCTGTGGTATTGAAGCCATTCTCTTCCCTCCTAAAATCAAAAACTATGCCGCCATCGCCGATGCTCTATTGCTATCGATCACATTCTCCTTAAATGAAGATACATAATTTTTTATTGCATACCCACCGCCATAAATTGTTCCGCCTGCAGCAGCTGCGCCTACAATTATAGTAGCTAAAAGCACAATAATATATATAATAACCGCAACAACCACAAAAGCAATAATTAATCCAAAAATTTCCTCTTCTCCATCATGTTTGAACATAGTGTCTGCCCCTCTTTCTCTTTTCGTTTGTCAAAATTTATAAAATGTCAACTTGTTCTACAAATATAATATCATAGTCATCTTACCTATTCAACATTTTTTGACTTTATGCCGACTATATGTCTCTTATTCTTTCTGCCAATTGTAAAAAGATAAAAGGAATCACCTCAGAGCATCTTATCTTTTGTACAAAATACATCGCTTTCTGCTCTGAATATGATTCCCCCTAACAAATATTATGTCTAACATGTAATGAAATCCAGTTTTTTATCAACAATTCCTGATTTCATCTCACCTCATAAACCCCTCAATCACATCCCCCATCCGCTCCCACGAGAACCGATAAGCCTCCTTCTCAATATTCCCTGACATTCTCTCCGCCTGATCCTCCCGAAAGAACTTAATCACCGCCTCCGCAATTGCCTCTGGCTTCTTCGGCTCTACCACATATCCGGTCCTGCCATCCTCCACCACATCCGGCAGTCCGCCTACCTCTGTAACGATCACAGGCTTCGTAAAACCGTATGCGATCTGTACGATCCCGCTCTGGGTCGCAGATATATAGGGAAGCACTACAAGATCCGCCGCCGCGAAATACTTCTCCACCTCCCGGTCCGGTGTATAAGAGTCCACCACGTTCACGTGCCCGCCTACGCCGGATTCATCGATCAATGCCTGATAATCTTCCCTGTCGGAACCGAATTCCCCTACCACAAGAAGTCTCACCTTGCTATCTTCCCGCAGGATTGCCGACATTGCCTGCAGCAAATATTTTAGCCCCTTATATTCTCTCACATATCCGAAAAACAGCAGCACATGCTCATCCTGCTTCACATGCAGACGCTCTCTGGCCTGTGCCTTACTCATTCCCTCAAAACGAAAAGCATTATAGGTCGGGTGAGGTGTCACCACATAATCCGGATTCTCCTTAATCTTCTCTAATTCTCCTGCTTCTTCCCTTGCATGTACGATATAATGATCCCCTCGCTTTAACGCCAGTTTCGTAAGGTATCTGTCCATGGGAAATCTCTCGTGGGGGAATACATTATGGCAGATAAAAACTATCTTCTGCCGCCCCATAAAATGTGTCAAAAGAAAATAGCAGGGTGCAAAATAAGGGTGCCACCACTGGATCATCACCAGATCCGGTCTCTGTCTCCTGATATGGCGCGCTGTCCTTATTATATTAAAGGGATTCGCCGTGTGCAGCATATATTCCGCGTCCGCTATCTTAAAGCTGTCATTGTCATAATCCCGCTGTTCCTTATGAAAGAGAACTTTCGGATACTGCATCTTATATGAGATCATCTCTACATCATGCCGCTTCGCCAGCTCTCGATACATGAGCCCTGTGTAGTGGGATATCCCACCCTTATATGGATAAACCGGTCCAATCAAGACAATTTTACTGCTCATAGATGCATCATTCCTTTCTATAGACATAACACTCCACTAATAGCTCAATTTCTATTACAAAATATTTTCCCACTGTTTAACGGGGGTTTTACTGTGACACAATAACCACCGCCACAAGCAGCGTTGTACGAAACCCGTGAGTGAATAAAAAGGGTAATATTCCCAATGGAATATTACCCTTTTTCTAGTAATTATTCAACCATCTAAATCAATTATGATTCAAATGTAAGATTACTCTGCTGATGGTAAACTTACAACAACCTTAAGTGTTGTCTTCTTACCAAGCGGTGTTTTAGCTGTAATTGTAACTGTACCGTTCTTGATCGGATTTACAGTTCCATCACTGTCAATGGTAACAATACCCTTCTTATTTACAGTATAAGCAACATCCTCACATTTGTCTGATCCGGCCGGCTGCCATTCAGAACCAACCTTGACATACGGATACATCTTAAAGGATTCGTCACCGATTGTAATATTTTTTACATTTGAAGTAAGTTTGTTCTTAACAGTTTCTGTAAAGAGTTGCGGCGCACCATCATCACCTAATACATCTGTCTTAGCAATCGCTACGGCTTCTGTCTTATTAACGATCTTAACCGTAGCTGTTGCAGAAGCACCAGATGCAACACTGGCTGTTACAACGAACTCATCACCAACTACAGGTTTGGTCAAAGTAAGTTTACCCTTATCATTAATACTTGCCTTCTCATCAGGCGTTACCGTCCATGTAATCGGATTCTTCTTATTATCTACACCCTTAGGACCAAGCGTTGCCTTGAAAGTAACTGACTGATTCTGAGGTTCAGACTTCTTATTATTTTTCTGGTTAAGTACAACTAAAGACTTATTCAGTGTAACTGTCTTAGCAGGCTGTTTAACGCTTACTTTGAAAGTAGTGCTGATCGCCTTGTTTTCTCTAATGCCGCTTACCGTAATCGTAGCTGTACCTTTAGCCTTAGCGCTGACTGTGACAGTACCGTTTGAATTAGCCTTAACTTCTGCTACTTTAGCGTTACTTGTCTTCCAGCTCAGTGTATTCGTATCGGCATCAGTAAGTGTATCGGGAGTAACATTCTTGTCTCCTTCTACTTTCGCTTCAAAGGTCTGCACTTTATATGTTACGCTCTTCTCAGCAGCTATCTCTTTGGTAACACTCTTGTTCTTCTCAATCTTACTGAACTTACCATTAGCTTTATAGATAGCTTTTGCATATGCAAACATTGCACCTTCATCGCCTTCATCGCTGACTGCAATTCCTTCGATGTTACTCTGGTCTAAATAGATTACTGCTTTATCGATTATATAACCCTTGGTTTGCAACTCATTATAGCTATTCGGCTCATATTGCTTCTTACTCCTCAATACTACTGTAACCGTATCGCCATAATCTTCAGTTGTAAGATCAAGCTTAGGCTTAATCGTCAAAACGCCCTTATTGTTGATTGTAGCATTAGGATTCTTTTTAGAACCTGTTTTCTCAATTTCCCAAACTACAGCATCTTTACTCTGTGCAGGTTCTTTGTCGCATCCCAGCTGCCAAGTCTGACCGGAGAATAACTCATTATCAGGCAGATTTGTGATTTCAAGGGATGACAATGTAGCATTAACAGTAACTGTAAGTTTATCAGACTTGCCGCCGGAAGCCTTAGCCGTAATCACAGCTTTGCCTATTGCATCACCTGTTTTAAGCTCAGCATCGGTATTCTCAAAAGTCGGATCAACACTTACGATAGCCGGTTTATTGGATGTCCATGTAATAACATCTGTAATTTCTACGGTTTTATTCTCAACTGCTGTACCATCCTCATTTACACCATCATAATGAAGACCATCCATCATCTCCACTGTTTTCGTCTGAATCTTGCCTTTGGCATTCGTTTTAGGAGTACCGTCCTCCTTAAACACTGCAACCTTCACTTTGGCATACATTACCACGTCTACATCCCGTGTCCATTCGCCTTCCTGAAGATCTACTGTCACCTTTTTCTGTAGAAATGCGTTGTCCGCAGGATTCTCCGCCTCAGGAGCGTTTGCATCGATAATCACAATTTTGGAAGCCGACAGACCAACTTCAACCTCACCGAACTCCCACTCAGCCTTCTTACCTTTCTCACTAACCGCAATAATTTTACCACTCTGACCAGCCTTCTTAAAGGTAACTACACCAGCCGCAGTAACCGTAGCGGCTTTCGTATTGGTAGAGATCCACGTAATCTCATCGTTAGCAGTATCCGGAGTACGTACAAGGTATTTCGTCAAATCAACCGTATTTTTCACAAATGCCTTAGGCGGCATACCAACAAGTTCTATCTTGTCGCTGTACTGTTTAATATATACATCAGCTGTTGCCTCATAGCTCTTGCCACCTTCAAAGGTTTCCTTCTCCAGTACATAATGACCCTGATCGTCTTTAACCGCATTGTCATTCTCATCTCTCTTTACATACCAAGAGCCATCGATCTTAGCGCTGACAACCATCTCTTCGCCTTTTGCAGTACCCTCTCTGGGGTTCAGCTCAGCCACTGTTCTCTTATCAGCAGATACCTTAATGCTAAGTTTCTTATTGGCACCGGTTGTGGAGTTGTCGTGATTTCGCACTTCCCACACGATCTTTTTTCCAAGTTCCTCGCCGATCTCCTCTTTCTCTTTTACAGTCAAACTATCGTCCTCAATAATGACCGTAGCCTTTAAGGTTTCTTTCTTCGCTGCACCTACCTCTGCATTCACATAGCTCTTATCCAGAACAATGCCTATAATGCGAGCATCGTTATCTTTGAGCACACCCGAGCGTGAACTCGTATTGGTATTGGATACTGTTCCGGTATGGCTATTATCATCTTCGTGACGAATATCGTCGTTAGTACCATCCGATACGCTGTACACTCCGCGAATGCCTGCTGCCGATGCAGTTAACGGTGTTCCGACCAGCATAGAAGCTGCTACTGCAAACACCATTGCTTTTTTAAGCAACTTTTTCACGTTTTTCATCGCAATTCTCTCCTCCATAAATAGTTTTTTAACACTAGTCCTTAGTATACATCGCTTTTTTCTATTTTGCAATCCCTCCCTTGTTAAAAAAAAAATTTTGTGTATTTTGGTTATTTTTATAAGTGAAATACCTCATAATACCGAAAATCTGATATACAAATGTCTATTCATATTCATTCGGGTCCGTCTTAATGTCGGTGTCGTCATGCTCCGTCACCGCTCTTCCATCGGGATCCAAAAGGCCGAATTCCAGCTTCTTTACACGATATTGGATATCTTCCAGCAATTTCCGGTTAGCCGATATGATGTCCGCTTGCATACCAGTCACAAAAGTCTGGCTGCCGATGATGATC
The DNA here is from genome assembly GCA_014804355.1 of Lachnospiraceae bacterium. Taxonomy (GTDB): domain Bacteria; phylum Bacillota; class Clostridia; order Lachnospirales; family Lachnospiraceae; genus UBA3282. Next base: position 23,235 of record JAAUZY010000001.1, read on the forward strand.
AGCATGGCCGCAAGGATCAGCGACTGGGTATGTCCGCTCCCGTTTCCCTGAAAGAAGAAGACCAGAAATCTAATTCCGATTGCCACGCCCCCCGCCATGGCAATGCCGCCCAGAAGCGTGAACACCTGAAGGGGCTTGTACATCAGCACTGCCCTAAAAATCGTCAGCACTGACTTCTTGATATAGCCGAAGACGGAATTCATCAGTCTCGATTTGCGCAGTTCGGGGTTCGTATTCACCGGCACGGAAGTAATCGCCATCTTATTCCTACCCGCCTGCACGATGGTCTCTAAGGTATAGGTATATTCATTATGTACATTTACCCGCATTGCCGCTTTCCTGCTGTATGCGCGGAATCCACTGGGCGCATCGGGAATATCCGTTCTGGAAGCCACCCGCACCACTAGACTTCCGAACCGTTGCAGCCGTTTCTTAGCCCATGAGAAATCTTCTATTTCTTCGATGGGACGCTCGCCGATAACGATATCGGCTTTTTTCTCCAGAATGGGACGTATCAGCTTCTCAATGTCTCCTCCGCAGTACTGGTTATCCGCGTCAGTATTGACTATGATATCTGCCCCGTGGCGCAGCGCCAGATCGATTCCTGCCAGAAACCCTTTCGCCAGCCCAAGATTTCTTTTAAAATGGACGATATAATTGACGCCCCATTCCAGCGCGACCTTCTCCGTGTCATCGCTGCTGCCATCGTTGATAATCAAATATTCTATCTCATCCACGCCGTCGATCTGTTTGGGCAGAGCATTCAAGGCAATTTCCAGTGTCTCCGCCTCGTTATAGCAAGGTATCTGAATAATCAGTTTCATCGGATGCCTCCTAATCTTTATTAATAAGAAGAACATACCCCCGGGAACGCATAATAACCTCGCAGTGATCCGTAATCGCCTCCGCGTCCGCTTGACTCTGCCGCACTACATAGAATGCGTTCTCCGTAAAAGGCACCTCCGAGAGCCATACCACCGTGACGGGCTTATCCTGAAGCATATACTGCAATGCCCCCGGATATCTCTGGTTCGCTGAATCCAGTATATAGTAGACCTTCTGGTCGCTTCCCAGCACATTGATCCATGTGGCGAACTGCGGAAAAGGCTCCGCCTGCTTCTCATTCCTGACCACCACGTAGCGATCCACAATGGTTCTGCCCAGATATGACCATGCCGCCAGCGGAATCATCAGAGCCAAAACGGTTCTAACCACTGTCGCCCTTGGTATCCTCTCTCTGGCTAATTTTAACACTATCAGGAATGCTATGCCAAGAGGAAAGATATAACCCTCTAATTCCCTCACCTTACCAACCGGCACTGCATAGTTCCAGAATACCCTTCCAAACATGACACAATGTGCCAGTTCGAATTCTGTCCTCTGCAGTTCATCTACGGTATATTGGCATAAGCGTCCTGCTGCTATATATAATACCATGTAAATCAATGCCGTGCGCACCCATTTTTTGTCATTTATGAGACAATTAAGGCTGTACAGCAGGATAAATCCAATCGCAAACTCGATATACCTGCCGTTAAACAGGTCATCGTTTTTATACAAACCTTCCTTATAGAGCGCACTGATCATGAAAGTGGAAAGCCATGCCGCCAGTACACCGGCAAGCCAGATTCGATCCCTGCACCTTCGGATCTCACGAGCCCCCTCCGAACGCCTTATATTGGCACCGAGTAGCGTGAATGCGTTTCGGAACAGTCCCCAGATTCCCCAGCAGATCACGAAGCCCGACGTAGAAGTCAGATAGAACCATTTACCCGTGATGCTAATGCCCAGTCGAATCAGTCCGTCGCCCGTAAAAATATTCTTAACCACTCCCCATTGACCAGAAAAGTCATTCGTGGAGATTCTATGATCTACCGTTTCTGCAACCGCACCTGTCCCTTGTGCACCGCCAGCCACAGCCATCGGATCTGCGCCGCTGCTCAGGTACAGATACCCTGCCGTCAGAGCAATTCCTGCCGCCAGTAACAGCAGGATCGTCTTATACTTCTTTCTATCCAGCAGATAGAGAAAGATGAGCAACAGAACACCTGCCGTCAGAACAATCAGAGACCTTCCCGTTAGTGCATACCCCAGAATGACTGACACTCCCACAGGGGCTTCCCCCAGATAATTCACATGCTGCAAGTTCCCCTTGATCATGGCATGAATCAGGCTGTACAGATACATACTGCCCAGAAACACCGTCACATCCCGCATCCGATTCAACCGCTGAAGCCGCATATACAGCACCACCACCATTGCCGTCACAATGATTCCCAAAGCCCGCTGATGCACCGTATATAAATAGAAAGAAACAATCGCGAATGCTATATGGTTTCCAATACTTGACCGATCTGTGACGCGCATCATCACATAGAGGAACAGCCAGAAGAAAAACACCAGCGTACATTCCGTCCATGTAATATGTGCATACACAATATAGCTGGAATAAACGAAAATGACGCAACACGCCGCAGTCCTGACAATCCGATTCAGTTCGGGCAGATACCGCCCCGCTAGTCTCAGAGCGATCACGTAGCTCGCAACAAGAAATCCGCCGTTCATCATCACCGCCGCGTGATATAACATATCGCTGCTCCAGCTAAACAGGGATGACAACACCCTTAAAGGTATGAGCAGCAGGCTGTAACCGTATGAATAATAGCTAATCTGACCGGTCACCGATGTCCAGTCGATTCCCATAAAGAATGCGCTGTTAGACCAGTACCCGATCTCGTCGTTAAACAGGATCGGCTGTCCGACCTCTGACAGGCGGTATGTAGCAAGCAGAAAGATCACCAGCGCCGGAATTCCCTGGAGTATCTGTACACGATATTCTTTTATGAATTTATTCAGATTCCGTATGAAAGCATGCATGAAAAGGGCTATCTTCTCTTTCACTCCTTTTCCGCTCTTCCTTTCTGCCATTTCTTTATACTCTTTCATTCTGATTTTCCTTTTCCATTCTTCCTCTCGCTCTTTCCTTCCGCTCTTCCACTACTCTCTTTCGGGCTTTCCCTCTGCTTTTTGCACTTTCCTCTATTTCTATTTAAATGTCCTGGTGATTGGCCGTCAGCTGTCGTGCAATCTCCTTCACCGAATCAAATATCAGATCCGGCAACACCTCCGACCGGCGCACATCCTCCATGGACGCCTCCCCGCTCAGGACCAGTATACTCTTAAGCCCGTTATTCCTGCCGGCGGCAATGTCCGTGTAGAGACGGTCTCCTACCATAGCTGTCTCCTCGCGCTTTACATTGACTCTACCGGTCAGATAGTCAACAATATCCCCGTTGGGCTTACCAATGATCCTGTCAGGATAGCGATATGCCGATGCATGGATAAACGCATGGATGGCGCCCGCGTCAGGGATAAATCCCGTCTCTGTGGGGCAGTTATAGTCGGGATGGGTCGCCAGATAAGGCAGTCCGGCTCTCACATGGTCGCACACCCGGCACATCTTCCGGTAATCCAGCGAGGTATCGAAGGCAGTCACCACCACATCGGGGTGTTCTTCCTCCAACAGGATTCCCGCCTGCGCAAACTCTTCCTGCAACAGCGGATTGCCCAGCAGGAATACCTTTTTACCCGGAAAATGATTCTGCAGATACCAGATCGTGGCCTGACCCGACGTGACGATTCTGTCCTCTCCCACATCCAGTCCCATCCGGTGCAGCTTGTCCACATATACCGCCGCGTTCTTGGAGGAATTATTGGTCACGAAAACGTAGCTTCTGCCCGTCTCTTCTATCCTGTGCAGGAAATCAAGCGCGCCGTCGATCCACTGTTCGCCCAGATAGATCGTGCCGTCCATATCCAGTGCGAAGCAGCGGATATGTGACAGTATATGTTCCTGATCCTGATTAATCGGGGGGATTTGTGTACTCATGGGATAACTCCTTTATTGGCTATAGTCCGTTTGCCGTTTTTCTCATTTAATATAGCACGCGCGCCGTACACACGCAACCGATACCGTCCGAATTGCTATTCATTTCCTATACCAGGACTTACTACACTGCGCATTTTATTATTTACCCTTTCCCCCGAATGCGGTACAATAGCATTATGGACTCGATACCGAATCCATATAATAATCGGGAAAGAAGGTATTTCATGAAAGAACAACTATACACGATCCCCCTTAACGACGCTATGAACGCCAACGACGAATGCCCTTTCTGCTTCATTGAGCGCAATGTGGAGCAGGATCTGCTGGATTTCGTGCTCGGCTCCGGCTCCTCCTACATGGAGAGCGATGTCCGCGAACAAACCGATCTGGCAGGCTTCTGCCGCGATCATTTCAAGAAAATGTACGACTATGGCAACACCCTTGGCAACGCATGGATTCTGAAGACACACTATATGCAGATCATTCGGGAGATGCAGCAGCAGTTTAAGAGCTTCAAACCCGGCAAGACATCGCTCAAGGACAAGTTCAGGAAGCAGACCGAACGCCAGAACCCTATCGGCATCTGGGTCGCGGAAAAGGAACAGTCCTGCTACGTCTGCAAGCGGTACGCCGATACATACGAACGCTATCTGGATACCTTCTTCGTCATGTATAAGAGAGATCCCGAATTCCGTGAGAAGGTAAAAAACAGCAAGGGATTCTGCCTGCACCATTTCGGCGACCTGTGCGAAGGCGCCGACACGCGCCTGTCCGACAAGGAGAAAGCGGAGTTCTACGATATGGTATTCCCGCTGATGGAGCGAAATATGGCACGACTCTCCGAAGATGTGGCATGGATGGTAGAGAAATTCGATTACCGCAATAAGGATGCCGACTGGAAGAACTCCAAGGATGCCATTGAACGCGGCATGCAGAAGTTAAAAGGCGGGTATCCGGCGGATCCGCCGTATGTGATGAACAAATGACAAATCGCAGTTTCTGTCATAACAAAAGCCTTGCAGGATATTATCACACTGCAAGGCTTTCTTATGTTCTGATGAATACGTATTCTTTTCCCGGAAGAATGCACGCTCTTCTGCATTCTTCCGGACATAACTTAGTTATACTTAGACATCGTTTCTTAATGTCTTAGTATAACTTTATGTCCTATTACATCGCGTCCATGGACCCGTCACTGTCATCATCATCAAAAAACTCTTCCACTTTCACTTCGGCTTTGTCAGCAGCTTCCTTAACCTTATCGGCTGCTTCCTGCGCCGCGCCAACGACCTTGTCGGTCACTTCAGCCTTGGCAGCGCTCAAGCCTTCTTTAAAATCTTCCGCTTTCTCCAGATCCAGATCGACATAATTGCGGTCGCTATCCTTCGCCGCCTCGTCATCGTCCAAATCCTCATCAAAGTTATCAAAATCATCGTCATCATCAAAATCATCATCTACAAAGTCATCTTTACCTTGTAAATAATAATACGCACCTGCTGCAACGGCTCCGAGAGCAGCTGTCACCATTAAAAACTTACCAAATTTTTTCGCCATGAGGGTTCTCCTTTCACCGTCTGTTATATCCCTATATTAATACTATTTTATCAAAATGAAAAGAGAATATGTACAAAAAATAAATGTTTTTTTACCGTTGCCGTTTAGAACACAACATCTTGTGCCCCTAAAATTTCTTAAAACTAGTTTTTCCCCAGACATTGAATCTCGTCCTTTTTTGTGCTATCATACTCAAATACGACTCATAGAGTCAACACTTTCCGACAAAAGAAGAAATTTCCTGCGGAATTAACTTTGCGAGATTATGAGTAATTTCTATGAGATACTACGCATCCCGGAAAACTCATCGCAAACTTGAAAATGCAAAAATACATAACCGAGGTATATATGAACGATAAATTTTTTGATCTGAAAAAAGAAAAACAGGACCGCATGATCAATGCCGCTCTTAAGATCTTTGCCATAAACGGCTACAAACATGCGAGCACTGACGATATCGTGGCGGAGGCTGGCATCAGCAAAGGGCTTTTGTTTCATTATTTCGGCAGCAAGCTGGGACTTTATACTTTCCTACACGATTACAGCGTTCGTTTCATGAAGCTGGAATTGACCACGGGAGTACCCTCTTCCGCCGATGATTATTTTGAGATCAGAAAGCAGATCGAATTTGCCAAAATGCAGGTTTTAAAGAACTATCCCCATATGCAGCAGTTCCTTGACCGCTGTTCTACCGAGAATGTAAAAGAAGCGCTTATGGCGATCGAGAGCCAGCGCAGTGTCATTCAGGACGTATACGCTATGTTGAAAAATCAGGCAGACCGTTCCCTCTTCGTAGATCAGGTATCCTTCGAGAAGCTGGACGCCATGCTGGACTACACCATTAACGGCCTAATGTGCGCCCACTTCGACGACGATTCTTTCCATCCGGAGATGCTCTACGAAGAGACCGTCTCCTATCTGGACATGATGAAGCAGATATCATACAAAAAATCAAGATTCGCTTGATTGCGAGATTATGAGTATTCCTATGAGATACTGCGTATCTCGGAAAACTCGTCGCGAACTCGAATAATAATGCCTAAAAGTTTAGAAGTCTGGCTGTGTCTACAGCCAGACTTTTTTTAATCGTGCAATCCCTTCCCGGATCTCTTCGTCCGTCAGCGCGCCGTATCCGAGGATCAGCATTGCCGCATCGTCTGTATGTTCTCCCATCCTGAAATCCTGCATTCGGTAAACTCTGACACTTTCTTTTGCCGCCGCTTCGGCCAGCTCTTCTTCCGCCCGTCCATGCCTATCCGTCAGGAGCACATGCTGTCCCGCATTACTGCCGGATATGTCAAAAGTCCGCTCAAAAGCTTTTAACTCATTCAGAATCAAATCACGCTTCTCACGATACCGCTTACGCATTTTATTCAGATACCGTTCGAAATAACCGTCCTGAATAAACTCGTTTAAGATAGTCTGGTCGATTCTGGACACCGTGGACGAATAGAAACCGCACTCCCCGCGATACCGCTCCAGCAGCGGATACGGCAGCACCATATAGCTGATACGGATCGCAGGCGCTATCGCCTTGGAGAAGGTCCCGATATAGACCACCCTGCCGTTATGATCGGATGCCTGTAAAGATGGCAGCGGTTTTCCTTTATACCGAAATTCACTGTCATAATCATCCTCGATCAGATAGCGGTCTTCCGCTTCAGCCGCCCACTTCAACAGTTCCATCCGTCTGCCGATAGGCATGGAAACACCCGTGGGATACTGATGAGAAGGCATCACATAAGCCACCTGTGCATCTGTCTGCCGCAGACAGTCTACCCGCAGTCCGTTCTCATCCATGGGGATAAAGCATACCGGATAGGCGCATGACCGAAATATTTTATACGCTTTTGTATAAGTCGGATTCTCCATTGCAACCCGGATGTGACGCCCCAGTATTTTTTCCAATAAAAGAAGCAGGTAATCATTCCCTGCTCCGATAATAATCTGTTCCGGTTCACAATTGACACCGCGCGACCCGTGCAGATAGCGGCAGATCGTCGTCCTAAGCTCCGGATCACCCTGAGGTTCTCCCAGCGAAAACATCTTACTATTGGCATCTACGAGAATATTCTTCGTGATCTTCTTCCATGTGGCATACGGAAAATACCGCATATCAATTGCATTCGGGGAAAAATCATAGGAAAGCCTCGTCTGCACAGTCTTCTGATGAGATCCGTCTCCTTCCCGCCGCGGTATTTCTTCCTGTCCGGGAGGCAGATATCTGTCCCCCTGCGGAATCCGGTCTATCGTATTCAGTTCCTCGTACGTACTGACGAAGTATCCTTTGCGCGGTCTCGCTTCCAGATATCCCTCCGAGACAAGCTGGGCATAGGCCATATCTACCGTTGTCCGCGATACCTGCAGATAATCCGCCAGAAATCTTGCGGAAGGCAGCTTCTCATTCTGCAGCAGGCTGCCGGCCTTGATCTCTTCCCGAATATACTCATAGATTTGCTCATATAGTGTTTTACTGTTTTCCGGATGTAGCTGAATATGAATCGGTAATTCTTTCATGTTCTATTTTCTTGCGGCATTCTTTTCCTTGATCTTCTTCATCAACATCTCTTTGATGTCTCTCGCCTTATCCTTCATACGGGGATTCGCCGTAGGAGACTGGAGAATGCCTGTGATCAGACGGCTGGACACATCATACTGTTCAAACCGCATCGCCGTAACTGCGATCAGATAATCCACAGTGGGCTCATCCATGCCGCACATAGGGAAGGCCTCGGTCTGTCTCGCCGCCAAGAATCCCTCCAAAGCGTTTCTTAAAAATTCGTTCTCCTCATCCTCACACAGCTTCTTCTGCTCCTCGTAATCCGGCAGATTCTTATCAAGATGCTCCGCCTTACCGCGCAGAAGCCATGCAGTCTTCAGGCAGATATATGCTTTCTCGCTGGCCCTCGTCTGTTTTACAATCGCATTCGCAAGCGTCAGCTTGTAACGCTCCAGCGCTTCGTCGTATGTGTAGATCTCTTTCGTCTCTTTCTGCGGTTTGAAGGTGGCGGAGATCGTCTTCTTAATGTTCTTCGCCTGCGGAGCCGTCACGAACTTAAAGAATCTGCTGAGTGCCGCATATCCGCAGTACGGGCACAAGATAATATCGTATTTAAGCAGATCGATCTGCTCATAACGCGGTCTTAAATCAAGATCGCTTCCCGCTAATTTCGCTTTACCGATCCTAACAGTTCTCGCCTTAAACTCCTTGTCACAGATCGGGCAGGTGAAAGACTTATCAAACAAAAAATCCTGTTCCTGCACAGCATGCGTGCCTTTGCCGTCGGCCCCCTTCTCCTCTTTCTTAGGCGCTTCATACAAATCCATGTTCTCCAGGTTACTCAAGCCAAACTGCTCTAACCCTGACAATAATCCTGCCATTGTATATCCTCCCAATCATAACTGTTTCAATTGCTATATAAATTTACTTCGTATGCTGTAAAGAGATTTCTCAGCATACCTCGAGTTTGCGAAGCATACTTCGAATCCTCGGAACATACTTCGAGTCCGCGAAGTGGAACTCGCAAAGTTAATTCCGAAGGAATTTATTAAAATTAATTCCGAAGGAATTTATTTTTATTCTCTCATATTTTTACTTTTTCGGCAATACATAAGAACTCTTTAGAGACACTATTCTGTTGAATACAAGACTGTCCGGTCTTGAATCCTTACAATCCACACAGAAGAATCCCTGTCTGACGAACTGGAAGCTGTCATACGCCTTGGCTTCTTTTACGGAAGGCTCGATATAGCACTCCTTCAACACCTTCAGCGAGTCGGGATTTAAGTTCAGACTGCCGTCCTCGTTGTAGACCCCCTTTTCCTCATCAATGATGTTCTCATAGAGTCTGACTTCCGCTTTAACCGCATGTGCCGCGGATACCCAGTGGATCGTGCCCTTCACCTTACGTCCGTCAGGGCTGTTGCCGCCCTTGGATGCCGGATCGTAGGTACAGTGCACTACCTTCACTCTGCCGTCATCGTCTTTCTCATACCCGACACATTTCACGAAATACGCACTCATGAGACGCACTTCGTTGCCGGGAAACAGTCTGAAATATTTCTTCGGCGGCTCCTCCATGAAATCTTCCCGATCTATATACAATTCTCCGGAAAAAGGAACTTCTCTCTTGCCGAGAGCCTCATTCTCCGGGTTGTTGACCACCTCTAACATCTCGACCTGCCCTTCCGGGTAGTTATCGATCACCAGCTTCACAGGGTCGAGCGCTGCCATGACGCGGGCGCGTTTCATTTTCAGATCCTCTCTGATACAATATTCCAGCATGGAATACTCCGCGGAGGAATTGGCCTTGGACACACCACACAGATCCACGAACAGCTGAATGGACTCCGGCGTAAAACCTCTTCTTCGAAGCGCCGCAATGGACACAAGACGGGGATCGTCCCAACCGTCCACAATGCCGTCCTCCACTAATTTCTTAATATATCTCTTACCGGTAACTACATTGGTCAAATACATTTTCGCAAATTCGATCTGTCTGGGCGGATACTTCTCCCAAAGCTCAGTCTCCTCCACCACCCAGTTGTACAACGGTCTGTGATCTTCAAACTCCAGTGTACAGATGGAATGTGTGATCCCTTCAATGGCATCCTCGATCGGATGCGCGTAATCATACATGGGATAGATACACCACCGGTCTCCGGTGTTATGGTGCGTCAGATGTGCCACGCGATACAGAATCGGATCCCGCATGTTGATGTTGGGCGATGCCATATCGATCTTAGCCCGCAGCGTCTTCTCACCGTCTGCGTATCTGCCCTCTTTCATCTCCTCAAACAGACGCAGATTCTCTTCCACGCTCCTGTCCCGGTTAGGGTCGTCCTTACCCGGCTCAGTCAATGTACCCCGGTACTCTCTCATCTGTTCCGCCGTCAGGTCGGACACATATGCCTTACCCTTGCGGATCAGTGTCACTGCACCCTCATACATCTGTTCAAAATAATCGGAAGCAAAGAAAAGTCTGTCCTCGAAATTCGCGCCGAGCCACCTTACATCTTCCTTGATAGATTCCACGAACTCGCTCTTCTCTTTCGTGGGGTTTGTGTCATCAAAGCGCAGATTGAACTTACCGCCGTACTGCTTCGCCAGTCCCGAATTCAACAGAATACTCTTGGCATGACCGATGTGCAGATAACCGTTCGGTTCCGGCGGGAATCTGGTATTAACGGTATCATAGACACCTTCTGCCAGATCCTGATCGATGATCTGTTCGATAAAATTTCTGGAAACGGTCTCTTTCTGCGCCGCTTCCGCTGTTATGTTCTTCTCGTTCTCGCTCATAAATACTCCCCGCGGCGCGGTAGAATGAATGTGTTGCTGCCATAGGCAGAGAACATTGCTTTTTACGCCGTACATTGCTATTGTATCACAGGCTAATGAAAATAGAAAGAAGAAATTCGCGGGCCATTGCGAGCAGCGAACCTGCGTTTACGTTTATGGGGTATCTAAGACGGACGCGCAGAGGAACGTTAATATCTACGGAGCCGCGCTCTCGCTCCTTTCACAGCGCAGCAGACACTAAGCTCGTGAGAAACCTCGCTAAGTGCTGGCGCTGTTCTAGGGGCTCCTTAAGATATTAACGTTCCTCTGTGCTGGGTATTGAGGTACAGACTGTGTATTCACTGTGTTTGCTTATCTACCGGGCAATGGCTGCAACAATTAAAATAAAGGTGTCAAAAGTCTCTTCAATAAACATGAACCGGCAGATTGCACAAAATGTTCACGAAGTTGTCTTGCGTAGGAATATGAGATTTTCTTAATATTCCGTCCGATATCCAGAAATTCCGGGACATGGATGTCCCGGAAAGCCCGTAATGAGCCCGGATGGCGAATAGAGGGCGGTTTCGTCCGTTTGCATAACCTTGCCGGAATATTTTAGAAAATCCATATGACGCAGCCCGACAACTTCGTGAACCTTTTGCGCAATCTGCCCTCACAGCGCTGAATACCCTAGGTAGATCTCTAAACATCGTCTTGGTTTTTTACAAAGAATATGTTATGATACGTTAGAACATATGTTTTGTTTTAAATTACTCGAATTAGTTTTTATCAGATTGGTTTCTACCCTTTTAGTATCGCATTATCGGGAATTGGAGGTATACATGGAACAGCTATCACTTTTTACACAGGAAACGGACCTAAACGCCCCTCTGGCCAGCCGGCTGCGGCCGCAGTCACTCGATGACTATATAGGTCAAGAGCACTTGATGGGCAAAGGGAAAATGCTGCGGCAGATGTTAGATACCGACAAAATATCATCCATGATCTTCTGGGGACCTCCCGGTGTCGGCAAGACCACTCTGGCAAGGATTATTGCAAATATGACACACTCGTCATTTGTGGATTTCAGCGCTGTCACCAGCGGCATCAAAGAGATCAAAGATGTGATGAAACAGGCTGAGAACGACCGCATGATGGGGCTTAGGACCATGGTGTTCGTAGACGAGATCCACCGGTTCAACAAGGCGCAGCAGGATGCATTCCTGCCCTATGTGGAGAAAGGCAGTATCATCCTCATCGGCGCCACCACGGAGAATCCGTCCTTCGAGATCAACTCCGCTCTCCTGTCCCGATGTAAGGTATTCGTACTGCAGCCGCTGACTGAAGCAGACCTTCTTAAACTCCTGCGGCATGCATTGACCGACCGGCGCGGACTCGGCAACAGCACGATTCATATAGAAGACCGTCTCTTACGCGCCATCGCGGTATTTGCGAACGGTGACGCGCGAACGGCATTGAACACTCTGGATATGGCTGTATTAAACGGAGCGATTCAGCCGGACGGCTCGATTCTGGTACAGGAAGAAGTCTTAGAACAGTGCACCGGACGCAAAATGCTCCTCTATGACCGGAACGGTGAGGAACACTACAATCTCATTTCCGCCCTGCACAAATCCATGCGCAACAGCGATCCGGATGCCGCCGTCTACTGGCTTGCCCGTATGCTGGAAGCCGGCGAAGACCCGCTCTATGTCGCAAGGCGGCTGGTGCGGTTTGCCAGCGAGGACATCGGCATGGCCGACTCACAGGCGCTGCAGGTAGCGGTTGCCGCCTATCAGGCATGTCATTTCAACGGTATGCCGGAATGTGATGTGAATCTGACCCATGCCGTGGTTTATCTTTCCATGGCTCCGAAATCCAACTCTCTGTATGTTGCCTACGGTAAGGCCAGAGAAGATGCCAGGATCATGCTGGCGGAGCCGGTGCCCCTGCAGATCCGTAACGGCGTGACAGAGCTTATGCAGAGTCTGCACTACGGAGAAGGCTACCAATATGCCCACGATACGGAAGAAAAGCTCACCGACATGACCTGTCTGCCCGATTCCCTAAAGGACAAAACCTACTATCTGCCTCAAGATCAAGGGCAGGAATCTGCTGTCAGAAAGCGGCTCGAACAAATCAAAGAATTCCGAAGAAACAGAGAAGTCTCCGACTGATCAATTCTTTTTGCGCACATTAGAAGGGCGTACCCGGATTCGGATATGCCCTTTAACGCTTCTACCATTTTCCCGCGCTTCTCACTTCGGTTGCGATCTCGTTGATCTCTTCAAGGTCATAGAGCGGCAGCCTGTAGATCGTATGGCTGTTTGTAAGATAAATCCGCCTGTTTGTGCTGTCGCAGCACAGGAAACCATGCATCTGCGCCAGAATATCGCCCTCACGCTTTGTCAGAAGATAGGCATCCCGGCTTCCCTGCATAATGGCATAATCTCCTGCGGACTCGTACCGCTGCATCACATCTCCCAGTCCGCTGTATTTCTCCGAATTTCCATCACCGTCTTCCGGCGTACAGAAGTCCGCCGTGTCAGAATCCGGATTGATAATCAGTCTGGTGATTCTGCCGTCCTTATAGACGATGTTGAGATGCACTTCCTGCTCATTCTCATCGAAAAACATGTTCTCGATATATTTATAATTGATGTCATCCTGCTGTGCCGTATCTGTCCCGCCGCCATAGGTATATATTTCTTCCCCCATGCAATAAAAATGCAGAGCTCCCGCTTCCTTATCCGTGATCACATAGTAATCCTCCTGTCCGTCATCCACTGATCCGAACCGGCTCCACACCGCAGCGATATCGTCATAACCGGCAGTTTCCTCGTGCGACAGCTGACAAGCCCATTTCATATCCGTAAGATCGTAGACGTAAAGCGTCCTGTCATCCCACAGATAGACATAGCGATGCCACAGCTCCTGATCCGTACCGGAACCGGCTCTGTTACAGCCCAGATAGCCACTCGTTGCACCGATCTCCAGATCGACCGACGTGATTTGTTCCCCGTTCTCCGGATCTAAAATAACTACCTTCTTGTTTGTAATCAGCGCAAGCATCTCTTGACCATGATAGTCAAAAAATGTCATGCCCAAATAATACGAATCGTCCTCATAGCTCCAAAGCTGCCCGCCCGTATCCGTGTCGAATACCTCCACCGCAGCTGAATAATCATCGTTGTAATAGGCCGCTGCCAATTCGGAACCGTCACTGTTTAATACGGCCTCCCTATAATTATAATCTCCCTGATAGAATTCCTCGATTCCCGCACCTCTTGCCGTCCGGTACAGGGTCATCCTTCTGCTGTTATAGGGCAGTGTCACGCAGTATCCGTCGCCGATCGCGAATTCCATTACATTAGAAGAAGTACACGCGGGAAACAGAAGCCCCACCATGTCTTCCCTGCGATTCATATCCAGATAATGCCAGACTCCGTCTCTGGTAAACGCCATAAAGCTCTCACTTCCGCTGTAATTGCCGAGTTTTACCACTTCCACGCCGAGACCGAACAGGTCGATATAACTGCCGTCCCGTTTATCTAAAGCCACCACATCACTATAGCCGGAACACAGCAGATAATTGCTGTTCTCCGCGTGGGCGTAGGAGGTCTCATAGAGCCAGCCGTTATGACGCTCATAGGTCCATACCGGTGTATCTGCCCCGCCGACGTCATAAGCCTGCAGCCGGCTCTCCATACCCAGTGTGACCTGCGTATAGTCCAGTTCGCCGCTGTGATTGCTGACCACATAGATCCGTTCCCCGTCGAAACGCAGCGAACGGATATATTCGTACTCGATGGGATATGCGTTTAACCGTTCTCCCGTCGCCGTATCATAGACCGCAACCATCTGTCTCTCATTTTCATCCCCATAAGACGTTGTCAGACCCACTGCCCAATATCTGCCGTCCTCGCTGAAGGTGCACTCCGCCGACGCACGTGCAATCAGTCCGTCCATGTCCCACTCTCCTGCATAGATGAGACTGCCGTCCGTACAATCAACTGCCTGATATCCGTCTGTGGATAGCACGATCGCCAGCTTCTGCTCCTGCAAAACCATGATGCCCGCATAATCCTCAACCCGTATACGGTATACCGATACCGCACTGCCATCCGACACGTCGTACAACGCAATCCCCTCTTCCGCCGGACAGAACACACAGTCCTCTCCCAAAAAGGCGATCTCTTTCTCCGCACTACTCATACGCAGCACCGCATCGATCCTGATCTGCTCCTTCTCATCCTCCGGATTCCATACGATAACCTGTCCCGAATCATCTGTAGTTAATATTCTGCTGCCCTGAGGCGACAGCATCATGACCCTGACAGCGGTATCCGCTTCCAGAATGCGATCCGGCAGAATCTGCTGCCCATTTTCATATAGATACAGGCTGTCTGAGAGTGCATATACGGCCTGTGCCGGATAATCCACATCCGCCTCTATACCGCCCGTTTCGGACAGATCAAGCAGTGCATCCTGCGCCGTCGCCACCGCCCGCATCCTGTCACCGTTCTCCAGATAGCCCACCGCTTCTTTTGATCTGGAAATAGCGGTATTTCTCTTGGCCTCCTGATATTGCCGTTCGATTTCCTGCGCCTGCGATACGATCTCGTCTGACTGCGCTTTAATCTGCGTGTTCTGCTCCTTGATCTGTGTATTCTGCTGACTGATCCGTAATGCCATCGTCGTGCTGACAATACCAAATGACAGGCATGCCGCACTGATTGACATGGATGTCATAATTATTTTTCGGGTTCTCTGTTCCCTGTGACGCTGCTTGAGATCATCATAGTTACAGTCAAACATGGGCGCAACAAGACGCAGCAGCTCACTCTTGATTTTACGCCGTATCTCCTTATAATCCGTGCCTCGCACATCCGCTGCCAGCGGCTCCACCGGTATTCTTTTCTTAATGACAGTACCGTCAGTTCCGGTTTTCTCCACTTCCCGATACAACAATTCCTCCGGAAAAGAAGTGTCCGGCTCACCTTCGATCAGCACAGCCAGCACATGATCCCTGTCATGCATCTCAATAAATGTCTCTATTTCCTTACGGCACCACATTGACTCGGGAAGTCTTGGCGAACAGATTACGATCAGATACTCGGAATTCTGCAGCGCCTCGGTGATCGGATCCGCCAGATTAGTCACCAGCGGAAGCTCTTCTTTATCCCGGAATACCCGCGTAATTCTGGTCTTGACTGTTTCGGTCATGTTCGCTGCATCATCTGTTTTCCGCGCATGTAAGCCAATCTCCCGCTCATCTGCCGCAGTATCTGCAAAGTCTCCGTTCTTAGCCTGTACTATCTTACGCCGCGCCACATTCTTAGGCAGCTTGAAGCTCTCCAGCTGCTTATGCAGTGTCTGCGCCACAAAACTGTCTAACTCCGAATGCCTGTAGCTGATAAACGCATCATACTGTACGATGTCTTTGTTTATTCCGTCCTTATTTACGCCGTCTTTGGTCATATTTTCCTCCATACTGAAAAAGCTTTTACAGCCTTTTTGCTGGTTCATGACTCTTCGGTGACATCCGCCGCATCGTATGTCTTATAGAAGATATCACGCTCCACCACATAGATATCATGCTTGTCGTCACAGCGCACTGCCAGATAATCACCCTCTTTGCCAAGCATATATTTCTCCTTATCCCATGCGGTAAACACCTTGACTCTTCCGGTTAATTCCTTTGCATGAATGTGAGCGCCGCCGGTGGCAATACAAACCTTTGCATAATCGGCAAGCTGCATGACTTCCCCGTTCTCACGATTATGGATCGTCGGCTCATACAACGTGTTACAATGCGCATGCATTTTATCCTTACAATACGGCTCGTCAGTAACGACATAATTTTTCTCGAATTTATCTCTTCGGTTCGGATACACTTCTCCTTTGATCCCGATCATGATGATCAGATCCGGTTCCACCGTCATATCCACATCCCCCTCTAAGGTACGGATCGTAATCATTGTACCCACAGGCAGAATATCGGTAGCCTCCACATATGCGAAAGGCACCTGTTTCTTCACGTAGGTTTTCATATCGGACAGGTCGGCCTCATATTCATCCGCGTAGATGATCTGACAGTAATCAAAATAATTGTTCAAACGCTCACTGAAGAAAGCTTCCGAATGCAGCGTGGGATATGCGTTCTCATACAAGGTCATACTGATGAATCCGCCGGCTTTCTCCCTGTGCCCGCCGCCGGACCCGACACCGTCCGCCAGAAATGCCGCCAGCTCGTTGGCCTGCACCTCTTTGATACAGCTTCTGACCGAAAACTTGTAACCGTCCTTTAAATCGTTGTATACCACACAACTGTCTACTTCCGCTACCTGAATCAGCAGATCGCTGATCAGACCTAAGATATTCGGATCACAAGGCTGCGACTTAATGATCGCATAGCGGTAATCATCATTATAGATATACCGGATCATCGCCACACCCGCAATCTCCATCTCCTGCAGGGACAGATTGGAATTACGGAAAAGGGTAATCAACGTCTTTTCACAGGGTACTGCCTCCCTCATGTCCATATCCAGNGGATTATAGATCTCCGCGAACTGNTTCGTGTCCGTATAGAGTCCGTAGTANAGCGCCGTTCCAAGCCTGCTGTCCTCTATCTTGTANCCAACCTCCCGNAGCATNTTCCATACCANNGTGGAACAGCTTCCCAGATGNGGATTGATCTCGCGTTTCTCCACATCCGTGATCTCCACCTGATGATGATCGATGATCGCCACATCCTCCGCCGGNAGACAAGTCACATTGCCCGCTCCGTACTGGCAGTCTACGGTGATCAGAAGNCCNGGNGTCTTNCCGGACGGCTCCTGCTGTGAATACCCCTTGATATCTCCTATATATATAATAGGTATCTGCAGCTTCTCCACCATCAGCAGCAGATTAGATTTGTGAATCTGATTTCTTCCCGCATAGACAAGCTGTACNGTTTTGCCCAAACTTGTGAAATAAGTNTACAGCGCAAATCCCGAAGCGATCGCATCCGCGTCCGGNTTGTCGTGACATTGGATCATAATTGATTGGTAGTTATGCAAATCCGTCAGTTTCATTAATATACCCTCTTTTCTCTTTGTGTTGCTCCGTACATGCACGAGTTCGCGAAGCGAAGCTCGCAATCGAGCTTGCTCGATTTTTTATCTGTCNNCCGCCGGCACACCGCCGCGCTTAATGCCGAACTTATCCCNCATGGCAAGAAGTGCNTCNATCTGTTCNTTCGTGAGCTGATTCTGCTTTCCCAATATTTTCCCGGTAATTAACAGAATATTCGCATAATACTCCATGGATTCCAGCCGATANTATGCCTCATAGATATCCTCCGCCCANGTNACNGCCCCATGGTTNGCNAGCAGGATACCGTTATGCGTNTGGCAATAGGGCGCGATCACCTCCGGCACCTCTTTACTGCCAAGTTCNGCATAGGGNGCGATCGGCACATTNCCCAGAGTAATGATTGCNTCGGCCAGCACCGGTACATCCAGCGGAATCCCCGCNATCGCATANCAGGTNCAGATCGGNGGNTGNGCATGACATACNGCCCNGATNTCCTNATTCTCCCGATANGCACGCAGGTGCATCTTTANCTCGGAAGAAGGNTTATAAGTNCCNTCCAGCACATTGCCGTCCAGATCCACCTTAACCAGCATTTTCTTCTTCATATAGCCCTTGGANACNCCTGTNGGNGTCGCCCAGACNTCATGATCCGCNGTCTTGACGGAGATATTTCCGTCATTTGCCGCCACGAACCCGCGCAGATACATGCGCTGTCCTATGTCTATGATTGCCTTCTTCGCCTGTTTTTCCGAAATATATTCCATGTGTGACCGTTCCTTTGCCTTAGTTATGCTTTTTTCATTATGGACTATAATGTGGAAAATTACAAGAAACAGGAGGAGCATTTCTGCTCCTCCTNTGGATTTATACTTTAAAGGACGCCACCGTCCGGTTCAAAAGCTCGCTTAACCTGAACANCTCNTCCATCTCTTTCATGACTGCTTCGGAATTTTCATTGGAATCCTCCGTCGAACTACCCATGCTCTGCATCGATTCCGCAATATCCCCCACAAGCTCTGTAATAACAATAATNGATTCGTTGATCTGAGCCATACTGGCGCTCATCTCCTGTGAGGCTGCTCCCAAGTCGCCGGAAATATCATTNTAGAACTCTGCATCCTTTTCATACATTCCGGCAAGCTCNGTCATTCCCTGATAGTCCTCTATCACCTTGCCGTTCATAAATTCTAACAGTTTGCNTGAAGTCTCGGATAAAAAGGAAACGTTATCCACTACGCTCTCTGTCACCTGACGGATCTTGTCTACCGCCTGTCTGGAATTGTCTGCCAGCTCTCTGATTTCTTCCGCCACAACGGCAAATCCTCTGCCCGCCTCTCCGGCTCTTGCCGCTTCTATGGATGCATTCAGCGCCAGAAGATTCGTCTTGGAACTGATGGCAAGGATTTCTTCTGTCAGAGCATTGATTTCCTCTACCCGCCTGCTGTCTGCAATCGCNCGTTCCATCTCTCCCCTGGTTTCCTGATAAATGGAAACAGCCTCTTCTGCAGACCGCGTGGAAGCTTTATACTGCTTGCCTGCACGATCCATGATGTCGTTTGACTGCTCCGCCGCCTCTCCTGCTTTCTGCGTCACATTTTCAATGGCATTTCCCAGCTTCTCTCCGTTATGTCTGATACTTTCTGCCAGCTCCCTTGCCTGCACGGTCTGCCCCATAACCAGGGCAACTGAATCCATAATCCCCGAAATGTCCTGATTTAACACCGTCATTTTAGAAGAGGTTCCCTCGGCAATGGTGCTGATACTCCCGGCTTCCTGCTTTGTATTCAGAATAATCTCCCTGATCTGCTGCTTGACCTCTGCGGTTGCTTTCCTGATCTGTTCCGTCTCGTTTTTATATTCCTTCGGTATTGCCTTTTCGATTACAGCATTTTCAGAGAAATCTCCGGAAGCAAACTGCTTCAGCATCTGTACCGGTGCCAGCATTCTTCCGATCAGCCCTGTCATAAATACCGCCACAAACAGGATAATCACAAGCGCAGTCACAACCGCTATCACAAGCATTGTCCTTAAAGAGCCCGTAACATCATTCATTGGTACTACGACTCCCAGTCTCCATCCGCAGCCGTCTATTTCCGTCAACGCAAAATAACAAACGCTGCCGTCATAGTCTGTGAGCTTTTGCACGCCGCTTTCATTTCCTTCCATCATTGCTCCGAGTTCCGGAAGAATATCTTTCACCGAAACCGTAGTCGTTTCCGTCGGTTCGTATGCTTTATTTTTATGCGCTATATATTGTCCGCTGCTGTCCACGAGGAAACCGTAAACTCCTTCATCATAGTTAATGCTTCCCGTCAGCTCCGTTACGGTTCCGAGTGTCACATCCAGACCGATGACACTCGCCAGCTCGCCGTCTATGTATGCCGGTGCGGCAATCGTCGCACACATCTGCCCAGTCAGTGCGTCACAATAAGGATCCGTTACTATGATATCCCCTGTCTCCGCCGCCTGTTTGTACCATCCGCGTTCCACCGGATCATAATCCGCGGGCATTTCTATCTCTCTGTTGGACCAGATAAATTTACTGTCCCTTGTCCCACAGTACAGATTAAGAAGCTCCTGTCTGCCCGCCGCATGGGTATCCACGACAGTCTGAACCTGTACCATATCGATGCTCCCTCCGGCCGCTATACTTTTGGCCGCTCCTTCCGCAAGCATTTTTTCATTTTCAATCCATGTGTTGATCTCCTCCGCATACTTATCCGCATTCAACTGCAGGGCCTGAATCTGATCCTGAATCGTCCGCTTTGCCGCCACTGTAATGATTCCCACCGTGGTCAGAAGAATGCTCGCTACTACGATGCCGATCATGCTGACCGTAAGTCTTCCTTTGATTGTTTTTGACATAATTTTGTGCCTCTCTTCGTCAGGTAATTTTTATACTGTCTTACGGATATGACTTAGATTTTCTCAGGCGGTGTTCTTTGACGCCTTAGAAATGTTTCATCTCTTTTTGAGGAGATGACTTAGATTTTCTTAGGCGGTGTTTTTTAACGCATTAGAAAATCTTCATCTTCTTTTCCTAGCATGATTCTACAATATTTTTGGATGAAAAAAAGCGTCAGACCGCAATTGTTACCTGACGTTTACTTTCGCGTTCATTTTGGGAATGAAAAAAACTATTCGGGGGATATTTTTATGCTATACTAGATTAAAAAATCGGAGATTTTTTAATCGCAAATTTGCGCCTTACGGCTGCAAATTCGCAGGTTGTGTATGTATGAGGGTAGATTAAAAAATCGGAGATTTTTTAATCACGAGTTTGTTCTGACACCGTTGGCGTCAGGTCCAAACTCGCAGGCTGTGTATGAATGGGGATTGGGATTGGCCGAGAGAAGGTCATGGGTATAAGTATGTACAAGATTTTAATGGTGGACGACGATCCGATGATATTGGAAGATAATAAGACGTATTTCGGTGCAGTGGGATATGATGTGATCTGTGCGGATACTGCACAGGCTGCGGAGAAAATCATTTTATCCAATGCCCTTGACTGTGTCATTCTGGATGTTGACCTGCCCGATATGAGCGGTTTCGCATTGTGCGAAAAAATACGCGCAAAGACCGGGCTTCCTATTGTTTTCCTTTCCGGCTATACCGAAGAAGAAAACCGTATCTGCGGTTTGTCGATCGGCGGAGACGACTATGTATGCAAGCCTTACAGTTTAAAAGAATTGGAGCTTCGGGTACGGGCACGTATCCGTTCCGGCAGAGCCGCCGAACCGCCCCAGGTGCTTACTTACGGTTCGCTCTTCATCAGCCCTTCTTCTTGCAGCGTAAGCTATGAGACACGCTCTGTAGATTTTTCTTCCTATGAATTTGATGTGTTGTATTTTCTTGCAAGACACCCCAATGAAATATATACGCCGGAGCAGATATATGACTCGGTGTGGAAAGCACCGATCAACAAAGGGCAAAAATCCCTGCAGGTTATTATGGGGCGCATACGCAAGAAGCTCTATGAAATCTGCCCGGATCACGACTACATCCAGACGAAACGCTACAAGGGCTACCTGTTTGTTCCGAACCGGGAATGAAGGCAGAAACCTGCTATTCCGGCTATGACGGACAGCAGCACGAATCCTGTTGCTATCAAGATGGCATTGCCCACACGGATATCAGAGCGCAGCGCCTGTTCCTTCATTCGGGACAGGTCAGCGCCACCTTCTCCCTTTACGGATATAGCGGCGACAGCACCTTTTTCAGAAATATCGGAATCACTGCGGTTAATGCTTTCTATGTTGTCAGCGTTATTCGCGTCTGTGACAGTAGTGTCATTTTCGGATTCCGCATAGGATGACTGACCTGTAGTTTTTGATTCCGCACGAAACGGCTGTTCTGCATTGGTATTCCGAGACTCCGCATATGGCGACTTCTCTGTACTGGCTGTGTTTCCCGGATTTGACGGCTGCCCGTCATTTGCCGCCTCTGAGCCGCCATTGCCGTCTCCGCTTTCCGCTTGGTTTGTATCTGATGCAGCCTCTGATTTGGCATTACCGGAGCCGGAATTGCGGTCAGCATTTTGACCCGCTCCTTCATCTGCTTCTGCATCACCACTTTTTTCCTGTGGATCTTCGGGCAGATTTATAATGGAAGTTCCGCCGCCCCGGCTGCCGCCTATGTCCTCTACATGCTCTAAGTTGTCAGCCGCATAGCAGAGCACATTGGAAAAGTATCGGGTTCCGTTATCATTCCACTGCAAACGAATATATATGTTGGAATACGCTGTCCTATCACTCTCTTCCGATCGAAATCCGATAAAGAAGCCTGCTTCAACATCTTTTACGTTTGTTTCGTCGTATACGATCCAGTTTTCTCCGTCGAAAGAATACTCTGATATTATCGTGATTGGCAGTGCTTCCTCCGGCTTCGTGTACCCGCCCCGAAATGTATACCTTGCGCCATCATCCGTTGCCGTCACATCTAAAAAGGTCAGCGGATAATCATTATAAGCTACCGTACACAGCGCAGGTTCCGCGGATGCAGCCTGTAAGAAAGAACCCTGTAACTGCAAACGCCGTCTTTCCGCCTGCTGATCGTCAGATCCTTCAAGATTCCACGAGAGCGGCACCGGCTCATTATGGCTGAGCTGCCCCTGACGATTGACCGTACAACTGATCTCTGTCGGGAGTACATCGTTTACAGTTTGTCCTTTTTCCACAACAACGTAGACAGTATTCTGATATATCACAAAAGGCGTATCCGCATAATGGATATTCCCTGATATATGGCAGTCTTCCATTACCAGTCCGGCGCCTTCTTCCTGCCATAATGCGCATTGTCCGCTCTCCACTGCAACACCCATCATGGAAAGCGCGCCTTTCGGAGCCACATAAAATATACTTTTACCGTCCGGCTGCCCCGAAAAGATGAGATGATTGTCACTCATAAGTTCAATCTCTCCGGCTACGGTGATCGTATACTTATCGGTATCAACGAAAACAGTGGGTCTGTTTATACCATTGGGGCAATAAGTGTAGTCCTCCTCTAAAACTACGTGATCTGTCAGCTTTACCGTGCCGCCGATGTCCTTGTGAGTCTCCAGCCATTCGATCAGAGCCGGACCGGTGGATACGAAATCCGGGGTAGATTCCTCATTTGCCATTGCAACAACTAAGTCTGCCCTATAAAATAGAAACACAATCATCAACACCGATATAAATAACAGTTTACACTTTTTTATCATATATTTATTCCTTTATCGTAACTGTACTTTATAGTTACCTTTTATCATTGTTTTTGGAAGGATGAGCGCTATCATGAAGCAAACCCTGTTTACTAAATCTGCATTTCAAACAATTCTGGTAATCGCAGGTACAATTATTTTAAGCTTGCTTGGATTGTTGACAATTACCCACCATGACAATAAATATATAACAATGGCGGCGCTTACACAAGACAATCTGTGTATCATTCCAGAAAAAGGTTATTGCTCCCTTGTGGACGGCTGGGAGCTTTATCCGGATCTTCTGCTCTTTCCGGAAGATTTTGTAGAAAAGACACAGTCTTATTACAGCACATGGGCGGGGGAATATCCAACTCTTTCCTTATTTCATGAGGATAAAAATCCTTACGGAGTTGCAACATGGCGTCTGCACCTTACAGGAAGCGGCAATGTCCTGCTCTATCTACAGGAGCCTCTCTGCGCCGCGAGAGTTTATGTAGACGGACTTTGTCTGGGCGAAACCGGTGAAGTACCTTATGGCGAACACGCTTCCAACGGAGACACTTCTTCCGGTGGAGATGATTCTCTCAGAGAAGACTACTCTCCCCTTATAAAAGACACCGCTTATTCTTTTTATCTTGACGGCGAAGCGGAACTGATTATCCAGACAGCCAATTATTCCCATTATTATGGCGGAATCTGGTATGCGCCCGTAATCGGAGACGCGGACAGCGTCAGCCATCTCATTGCTTCCCGCATACTCATCTACGGGCTGCTGTTTTTCTCATCCCTCACACTCTCTTTATTTTGTATCGTACTCTGGGAGCGCAAAGAAGACGGCGGCAAGGCTGCCACATTCTATTTCGGCATGTTAAGCCTGTCCTTTGCAGTGCGGATCTGCTATCCTTTCTTAAGATTGTTCGGCGTGCCGCTTGTACGCACGCTTTATGCGATAGAAGACGCTGCCGCTGTATCCGGCATTTACTTTTCCATGCAGATTGCCCTCCTGCTATTTTTGCCGGATGGTTTGAAACGCCTGAAAAAAGTGCTTCACATTCTTTCTTTAGGCGTCTGCGGCATTGTTATCATTGCACCTTTGTTTGTATTTCCTGCTGTTCCCAGTCTTGTGCTATGGTACGGACCGTTCATTTCATGGTATAAAGCGATCATGGCTTTTTGGCTGATCAGCCTGACCGTCTATGGTGGTTTTATGGGACTGCTTCATATTAAAATGATTCTGGCTGCCGCTACCGCAAATGGCATCTGCCTTTTCTACAGCGTCCTGACCATCGGATACTATGAACCGTTTGCCGGCGCTTATCCGGAAGAATACGGCGCATTCTGCATGGTGATTGCCTTTGCCGTTCTAATGGTGCAGCGCAACAGGGAAATGGCGGCGGAAAACATTAAACTTAATCTTCATCTGCAGGAGGAAGTCGAAGAGAAAACAGAACATCTGCAAAAGCTTCTCATAGAGAGAGGTCAGCTCATCGCGGAATTGGGACATGATATGAAATCACCCCTGACATCCCTTTCGAACATGGCGCAGATTATACGGCTGAATGACATTATGCTGGATGAGGACACTCACAGAAGAATGATTCACATAGAAGAACAGTGTGATATTTTATCCGAGCGACTTAAATCCATTCAGGAAATCGCCGCGCAGACAAGCTCTCCTGTCAAAATGGAGCCTATGCTGCTCAACACGTTCCTTTCGGATTTTTATCACACCTGCCGCCCGATCATAGAACTTTACGGGCCCAATTTTCTTGAAACTATTACCTCTCGCCCCTGCCGGATCATGGCAAACCGCGAGCAGCTTTTCCGTGCCTTGGAAAACCTCTTATACAATGCCGCTGACTTTACGCCGCCGGAAGGTAAGATAACACTTTCACTTACAGCCGACGAAAACTTTGCCTATATCACGGTTTCCGATACCGGCTGCGGCATACCGGACAAAGATCTCCCCAATATTTTCCGCCGCTCCTACACCACCCGCAGCGACAAAGGTGGGCAGGGGCTGGGGCTTACCATTACCCGCACCATTGTCTTAGAGCACGCAGGGCAGATCGACGCAGTTTCCACGGAAGGTGAGGGAACCACGTTCACAATCAGACTGCCTGTACTTGGTTAATATGCCCCTTTTTCTTTGCAAAAATCTCCTTAAGTGATTCCGTATACGGCTCTCTCGCGATGCCGTACTCTGTCACGATACCCGCGATCAGATCATGATCCGTCACGTCAAATGCCGGATTAAAAACTTTGACGCCAGCAGGCGCCATGGGCTTCTCATACCACATATCCGTCACTTCATGAGCCGGCCGCTGCTCGATGGTAATGTCCGCACCGGTAGGCGTATTCATGTCGATGGTCGATGTGGGGGCACAGATATATACCGGCACGTTATAGCGTTTCGCCACCGTTGCCACAACAGACGTGCCGATCTTATTGGCGGTATCGCCGTTTGCCGCCACCCGGTCACAGCCTACGAAGACTGCATTCACCCAGCCGTTTCTCATGACGGTTGCCGACATATTGTCACAGATCAGCGTCACATCCACTCCCGAAGAATATAATTCATAAGAGGTCAGTCTCGCTCCCTGTAATAAGGGTCTTGTCTCATCCGCAAAAACATGAAAATTGTATCCCTGTTCCTGCCCCAGATAGATCGGTGCCGTAGCCGTGCCGTATTTACAAGTAGCAAGCTGCCCCGCATTACAGTGTGTCAGAATGCCGTCCCCCGGTTTCACCAATGTCAGTCCGTACTCACCGATCGCCTTACACACACGGATATCTTCTTCCTTCATGGCGATGGACTCTTCTTTTAACTTCTGTTTGATCCCGGACACTGGAAGCTCCCGATTCGCTATGCACACCTGCTCCATTCTGTTTAATGCCCACGACAGATTAACCGCTGTAGGTCTTGCAGAGTTCAGATAATCCTTCTGTTTGCGGAATTCCTCATAAAAAACATCATAGTCCTGTGTATCTATCCCCTTCGCCAGCAGATAGATTCCGAAAGCTGCCGCAACACCGATTGCCGGTGCCCCACGCACCTTCAAAAGATATATGGCATCCCAGATCTCCTCCCCGGTATGCAGACTGATCAGTTCCGCCTTCCCCGGAAGAAGCGTCTGATCCAGAATCACTAGCGCACTGCTCTCATCATCCAGCGCCACCGTCTCATACTCCATAATGTTTTTCTCAGGTTTTACGTTACTCATCTTTCTCCTCCTGTTATAGCATCAAATAATACGTCACCGGAAACAACTTCTCCAACACCCCGAAAACTGGCACATAAGTCGCCAGCCTGATAAACACCGGTGCGCATACAAGACTTCCCATCGCAAAAACCGGAATCGCCGCCGCGACCGCCTCCTGTCTTCTGAGTATGATTCCCAATATGCTGCAATAGACCACGACAATACACTGATACAGAAACAGATTCCAAATCTGCCTCCCCCACATACCCACGCTCCATACAGACAGCAGGCCGCTAAACCTGCTTACCCCTTCCACGCCGCTATCGTACCGGATTCCGTCAGAAATCCACAGACATAACAGCACCGCAAGAGAGACAAAAACAGTGGAAATCCATATATCGACTATACAAGTCAACACATTGGGCACCATCCGCAAAAATCTTTTTTCACTTTTGTCCGTGTCATATTCCAGCATACCACACATGCCGCTTATGAAAATAATCACTGCAAATACCCCTTTTACGGGGAAGACAGTCGTGTCAGATATAACATTTGTGTCGGAAGTGTATTGACTATATTGGTCATACCCATGATACGTAAATCCGAAAGTACTTCCGTCCACCAGATGCCGCTCGTATGCCTCTTTCGCAAAATCTACAAATTCATCAACACTTTCCTGTGCCGCTGCCAATCTCATATACTCTTCATAACACTGCTCAGAGTACAGCTTAAAGATCACACTGCCGATTCTCTCCTTCGCCATGCCGGTAATACTGCCGGAAGGAGTCTCATAAACAGTGATACATTTCGCCCAATCCTTCCCGATGACCCGCTCGTCAATATCACTGCCGATCACAAACCCACAGTCCGCCGTGCCTCGCACCACGCTGCGTTCCACATCTACAGCCCCCTCATGGAACACAAATCGAAGACTGCTGTCCGCAGCCTGTGCCCGCAGCCCTTCCACGATCCCTCCGCTCCAAGCGCTCTCTTCCACACAGACCGCCACCAATGCTCCACCCGGCTCCCCCTGTTCCATCCTGCCGACTGCCCATCCCAGAACCGGGATCAACACCAGCAACATAACATATGCAGGCTGCCTCCACAACCTCTTCATAAGAAGCCATATCCATATGCAATATTGTCTACCCCTGCCTGTTTTTCCTTCTTTTCCCACACTCACACTCCGAGTCTTCCCCTCTCAATATCTCTTCGTATCTCTTTATATCTCATTATATCTATATATCTACAAATGCCCTAAACTATTCAATCAAAACTATTTCCAATACACAGCGTCGGATAGCATACAGTTGTCATAAGGACCGTTGAAAAACGCCGGCACTTAGCGAGGTATAAAGTTGCAAAGCAACTTTCGAGCTTAGTACCGCTGCGTTTGGAAGCGAGCGAAAGCGCGTCCTTAAGACAACTGCATGCTGTCCAACGCGTCCGTCTTCACGAAACAACATTATTCTATATCCTAAGCATCATTTCTCCTTAATAGATACGCCCCCACTCCAAAGACCGCCGCATACCCACTCATTCCCGCCGCACACCGCCCAAGCGTTCCTGCACCATATCCCGCATACAGCCCGCCAACAGCGCGGATCAGATACGCCGTGGGCAGCTTCTCCCCCACCTTCTGTACCGTCTCCGACAGAAACACCGACGGAATCAAACCGCCCGACAGGTAGACCATCACTACGGAAAGCAGGCAGATCAGCAGTATACTGCCCGTCCTGCTGCCCGCCATACTGTACAGCAGATAGATATATGTGGAAGCCGTCACCGTCACAAGCAGAAACATCCCTATCTTCACACCAGTACCGCCTGCACTGCCTCTTCCCACAAGCGCTGCGGTTATCTTCATCACCGCCTCCGGCACCATGACCCCCGCCGCTTTCCATAGAAGCCACAGCACACAGATCAGAAGCTCTATGCACACAAACCCGCTCATCCACTGACAGAATCCCTGCCATATGCCGCCCGTTCCCTGACGTGCAAGCTGTCTTCGAAATGCCGACGGTTCCCGCCGCATAACCGGATACAGCGCCATACCGGACAACAGCAGAAACAGCACCGCTCCGGAAGCCGCATAATATTGCAGCACGCTCATCCTCCCGGTGGCGGACACCGTCTCTGTATTGTAGACCGCCAGCCGGTCAAGGGCAAACGCCAGATTATAGCTGTCGATATCAGTCTCCATAACGGACAACTGTTCCATCATCCCGTATGCCGCCGCCGTGTCATAAGCGCCGTAGATCTGTGCCTGCGCCACCCGCAAAAGTCCCGCTCCCGACTCGGTCAGCTCCCGCAGAAGCATAGCCTCCAGTCCCGCATTCTTAGGGAAGAAAATGTCCACCGTAGGATTGCGTCCATCCATGATCCCCTGCACGATCTGCTCCGGCAGCACGATAAGCGCCGCAATCTCCCCTTTTTCCAGTGCAAGGAAACCTTCTTCTTCCGGAATCTGAATAAAATGGCATACCTGCGTTGCGCTCTCCAGATTTTCCACATACTGCAAAGCCATCCGGGTCACCCTGTCATCTTCCCGCCTCACCACACCGATGTCGGCTCTGACCGCCAGTGGCTCCCGTTCCATCGTTTTTACTGCACAAAAAGCAATCATACCTATGAGCGCCATAAGTAGGATTGCCTGTAATAACATGCGTGGGAACATATATACTGCTTTCCTGATCTCCGTATACAGATAACGCATTCTCTGTCTCATAGCATTTACGCCTTCCGATCAGGTTCCCCTGCATTCATATCCGTGTACATATCTAACAGACCCACCGTTTCCGAGGCAGGTCTGCCGTACATATTGCAGCATTTGTGAGAAACAGTTTTGCTCTGCTCCTCCTCGTCGTCAAAAGTAATACTCATCCGGTATACACCCTGTGCAGACTCACTGTCCAGATGTTTCATGATCTCCTCGATCATATCCTGATCTCCCGTTCCGCCCATGCGCGTATGTCCTCCTTATTACCACAAAGAATTCAAAATACTTCCGTACGCATCGTCCAGCTTATCAATAATTTTTTCCCAATCGGACAATGACATCTCGAAAAACGCCGTATCCGGCTTCACCGAAGCTTTTATCTTATCTCGCAGCGGCTCTATGGCAATATCCCCGCTGATCCGATAAACCTCTTCGTCATCCGTACTGAAAGTCACCCTGTCAAGACTGATTTCCAGACTCTCACCCGTTACAATATCATCCAGACTGCCTTCCAGCGCAACCTCCATATCGTCCGTATCGTCTTTGATGGCGAATGTCATATCAAATTCGTCTCTGACCGCATCGCAGTTCATGACAAACTTAATCCTGCCGCTTTCTTCCTCTTCCGAATATTTGATATCCATATCCATCTGATATGTATCGCTGTCGGATGTCTGCTCGATCTGCCCCAGCATTTCCCTCTTCTTTCCGTCCACGCCGCCTATCGTCACCTTGCCCTGCACCTTGTCGATACTCCGCACCGCTCCTATGAAAAAGAGTTCACCCTCAATGGAAGCATTATTATCCCATAGGCTGACCGGCTCTTCCAGCATGATACTGTCAATGCGGCTGCCGTTAATCTCAAACAGCAGGTTGATATCAGAGCAGATCAGCTTCTTATAATCTTCCCACAGATCCTGCATCTCTTCAACGCCGCCTATTTCCGCATAGCTGTCCAGAATATCCTTGAGCAGTCGGTCGGTCTCCTTCTGCGGAAGTGTCACGCGATACAGCCCTTTCTCCACCTTGCCGATCGTCATCCCTTCCTTACAGGCTTCCAGGTCTCCCTCAAACTTCTCCCATATCTTATCCAGATCTCTCCACTCCTGCGGCCGCACTTTATTATCCGCATCCGCAAACAGCTCTATGGAAAAGTCTTCCATACTGCTCTGAGAACCAAGCTGCGCCAGAATAGAGTTATTATACTGACTCACCACATGTTCATTCTCGATATACATGTTTTCCAGAAACAGTTCCGGTATAGAAAAACAGAAATTCTCCTCGTCTGCATATATATTCAAATGGGCAAAATCCATATTCATCAGGCTGAGAGTCGTATCCGCATTCAGCTCCTTGGCCTGCATATCCTTATAGAAATCTGTATCGATTCCTAATGTGGTGTTACCCAAAAGGGGAAGGTCTGTAGCAAAATTCAGGGAAGAATCCACATGACTGCCCTCTTCCTGCATCATCAGAAGAAGTTCGTTTATGCCGATCTTCTCCACCAGCCGGTTCTGTGTCTGACTCATCTCCTTACCGAGATTGCGAAAGCCCTTGCTGATCTTATAGGCAGGCGTACTCCTCAAATATACCATCCCGCCGATGAGCATCGCCACGATCAGCACCAGTACACATGCAGCCCCGATCACGATCTTTACGGCATTTCCTTTCTTCTGTGCCTGTGGTACATATGGCCGCACTTGTTGACCGTATGGGTCGATCAATTGATTGTAGGGATTATTCTGTC
Source organism: Lachnospiraceae bacterium (assembly GCA_014804355.1). GTDB lineage: Bacteria > Bacillota > Clostridia > Lachnospirales > Lachnospiraceae > UBA3282. The sequence goes on from JAAUZY010000001.1 coordinate 54,397, forward strand.
CGCCATAAGGCTCTTCTGTCTGCTGTCCGTACGGATTGTGCTGATACGGATTATTCATCTGCTGTCCCGCATAAGGATCATTCGCCTGCTGTCCGTACGGATTATGCTGATACGGGTTACTCACTTGCTGCCCCGTATAGGGATTGTTCAACTGTTGTCCTGCGTTGGAATCATTTGTCTGCTGTTCCACACTGGGGATCGGTATCTCCTGCGGTAAAGAATTGTCTATGTTGTTCTGATTCATTCCATCCTTTTGCTCTTCCATCTCGCCCTCATTCTTTCCATTCATCTCAATTGCCTCATATGAACGCCTTAATATTACTTGTGCCATCACGATCCACGCATCAGAACATCCGAACCAACGCCGAGCCGCGCAGCCTGCTGTCCACCTGCTGCAAACGCCCATCCTTCATCACATACAGTTTATGACACAGATCCAGTTCACTTTCCTCATGGGTCGTGATCACTACCGTTCCCTTGCGCTCCAGATACACCTGTAAATATCTGCGGATATCCTCCTTACAGACCAGATCCAGCGCCGCGCTCGGTTCATCCAGTAGCAGAATCGGCGGCATACCCGCCATGGCGATTCCGATACTGACCCGCTTCTTCATCCCGCCGGACAGCTTGCTCACCTGCCTGCCCTGATACGCTCCGATTCCCAGAAGACTTAAGAAGCCCTGCGCCAGCTCCTCCTCCAGTTTCCGTCTGTCCGGATACCACAGCCGCAGATTATCATAGACAGTCAATTCCGGAATCAGAGGATTTTCCTGCGGTACATATCCTGTCATCTGCCGAATCACTTCCCTGTCACCGCGCATACCGCCGGCTCTATGCCCGGCATCCCGTCCTACATCTTTGCCGTCACTCCACGCACATCTCCCGTAATAGAGCACCTCTCCCGACTTCGGCTTCAGCGTACCTGCCAGCACTGACAGAAGTGTTGATTTGCCACAGCCGTTAGCGCCTACAATGCCGACACACTCACCTCTTAGTGCCGTAAAAGATGCGCCTTGCAGAATCTGCTTCCTTCCGTATGCACTTGTGATATCCGTGACCGTAATCATGTTCTCCATATCTCTATAGTAACACAGATTACCATAAACGAGTAGGAAGAAATTCTTCCAAAATGAAAAAGCGCCGAGAATTTTCCTATTATAGAAAATACATATGAGAATCCGTGAAAATACTAGAGAAAAAGAGGTGTAAAGCCTTTATAATTCAACAAAGACTTTACACCCTGCTTTTTGTTGGTTATGTGGTTGCTTTTTAAAGTGTTATATCTTCAACATTCACGCCTAAAGATGATAACTTTGCAACCGCTAACTTAATATAATAATCAAGTTGACTGTTTTCATGATCACCGTTTGCTTTTTTTATTTGTTGTAATTCTGCATATCGGTCAATCGTGATTGTGATTAACTCTTTATCTGACATATCTTGTACCATCCTTTCACCGCCTTCTTGATTGATAGTATTTATTGATACAACTTTATTATAGCGAAATATGTACAAGGCGTAAAGCTTTTATGAAATTATTCCGCAGCCGTTCACGTCTACAATGCCGACACACTCACCTCTAAGCACGGTAAAAGGTGCTCCTTGCAGAATCCGCCTCTTCCGTATGCAAGTCCGTGAAAATATAGTATAATGGTAACTGTTCAGAAGTTGCTTAAGCGAGGTGATACTATGCTGCGCATAGCGATATGCGATGACGATCAGACAGCCCTTTCCACACATAAAGAAATAACAGAAAAATGTTTAAGACAATGCGGAAATATGAGCCAAATCGATGTTTACTCCTCCGGCAGCAATCTTCTCTATGACATCACGGAAGATCACTTTTATTATGATCTGATCTTATTGGACATAGAAATGCCGGGGCACACAGGGATGGACATTGCAGAAAGAATAAAGCCCCATCTGCCGAATGTGAAGATTATCTTTATTACTTCCCACATTGAATACGCCATAGATGCCTTTGAACTGTCCGTCTTTCGTTATGTGCCGAAAAATGATATCGAAAAAAGGCTTTCCCCGGCCATAGAAGAGGCCGTCAGGCTTATCACCCTAGAAGACGGAAAAGCTTATACCATTCAGACAAACAGCCGTCTGGTAAAGATCCCTTACAGGGAAATTCTCTATATTGAACGTGACGGCAAGAATGCCCGCTTTGTCACGGAAAAGGGCATATCCAAAGTACGCAGAAGTCTCGGACAGGTTTATGAAGAATTGGACGCGGAAGAGTTTATCTATATTGACCGCGGCTGCATTGTCAATATGATCCATATTATGCAGATAAGGGACGGCATGGCCTTGTTGAAAAACGGTATCTCGCTTCCCATAAGCCGCTCCCATCTGCCGGATGTCAAAGAACAGATCAATCAGTATTGGGGGACGCATATATGACAGAGCCGATTTATCTTATTTCACAGACCGCGGCCGGAGGCGTGCGCGCCATCGTCTGCCTGTTCCTGATCCATCGGCTGTTGTCCGCGCAGAGGCCCGACAGGAAAGAGATCGCAGCGGCACTTCTCGGCAGCGCTGCAATTTCCGTCCTCTTATCAGCGGCAAACCTGCCGGAATATTACCGCATGTGCTTAGAAACCGTCTGGTTTACGGTCTGCGCCGTCCGTTTTCAGAAGGCGGACACCAGAATGAGCTTATTTATCGGGATTTTTTATGAGGTTGTCGTCTTCCTCTGGCAGTTTCTCTTTACCGCATGGCTGGCTGTTATGCTACGATATCCGGTACTCCCCGACACCGCCTCTGTCGTTGGACAGACCGCAATCTGGCTGCTTCACGCACTGCTTGTTGTCCTAATGGTGTATCTTGCCGGACGGCAGGATATCACAGCTGAGAGGGCTTTTCGATTGATATCCGTCCCTCTTGTTGCAGGATTCCTGGCGGTGATTACGCTGTCCGTGCAGACAACGCTTACGGTCCCAGAAGATACGATTACCATGTGGATCATTCTATCGGTCATCTTGATGATGTCCGTTCTCGTCTTCCGCTTACGCCGGCAGTATGAAGCCGAGCGGGAACTGGTAAGGCTTAAATCCGAACAGACCGAACTTCTGGAACGGGATTACACCACCTTAAACCATGCCTATGAAATCAACGCAAAGCTTTTTCACGATTTTCATAACCACATCGGTGTGCTGCAGCAGCTCCTTTCCCACCGAAAGACCGAGGAAGCCCTGCAATATCTGAATGACTTGCAGACTCCCTTACGCGAAATGACTTCCGTCGTATGGACCGGTGAGGAAACCGCAGACTATCTCATAGGCAGCAAGGCGCTTGCCGCCGAGGCGGAGGGAATCCATCTGCAGGCACAGGTAGAATATCCCCGCCACACCAACATCCGAAGCGCTGACCTATGTGCGATCCTGGGTAATTTCCTTGACAACGCCCTGGAAGCTGCCAAACAGGTACCGGAACCGGAACAGAAATTCATAAGGCTGACCATACGCCGGATCAACCAAATGCTCATTATTAAATGCGAAAACGGTTTTACAGTTCCGCCCGTAGAGAAAGACCGGACGCTGCAAACGACAAAGCAGGACTGCGGACTGCATGGCTGGGGATTAAAAAGCGCACGGACCGCCGCCGAGAAATATGACGGCACGATACAGACCTCTTACACCGACAACATATTCCGGACCGTTGCCACCCTGTCCTATCAGTGCATATCGACCGACGAAATCTGATATAAGCTGTAAAGCATGTAATTACACCGAAATGCTTTACAGCTTTTTTCGCGGTCAAAAACCAGCCGTTCGCGGACACTTGCGCACAGACCTCCTTGTACAGTTATGATTAAGACACAACGTAACTGATCTTCACAGTTACGAAGCAGCTTATAAACAGTTACGACACAACAAACAATGCAAAATATACACAGGGAGGTAATGATTATGCGTCATGTATATATTCGCGGGATTCTGGCTGTGATATGGCTGGCCGCTGCTGTCGTAAGCGGTATATCCGGCCGCTTCGAGATGGCAGTGCTCTATGTCATCATATGCGGTATATTCCTGTATTCCGCTTATAGGACACGACAAAAGGAACAAGACGGCAAAGGAGAACGGTAACATGAACAATTCTCTCCTGACAATCCATAACTTAAGTGCCTGGTATTCCGAAGGCAGAAAAGTGCTGGCAAATGTTTCTCTCGAACTGGCAGATCACGAGGTCGTAGGACTGATCGGATTAAACGGCGCCGGCAAAACCACTTTTATCAAAACGCTTTCCGGACTGCTTGACAGTTTTCAAGTGGAAACTGCTTTGTGGCAGGGCGAATCGCTTATATTCCGCAACCGGAAGTTTAAAAAAGAACGGTATACCGTATTTGCCGAAGATCATTCTTTTCAATTTTTTACATTTCGTGAGTATGCTTCCTATGTGGCGGCATCTTACGGAAAGAAATTATCTGATATTGATGAATTGGTACATGGCTTTCAATTTGAGGAATATACCGATATTTTGCTGAAAGAACTGTCAACGGGAAATCTGAAAAAGGCTTACCTGATTACGGCTTTTGCACTGAAGCCCAAACTGCTTATACTGGACGAGCCGGTGAACGGACTTGATTTTCAAAGTACTGAATACCTGTACCGACAGATCGGCAGCTATCGGCAGTACGGAACGGTTCTCTTTTCGTCCCATATTCTCGAAAGTATCTGCCTTACATCCGACCGGGTAGTGGTATTGGAACAGGGACAGATAAAAAGATGTTTTACCGGACAGGAAATCGAAGCGGACATAATCCGGGAGGTGTTGAAGAAATGAATACTTTACGAGCCCTCTCCAAGCAATTTTTCGGTGCAAAGTATGAGCGTGTCGCCAAAAATCTTATTGCCAGCATGATTCTCTTTCTTGCCGCCCACACCGCAGGCATTGAAATAGAGATTGCACCCTCTGTTCTCTTTCTGACGGCTACGGTTTCTTCGTCCGTTATCATGTGGCAGACACTTAACTCTTCCGAAAACACAGACCGCATGATCGGGCTGTTTATGCTGCCGTTTCAGAACCGGAAAATGACTTTTTCTCTTGTACTGGTATATACCGGCTATACGCTGATTACAAGAATACTTCTTATACTGGCTTTGTTCTTTGCCGTATATGAGTGGAGCATATTGCAAGTAGCCGCGTCTCTGCTCTGTGCCTGTAACGGTTGTTTGATGGCTGCGGCATGGTACACCGCGACGTCACAAAAGAAACTGCTAACCTTTGCGGCTTGCTGGTGCGGGATAATACTCTTTTCCATTTTCTTTGTGCGGGAGATTATTACTTTTTCCTTAATTGCGCTTACAAGTATGTTTCTTTCCTGTTTGAGATTGCTGGTAGCGGATGCTTATGTGTTCTATCGCCCGATATCATCAAAGATTCTGATCAGGCACACGAAAGGAACCGGAAGTATACTGTTATATCTGCTGCGCTATCTGCTCACAAATAAAAACTATCTTCTAAATACTGCCGGTCTATGTGTTATTGCCGGTGCTATGCCGCTAATGCTGGGACAATTCGAGGGATTGCATGTTATGCCTCTGGGGTTTGCCGTTCTTTGCCTGAACACGCCGATCTGCATATTGCTATCCTGTGACCCCGATTTAGAACAGGCTGTCCGGACGCTGTCCGGACGCTGCCCGGGCAGGCAGAACGTTTCTGCACACGCTACCTCCTCTTTATCTTCTCTGTCAATATTACCGTGAACAGCGTATATCTAATCAGCTGGCAAATACGGTACGGCTGTGTAGACGGCAGAGAAATCATCACTGCGCTGTTAATTGCATTGCAAAGCGCTGTCTTGTCCGTCCTGTTGGAGTGGTTTTGCCCGATCCGCAACCGGAAGGTTGCAAGCGATCTATGGCACCACTCGCGAAAATATATTGTACCGCTCATCATGTTGTTAATTGCAGGGCTTATCGGTATGTGGCCTGTGGGTATATGGATTCTGCTCTGCATTGTTATCGCTGAAGTTTTCAGCTTATCACTTATTGCAAGGAGGATATAGTACCATGAAAAATACGAAATGCTGTCCTAAATGCGGTTCACAAAATATTGTCCGTGTTCCCGATGATGCACATCGCTATCTGGCAAACAGCATTGCTATCACTAACATTGCCTGGGTCAAGAGGATTCCGGTTGCCCGTTATGTCTGCTGTGATTGCGGTTATGTGGAAAATTGGGTCGAAACAGAAAGGGAACGGGATGAACTCAAGCGGACGTTTGGGTAAAGATCGCTTCTTCATATTTAAAAACGCCCAGTCAAAGCCGGGCGCTTTTTGATATTATTCGAGTTCGCGAAGCGAATCTCGCAATCGAACTTGTTCGATTTTTTACTTTGCTGCCGCAATCTCAGCCTTCAAAGCTGCTGTCAGCTTCGGAACAATCTTGTTCAGATCGCCTACTACGCCGTAGTCAGCTACATCGAAGATCGGAGCGTCTGCATCCTTGTTGATCGCTACGATGATATCAGACTCTTCCATACCTGCCACGTGCTGGATCGCACCGGAGATACCGATTGCGAAATATACGTTAGGACGAACAGTCTTACCTGTCTGACCAACCTGCAGATCCTTCGGCTTCCAGCCGGAATCAACAACTGCACGAGAGCAGCTTACCGTACCGCCGAGCACTTCTGCAAGCTCTTCCAGAATCTTGAAGTTCTCCGGGCTTCCTACACCACGTCCGCCGGATACGAGGATCTTAGCATCCATGATATCTACTGTCTCTGTAACAGCCTTCACGATATCAAGAATCTCTACATATTTGTTATCAGGTGTAAAGCCGGGATTGTACTCTTCCACTACAGCCTTTGCACCCTTGATGGGGTCAATCTTCTGCATAACGCCTGCACGAACCGTAGCCATCTGAGGACGGTTGTAAGGACAAGCGATGGTTGCGATGGTGTTACCGCCGAATGCCGGACGTGTCATGAGGAGCTGATTATGTAACTGCTCCTGTCCCGGAACTGCCTGCAGCGGGAAATCACCAATCTCCAGAACGGTACAGTCTGCTGTCAGACCTGTAGCAACTCTTGCGGATACTCTCGGTCCTAAATCTCTACCGATCGCTGTAGCGCCGACCAGCATGATCTCGGGTTTATACTGATTGATCACGGAAGCAAGTGCATGTGCGTAGGGCTCTGTTCTGTAATCCTTTAACTCAGGATCGTCCACTACGATTACCTTGTCTGCACCGTATTCAGCAAGCTGGTCTGCAAGCCCTTTGATTCCGGAGCCGATCAACACAGCTGTCACGTCTGTACTTAAATCTTTAGCGAGGTCTTTTGCTTTGCCAAGTAACTCGAATGCAATACTGCTGATCTCATTGTCTACCTGCTGCGCAAAGACATATACACCCTTGTATTCTTCTAAATTCATTTTTTACCTCATTTCTGCGCACTCTTTCTTGCGCGTATTCTATTTTGTTCAGCCCACGCCCATGCGCAAAACCGCGTCTTCGACGCTTTCCGCTGCTCCGCAGCTTCTTTTGCTTATGAGCAGGCGTTCCCTCAGACCATCATCTGTCCGTCAAATCTGTGCAAGCACAATTTGCCTGCCAGATTCGGTCTGGCTGAACTGTTAGATAACATGTTTTACTTTTAACTTGTCAACAATGTAGCTTACTGACTCGTCGGGATCAAGAGTAACCTTCTCGCCGGCACCTTTTCTTACCTTATCGGAAGCCTTAGCGATCTTCGTCGGTGAACCTTTCAGACCTAAGTTTGCATCGTCTACATCCTTTAAGTCTGCTCTGCCCCATACGGTGATCTCCTGCTTATATGCATCGAAGATTCCGCCGGGTGTCATATAACGAGGCTCGTTCAACTCGGAAAGTGCCGTGATCAGGCAAGGCATTTTAGCCTTTACAACATGATATCTGTCTTCGTACTGACGCTCAACGATCACGCTGTCGCCTTCGATCTTGATATCCTGCGCATAAGAGATTACCGGGATATCCAAATGCTCGGAGATCTGAGGACCTACCTGAGCCGTATCACCATCGATCGCCTGACGGCCTGTGATGATGAGATCATACTCAAGATTTCTGATTGCACCTGCAAGTGTTGTGGAGGTTGCCCATGTATCCGCACCGCCGAGGACTCTGTCAGTTACGAGAACGCCCTTGTCTGCGCCCATAGCCATCGCCTCACGCAGAACTTCTTCTGCCTTAGGAAGACCCATCGTTACAACAGTTACTTCCGCACCGTACTGATCTTTTAATCTGAGTGCTGCTTCCAGACCTGCTTTATCATCCGGGTTCATGATCGTAAGCATAGCGCCTCTGTCAAGTGTTCCGTCAGGATTAAACTTAACGCCGCCCTTTGTATCAGGAACCTGTTTAATACAAACAACAATTTTCATTGTATTTCTCTCCTTATATTATTTATTCGTTTATTTTTTCTTATTTGAGCAATGCACCGGAGATGACCATTCTCTGAACTTCGCTTGTTCCTTCGTAGATCTCCGTGATCTTAGCATCACGCATCATACGCTCTACATCGTACTCTCTGATGTAACCGTAACCGCCGTGTAACTGAACAGCCTTGGTGGTCACTTCCATAGCAACCTCTGCAGCGTATAACTTAGCCATAGCAGCCTCTACGGAATATACCTTCTGGGTAGCTTTAGCCATAGCAGCCTTGTATACGAGCATCTGTGCGGCCTGTACCTTGGTAGCCATGTCTGCTAACTGGAACTGTGTATTCTGGAACGCGCCGATTGTTCTGCCGAACTGTTTTCTTTCTTTTACATACTGGATGGTGGTCTCTAATGCACCCTCCGCAAGACCGAGTGCCTGGGAAGCGATACCGATACGTCCGCCGTCCAGTGTGTGCATAGCGATACCGAAACCTTTGCCCTGCTGTCCGAGTAAGTTGTCCTTCGGGATACGGCAGTCCGTGAAGATCAGCTCGTATGTAGAAGAACCGCGGATACCCATCTTCTTCTCTTTCGTACCGAAAGTGAAGCCGGGTGTTCCTTTTTCTACGATAAATGCGGAGATTTCTTTGGTCATTCTGCCGCGTTTCTCAACTGTTCCGGTGATTGCGAAGATAACATATACGTCAGCTTCCTTACCGTTTGTGATAAAGCACTTGGAGCCGTTAAGTACCCACTCGTCTCCGTCAAGCACAGCCTTAGTCTGCTGTCCCTGTGCGTCTGTACCCGCGCCGGGCTCTGTCAGACCGAAAGCGCCTAACTTCTCACCTTTTGCAAGGGGAATCAGATATTTCTGTTTCTGCTCTTCTGTACCGTATGTCATAATCGGATCACAGCACAGAGAAGTATGTGCGGAAACAATAACACCTGTTGTTCCGCATACCTTGGAGAGTTCCTCTACACACATAGCATATGTCAGAGGATCACAGCCCTGTCCGCCGTACTCCTTCGGAACAGGGATTCCCAGGAAACCTAACTTAGCCATTTTCTCAACGGTCTCTCTCGGGAAAACTTCTGTCTCGTCTACCTCTTGAGCGAGAGGTTTTACTTCTTTTTCAGCGAACTCTTTAAAGAGAGCTCTCGCCATTTCATGTTCTTTGCTTAAAGTAAAATCCATGATTTTTTATTCCTCCATGTTTATTTATTATTTAGAATAGTCAAAAAATCCTACGCCGGTCTTTCTGCCGAGTTTCTTCTCTTCAACCATCTTCTTGAGAAGCGGCTGCGGAGCGTATTTCTCATCCTTAGTCTCATTGTAGAGAACTTCCATGATCGCAAGGCAGATATCCAGACCGATCAGATCGCCCAAGTGAAGCGGTCCCATCGGATGAGAAGCGCCGAGCTGCATAGCAACATCGATATCTTCAGCGGAAGCCGTGCCGGCATCCAGTACGCCGATCGCCTCGTTGATCATCGGGATCAGGATTCTGTTTACAACGAACCCTGGAGCTTCCTTAACCTGTACGGGAGTCTTGCCGATCTCTGTAGCGATAGCCGTGATCTTGTCTACCATCTCCTGAGGAGTATTCTCGCCTCTGATAACCTCTACCAGTTTCATTCTGTCAGCAGGATTGAAGAAGTGCATACCGATCATCGGTCTGTCTAAGCCTTCTCCGATCTTGGTGATGGAAAGAGAGGATGTGTTGGAAGCAAACATACAGTCTTTCTTAACGATACCCATCAGTTCTTTAAAGATAGACTGCTTGATTTCCATTTTCTCAAGAGCAACCTCTATGATCAGGTCGCAGTCTGTACAGATACCGTTTAATCCGGTTGTGATCTTACCCATGACCTCATCAGCTTTTTCCTGTGTGATCTTCTCTTTGCCGACAAGGAAGTTCATGTTCTTCTGAATCTTCGCCTTGCCGCCTTCTGCGTACTCTTCTTTGATATCGCAAAGGCAAACTTCATATCCGTCTGTCATAGCGAATGCCTGTGCAATACCGGAACCCATCGTTCCCGCACCGATAATACCTACTTTCATTGTAAGTCCTCCTTANTTATTTAATATTATTTGTTCTTAAAAGGCTCNTTCACCTTCTCCTTATTCTTGTCAAGGAAGAATGCCATACCGTACTTCTGGTCTTCTGTCTCGAAGCAGTCACCNAACAGCTTCTCTTCGATCACGATTGCCTCNTCCATGCCNACCTCTAAGCCGTCGTTGATCGCNTTCTTGCAGTTGCGGACAGCNATCGGTGCATTCTTAGCAATGCCTGCTGCCATCTTCTCAGCGGCNGCCATCANCTCTTCCTGCGGATATACNGCNTTNACAAGACCGATTCTNANNGCCTCATCNGCCTTGATNTTTCTTGCCGTGTAGATCATCTGCTTCGCCATGCCCGGNCCNACGATTCTNGCAAGTCTCTGTGTNCCGCCGAAGCCCGGTGTAATACCGAGNCCAACCTCAGGCTGACCGAATACCGCGTTATCGGAACAGATNCTGATATCNCAGCTCATGGAGATNTCACATCCGCCNCCCANTGCAAANCCGTTTACTGCCGCAATGACNGGAATCGGGAATGTCTCTAACTTACGGAATACGTCATTACCCTTCTTACCNAAAGCTTCGCCCTCTGCCTTGGTCAGTGTGCTCATCTCGCCGATATCAGCNCCTGCNACGAANGATTTCTGACCTGCGCCTGTTAAGATCAGGCATCTTACNTCATCCAGATTCACGCCGTCCAGAGTCTCATTCAGCTCGTCCAGCACNNNAGAATTNANNGCNTTNANNGCNTTCTCACGNTTNATNGTNATNANNCCGACCNGTCCTTTNACCTCATATAATACAAATTCCATTGTATNTGTCTCCTTCTAAATATGTTTCATTATTCATNNTTAACTGGTTACTTCNCANNNACGCCAATAANCAGCCTGAATAGATAGAGAATTCTNAAGGAGGCCCTAGAACAGCGCCAGCACTTAGCGAGGTTTTCCACGAGCTTAGTGTCTGCTGCGCTGTGAAAGGAGCGAAAGCGAGCCGACGGAGAATTTTCTATCTGTTCGGGCGTCACCTNTAGCAAANATGTAAACAGTAANATTAATCNCTCTCAACGATGGTNGCACATCCCATACCGCCGCCGATACACAGTGTCGCAAGNCCCTTCTTAGCGTCCTTAGCTTCCATCTCATGNAGCANNGNTACAAGGATACGGCATCCGGAAGCTCCTACCGGGTGTCCCAGTGCGATTGCGCCGCCGTTCGGGTTAAGCTGCTTGTCTACATCNATACCGAGTTCTTTNCCTACTGCTACGGACTGNGCNGCAAATGCCTCGTTTGCCTCGATGATATCGAAGTCTTCNATCTTGTAGCCTGCCTTCTCCATAACTTTCTTAGTAGCCGGAACAGGACCGATACCCATAACCTCAGGTCTGCATCCTGCAAGAGCGCCTGCTACGAAAGTAGCCATCGGCTTAACGCCTAATTCTTTTGCCTTCTCTTCACTCATCACAACGATTGCNGCCGCACCGTCGTTGATACCGGAAGCGTTACCTGCNGTAACAAATCCNTNGGGATTGATGGGACGAAGTTTCTGAAGTCCTTCGATCGTGGANCCCGGTCTCGGTCCCTCATCAACCTTGAACTCAACCATNTCTTTTTTCTTCTTAACCATAACAGGTACGATCTCTTTGTCAAAAGCACCGCTCTTCTGAGCTGCCTCAGCCTTTGCCTGNCTCTTTAATGCGAACTCATCNAGTTCNTCACGGGTAAGTCCCCACTCNTCACAGATATTGTCTGCNGTCTTGATCATATGATAGTTATTAAAAGCATCCCACAATGCATCGTTTACCATGGTATCTACCAGAGTACCGTTATTCATTCTGTAACCGTAACGTCCCTGCATCATAGCGTAAGGAGCCATGGACATGTTCTCCATACCGCCCGCTACAACGATNTCNGCATCNCCTGCCTGNATCATCTGTGCNGCCATGTTGACACANTTCAGACCGGAACCGCACACTACGTTGATGGTNACTGCCGGAACNTCATTGGGAAGTCCTGCNTTGATGGANGCCTGACGAGCCACGTTCTGNCCCTGTCCTGCCTGAATAACGCATCCCATGTAAACATGGTCAACCTGATCGGGCGCTACTCCTGCTCTGTTCAACGCTTCTTTNATTACNANNGCTCCAAGNTCNGCTGCCGGAGTNGTGCTTAANCCTCCGCCCATNGTNCCGATNGCNGTACGGCANGCACCTGCCAAAACAACTTTTTTTGCCATCTTCTTTCCCTCCATTGTGGTATGATTGTTAGATAGATCTTTGATTTTCCAGAGTGACAACGATTGTTATTTTTTTGTCATTGTCCGCTTCTCCTATTGTAGCATAGAGGTATCCTTTTTGCAATGGTTTTCTACCGCCGGATCTGCCATATCACGGGTTCGGCGCCACTCTCTCGTGTCCCCGATTTTCGCCACCTCACTGCGGCGTCATGTATTCTTTATGGCAATGCATCCATCTCATTGACCATCTCCTGCGTACAGGTATCGAACGCTCCGGTATTCTCATTTCTTGCAAACATCTTGGCAAAGGGATCGGTGTAAGACAACGCACAGACAAGGACCGTCACCACGCCCCCTAGAACCAATTTCTTTCTGAGATTCTTTCCTTCCCCGGACTTCCAGCCATTCACCGCGATCTGCGCCTTTTTTACAAGCAGATAACTTCTCCACTCTCCGTAACCGCATACCGCAAGGGGCAGCAGCAGTGGAAAATATAGTATGGCATAGAGTCCCTCCGCCTCCCAGAAAAGGTGAAACAAAACGCCACCCAGAAACGTAACGGGCAGAACAAGCTCCTCGACCGTGCTTTTTTTGAAGCGCATAACCGCATACAGAAACACGCCTACCAGAATCCACGTCTGTAAAATATTTACCCAGAAGGTGTAGGCATAGCGACCGCCACCCTGCAAAAGCCAGTCCACTCCTCCTCGTCCACTTCTTTCCTCCAGAATCCATAACGACTGGAATGTGGGATTGTTCCACTGAGATGACACCTTTTTGACAAAAAAACTGACGGAAGCCCCGATATCCTTCGGATATCCCAGAACGATCCGCTTCATCTCTTCCATGACCGCTTCCTGTGTTCTGTCATAGTCATATTCGTTATCTATATAGACACCGTTATTATATCCGTTGTACCATCCCGGCGCCGCCTTGCCATCCTGCAGCCCCATCGTAATCCACGCTGTCATCGGGATGCCCTTGACTTCCTCCCCGCCATTCATGCTCCTAATATACGCATCCACGCCAAACCTTCCCACCAAAAAAAAGCCTAAAAGCAGCACCATCAGAAGTAGTCTGGGCACAGCCTTCCGAACCCCGGCTGCCCTCTCCTGCACCAGTTTCAGAACCAGATAAATCAACGCGGCAATCATAAAAATCATATAGTTTGACTTGACCACTGTCGCGATCCCCATGCTCAATCCGCTAATGAGAAGATATCGCATTCTGTGAGATTTTTCGTAAAGCAGCATCATGTAGAGAGCCAACAGTGCAAAGACCATCCCCACCACTGTCCCGTACAGGAAAGTGGCATACATCAGATAAGGCAAAAAAAGGATCCCCAGTACAGTCGTCCATGACTGATAACCGTTTTGCCCCCCCCCACAGAATTTCTGCGATCTTCATAAAAAAATAGTAGACCAATGCAATCCACAGACAGTTGACAATCTGAAACACAACGTGATTCCCGTTGCCAAACAAAAAGGACAAAAGCTGAAAATAGAGAACAACCCCTGTTTGAAAAGGAAAAACAAACAGATAATCCCCCGGTTCAAAGTCCGTATAGATATGTTGATTCAGTCTCGCCGCCGCCTCTATGACATGTCTCTGGTCATACTTGGGAGCATACTGTCCGGCAATGACAATCAACGCTGACACGATCCCTGCTGCCACGCACACCGCAATTCCAAAATATCTGCCGGAAATTATTTTCTTTAGTTTCTCCAGCTTGCCGAATACGAGTAAAAACGAAAACAAAGCAAATACGACAAAATGTTGTAAGAAGCAATCCCTGATGTAAAAAGTATGCTCCCTGTTAATTTCAGTCGCACCAGACGCGGTGTTATAGCTGTATGCTCCCAAATAGCAGCTGCTGAAGATGCTTGCGATCAGCAGGTAACCTATGATTATCGCAAACAGGATCCATGCGGTCCTCTTGAGACATTCTACAGATGTCAATTTAGTGTTTTTTCCGGGCATAATGGTTCTCCTTTAAACTGTATTTATCGTCCTTTATTGACGCTTTATTTTAACATTTTATCATAATATTGCCTAATTGTATCAAACTTTTATGTTCTTGAAATAAATATCAATTTCATTTCCCGTAATTACTATGTTTGAAATGGTTTTCTACCTCGGGATCGACCATGTCACGGGTACGTTTCCACTCTTTTGTGCCCTCGATTTTTGCCACATCACTGCGGTTACGGTAGAGGAATTTGGTCAGCTCATAGCAGTCCACCCAGATCTCGTTATTTCCTTCTTTCTGGGATTCGTCGAAAATAAGTTGAAGTCCCCAGTGCAGATGTACCGTCTCGATATTATTGACATTTTCTTTCGTGCTGTAACCGGTGTGTCCCATATAGCCGATCACGTCCCCCGCCGTGACCACGCTGCCTTCCTCAAGTCCTTCCGCATACGGGTAATTCTGGCGCAGGTGGGCATAATAATAGTATCTGCTGCCATCGAAGCTGCGGATGCCGATGCGCCAGCCGCCGTACTGGTTCCAGCCGAGCGCCTCCACGACGCCGGATTCGATGGCGATAATCGGCGTGCCGATCATGCCCATCATGTCATGTCCCAGATGCGGTCTGGAATAACCATAGCTTCTGGAAGCTCCGAAATCGTCATAATGGCTGTAATCAAAGCCTTTTGCAATCGGAGAAAAGGCTTTCAGCCCGTAATAGCGGTTCCACTGGTTCTTCTCCCGTAAGGAAAACTCACCCACCATCCCGCCGAGCACTGCCGTGTACGCCTCCAGATAATAGTCGTAATACTCCATATCCTTCGTCAGCTCTTCCATGGTTGTCTCACCTTCGGTCAGCTGCGTGGCCGTCTCGTTGATCTTCTTTACGCTGTTCTTATCGAATTTGCCTCCCGTCCTTGCGCCCACATAGGCGAGAAGCTCGATCCAGTTAAGGTGCACATCCTTCTCATAGGATTCCACGTCCAGATCGTAGGCTGCCGCCATCGCCTCACAGGTCACGTTATACTCCACCCATTTTATGAAATTGCCATCTGCCGTCACCTCGACTGCCTCACCGGCATCTGACGTCCGCCATGCTTCCTCCCGCACGCTCTCCGCACCTTGCCATCTGCCTGTCAGTTCTTTGGTGATCGCCACACAACCCAGCGCGGTCAGCAGGAGTAGTTCGATTCGTATGGCATATCCGATCCTGCTTCCTGTCTTCCCGGCACTTCCGAACATGTTTCTGCCTCTGCCGCCGTGATCTTTGATTTTCCTGACTTTTCTACTGTCTCTCCCTATCCCCATATACACTCCATATGTCACTGTTGTCCGTTTTCAATAGCAAGTGGCATCGAAATACCCCTGTTCTGAACTTCCCATGCCTTGTGCCAATGCGGGCAAATTTATGGTTATGTATATGAAAAATCCCCGCGGGTTATGACAGCCCGCAGGGGTTTGTACGTTTGAACGTATCTTTCTTTTCATTCTGTCGGAAAGGCAGACACATTAACTCTTGAAACGGTATACAAATTCCCTCTGAATCACAAAGCTTAAGAAAAACAGAAGAATGTCCACCGGCATCTTGATTAGCACTTCCGTTCCGCCGATCAGACCATATAACGCATTTACAAGAAAAGCGCTGCACAACATCTGGCAGAGGGCCAGCAGACAGTACTTGCCCGCGGTGGCCGCAAGATTTCCCTTGCTCTTAAATACGACCCGGTAATTGATCAGGAAATTATATACGGCGGACATCACCCGCGCGCACACGGTCGCCGCCACAATATACGGAATGCCGCGCACAGTCTCTCCAAGCGGTTCAAACATCATGCAGAACATGTGAAAAAGCAACAGATCCAGCACGCTTGATGAGATCGACGAGAACAGGAACTTCCCGAACACCAGATAGATCCGCACGGAATCCTTGATCGGATTGAAATGACTGGTTCTGTTTTCCTCGATGTAAACCGTCTCCACCGGCACTTCTGTAATCGGAATGTTCAGATTTTTCGTCTCGATCAGCATATTGGTCTCGTACTCGAACCGCTCCCCTTTTACCTGCATTAATTCTTTCATGAAAAAAGCCGGAATCGCCCGAAGTCCGGTCTGGGTATCTGAGACGGATAATCCCAAAAGATACCGAAATACCTTCCTCGTACACTTGTTGCCAAAAGATGACCTTGCCGGAACGGACGGCGCGTCGAAATCCCTGCATCCCAATATCAGTGCCGTCGGATTCTCCCACAGCTTACGCATGCATGCCAGAATGTCTTTCGGCGTATGCTGTCCGTCGGAGTCCGCCGTTACACAGCCCGCAGCGTCGCCGTATACCCACAGACAATGATTGAACGCCGTCTTAAGCGCCCGGCCTTTACCCAGATTCACGGCATGATGCAGCACGGTACAGTTATCCACCGCCTCCGCCTGTGCAAAAAGCTTCTCATACCGCTCCCCGCTGCCATCGTCCACTACAATCACATGACGGATTCCCGTCTCCTCCAGTGTGCAAAGAAGTGTAATCAACTTTTCATCCGGTTCATACGCAGGTATGATTACCGGTATATCATAATAGGAATCCATTTCCTGTTCTCCTTCTTAGTTCAAACCTAGGCGTCTTTTGACACGCGTGTCAGTTCCATATTCACACCGTCATCCTCGATACGGTACAACACACCGCAGGCAAAAGCGCCCTCACGCGTAATCTCATCGAAAACCGCGCCTGCGTCCGCTTCCGTATCCTCCGCATAGAGATAGGCTGCATGGGAGGCTCGGATCTCCTGCACCATCCATTCCGCGGGCGCATCATCCAGATTGACGCTCTTGTACACTACCGATATCGGAGAAGCCTCGTAAGCCGTATAACTGTTATTCACCCAGCGGGGCGTATCGCCTCTGCGGATATAACACACTCTCGCACCTGTGTCCGTATCGAGAATCCGTATCGTTTCCAAAAATTTCGCCTCATCCGCACCGATCATCTTAGCACGTTCGGCAAGCTTCGCCTCTGTTTCCTGCCGATAACCGACCAGACCATGATACCCAATCTGATAGCCCGCTGTCAATGCCACAAAAAGGATAAAACACAAGTATGCACCGTATTTTCGCAGGAAGGCCGGCAGCTTTTCGCTCTGAAATACCACATCTCCCCGATTCAGCCATATGCCTGCCAGGAACAGAAGCGTGCCAATGGTAAAGGGCGCCCCGTAACGCTCGATGGACGAGATCATCCCCGCCGCTTCCAAATACTGCGTCTCCGTAGCAAAGATCGTGATATGCGCCACAAAAATGATTCCATAGAAAAGCGCGCCGCTGACCACGGTAAACCATAATATGATCCGTCTCTGCCATCCGGACAGCAGCGGACGCATAAGAATCACAAGCACACAGATACACAGATACAGACCAAGCGGCGTCAGATCAATAACAACACTCTTCTCCTTATGAAGAGGAGAACTCACGAATGCCTTCAGAAAAGCCTTTGCAAATTCTCCCGTGTAGCCGGAGATACCATACTCATCGGTGGTCATATACTTCACCGCCGTAGCCGTCGTCTTCGTCACGCGCCGCATAATGAGGCAGAAGACCATCCAACTGCCGCCCGTAAGCACGGGTACTGATGCCACAGCCGCCACGGATAACAATCCCCGGAATTTATGGCGAACTGCCACGGATGACAGTCCGCGCGATTTATGCTCATCTGCTGCCACAGTTTCATTGCGCTGATACAGCAACATAAATATCAATCCGAATAACGCCCAGACAAAACCGATGGATTTGACTAATACCAGAACTCCCAGATAGAGCCCCAGCCTCCCGTAATAGTAAATTTCTTCGGAATGAACTTTACGAGATTCGCCCCGTGTCCCCGAAATCCAGATACTTTTTCCCTGCGGCATATCGGTCACCGCGTACAGGAAACCGCCGTAGATACACGCCATAGTCAGGTCAGCACAGAAACCGTCGTAGCCGTATACCTCCGCTATACTCGGCATAAACCACAACGCTGCCGCCATAAAAAACATTACAAACACATTCCTGCCTTTTAGTCCCCTAAGCAGCGGCAGCAGAAACACCAGATTCATCACATAGTAACCGGCAAACGCCAATCCTTCCCGATATTCGTGGGGACTCAAATGCAGAAACCACCACTTAATCAACTGTGCTGCCGGCGGATAATCTCCGAATTCGGGCGCCACATTAGCATATTTCCCCGCAAAACCGTCTAAGAAATACAATGATTTCACGTCTGTCGCCCAGAAGTTGATATCATCCCACCATGTTACGACTTTGCCTGATGTACACAGCATTGTCACGATCAGCAAAAACACGGCCGTAAGAAATGACGCTTCTGTCATATTATTCAGGCATACCCTGCCAAACTCTTTCCGCTGTTCCCGCCGCCTGCTCATCAGCCAAACACCAAACGACACCACCGCCAATGCCGCAATCCCGTCGATCCACGACAGCCGCCCTGCCATCGCAAGCACATAGAGAAGCAGTACGAGTCCACAGGTAAATACCGGCATGATTTCCACCGGACTAACCCGAAAGCAATATACCAGAAAAAATATACAAACCAAAACGGCAGCTATGTGTAGTATCGTCAAATATATCATTGCCTTCTAAACCCCGTATCTTACACTTTATATTCCTTTTCGTAATTGTTCAGAAGCCTGTTCTTCACAAAAAAACACTTCGCATAAGCACCTTCTGAACAGTTACTCCTCTGCTTATTATACATACTTAGACACAGTATTGCATCTGCTTCTTTTGCACATAATATCACCCTGTCATTGCTGACAGGGTGATGGTTAACTCCTTATTCTTCCGGCTCAATCAATCCGTAGGTATTACCTTTTCTCTTATAAACTACGTTGACCTGATCTGTCTCCGCATTGCAGAACACGAAGAAGTTGTGTCCGAGCAGTTCCATCTGCACACATGCGTCCTCCGGATACATGGGCTTGATATCAAACTTCTTACTGCGGATGATCTGTACGTCCTCATCTTCCATGAAGTCCTTCTCCATAAACTCCTGCTTAAAGAAAGAACCCGCCTGCTTCTTGTCGATCAGTTTGTTCTTATACTTCTTAAGCTGTCTCTCGATAATCTCTTCCACCAGATCAATGGACACATACATATCGCTGCTGACCTGCTCAGAACGAATGATATTACCTTTCATCGGAATCGTTACTTCTATCTTCTGTCTGTCCTTCTCGACACTCAAAGTAACATGTACTTCCGTATCCTCGGTAAAGTACTTCTCCAGTTTACCGATCTTGTCCTCCACTGCCGCCCGTAAGCCGTCTGTTACATCAATATTTTTCCCAATAATTATAAATTTCATATCACTCATCCCTTCCATTGGAGTATTGTATAGTCATTATAGCATATTTGTCCTACTTGTTGCAACAATTCATAAGACATGTTTCGTCTTTTTTGACACCTCAAAAGTCAAGTATTTTATACATTTTATTTCTAAAAAATGTTTTTTCATGACAACTTCACAAAACATCCGTTCTTTCGGTTACCATAAATACAGAGTACCAATTCGGTCAAAAATCTGTGGATAAGGTGGATAATTCCGTGCATAAATTCATTTCTCGCTGAAATATGTCCCTTTGCAATGTGGATAACCCATTTTTTCACATGGTTTAAAAAAAATGACGTGCCCTACTTTTTGTACAAGATACACAAACCGTTGGGAGTGCAAGTAAAAAAAGGCGGCTGATTTCTCAGCCGCCTCTATGATCTCTATCTTATATAGTTTTAGAAGATTCTTCTGATTGAAAGAATGGAACGATAGGTTGCACTGGAAACGATGATACCGGTCTTCGACGTGGAAGCGTGTACGATCTGTCCGTCTCCTGCATAGATTCCCACATGCCCGGAATAACAGATGATATCACCCGGCTGTGCATTCTCTATACCGTTTACGGCTGCACCTACATTTCTGTCTGCTGCCGAAGAGTGCGGCAGGCTCACACCGAAATTGCTGTATACGCTCATAACGAATCCGGAGCAGTCAGCACCGTTCGTCAAACTTGTTCCGCCATACACATAAGGGTTGCCGACAAACTGCTTTGCAAATTTTACTACGTCAGCTCCCGTACTGCCGGTAGGACTTTCATAAGTCTTACCGCTATCAGCCTTGCTTCCCGAAGAAGAATTCTCAGCCATCTTCTTGCTTGCCGCTTCTCGTGCCGCTTTAGTGGCTGCCGCTTCCTTGGCAAGTCTTGCTTTCTCTTCCTCAATGGACTCTGCCTTCACGAACTCGGTGGAAAGGGTCACATAATCAGTAGACACATAACCGTCACCTTCCTCGATGTTTACCTTCACCCATCCGTCCAGCTCTTCCGTAACGATCAGCTCAGCTTCAAGCGGAACCATACCGAGCACGGATTCCTCTAAGCCCGGCTGCTCACGTACAAACAGCGTTTCCGTCGTAACCGTAGCGATACGGATACCGACTTCCTTCGCATAATCAACCGCGTCATCTCCTGTTACACAGAACTCGCCTTTCACGTAGCCTTCCACGGAACCGGAACTGATCTTATACCATCCGTCTACCTCTTCAATATAATTACCGACGGATTTATCATATAACTTACCTACAATATTTCCTTCTTCACTGGGAAGATCTCTGACATTCACATAGTCATTGACCTTCGCGATTACCAGATTCTTAAAACTTTCTTCCTCTTCCGACAGCCCGATATTCGCTGCCTCCTTCAAATCTTCCGTATATCCTTTGCTGACAACAACCGTATCTTCAATCTTCTTGGAAACAGTGCTGACCTTGTCTTCAGTACTCGCCATATCTGCAAATGCACCGACCTGTACACTTCCTACACTGATTCCGCTTACTTCCTCATTCTTTGCTGCCTCCTTCTCGGAATCTTCCTGTAAGGAAGAAAGAGAAGTGGACTTATCTTCATTCTGCAGCGAAAAGTCAATACCCGATGACGGCAGGACGGAACCCACATTACCCGAAGCGTTTACTTCAAGTCCCAAGCCCGAAAAAGAAAGCACCGCGACCATTGTACATGCTGCCATTTTTACGTGTTTTTTCTTCATAGCTTACCTCATTTGTTACAAAATTGTTACATCTTGGGTATAATATAGCATTGAAAATTTATTTTGTCAACTACAGCATATACCACTAAAATCGCGTATTTACGCAACTTCTTGTGCTATTTCTACAAATTCTCAAAAATTTCACACAATGTAACAAAGGTAAATCTGGTACGCAACCTTGAAGTCAGCCAATACGTAGCGCAGATGGAAGTTAATATCTTAAGGAGCCCCTTAAAAAGCGTCGGCACTTAGCGAGGTATTACACGAGCTTAGTGTCCGCTACGCTTTTTACGGAGCGAAAGCGCGGCTCCGTAGATATTAACTTTCATCTGCGCGGACCATTCAAATACCGCTCCGCCGACGCCACCGCACATGCCCCGTCCGCCACCGCGGTAACGATCTGGCGCACCTGCTTCGTGCGGATATCCCCCGCCGCCAGAATCCCGGGCACCTGTGTGGCACAGTCCTCCCCCGCGATCACATATCCCCCGTCGTCGCAGGGAATCTGATCGCGAAATGCCGCCGTGTTAGGCTGCATTCCCACTGCGATAAATACGCCTTCCACCGGTAATACTTCCTCCGTCTGCTCCGTCACATGCCGTAGCTTCACGCTCTCCACCAGATCGGAACCGCAGATAGCCGACACTGTCCTGTTCCACAACACTTCCACACGATCAGAACTAAACAGCTTGTCCTGAAGGCTCCCGGCGGCACGCAGACTGTCCCGCCTGTGGATCAGATACACCTTCCTGCACATCCGCGCCAGATAGATCGCATCTTCCACAGCCACGTCGCCGCCGCCGACTACCGCCACATCTCTTCCCTTAAAAAAAGCACCGTCGCATGTGGCACAATAAGATACGCCCTTTCCCACATACTGCGTCTCTCCTTCTACCCCCAGCGTCTTATGTGTCGCCCCCGCAGCAAGAATCAGCGCTTTCGCTTCGTATTCCGTCCCATCAGCAGTGATAACCCCTTTGACCTCTCCCCGGTCGGCAATCGCCGTGACAGATGCCGTCTTATACTGTGCACCCATGGCATCCGCATGTTCCTTAAATTTCACTCCCATGTCGAAGCCGTTGATACCGGGCATACCGAGATAATTATCCACCTCATAAGTATTCAGTACCTGCCCGCCGCTCATGGGCTTTTCTTCTATCACTAACAAATTCAGTCCCGCACGCCTGCCGTAGACTGCCGCCGACAGTCCTGCCGGTCCGGAACCGATTATGATCAGATCATATATCATTTTTCCCTTGCCTCCATTCTTCTGGTTTGAAAACTTCATTTCCCCGCTTATACAATAACAATCCATTCCTTCGCTTACATACCTACAAAATCGTAAACTGTCTTTGCATTCTGTCTTTTTTTCTATATAATAGAACATTATAACACGAAATGCACGTTTTTATAAAACCAGGCAGCGCGGACAATACGTAACTCTTTCCTATAATAAAGAAAGGAATCAACCCGACACTATGCAAAAAGAACTCATCTCTCCCCCGAAATATGCTCTGATCACCGGCGCATCCCGCGGGATCGGCCGCGCCGTCGCAGAGTATCTGGCACAGGAAGGTTATCATCTTTATCTCGTCTGTAAGCAGTCCACAGACATGCTGACTGCATTGGCCCGGCAGCTCTCAACACGGTACGGTATCTGCTGCACACCATTTACGGCGGATGTGGGAAACCCTGATGATGTAGAGAAACTTTTTGCTCAGGTCAACACATTGGACGTACTGGTCAACAATGCCGGCATCTCCTATGTGGGATTACTGCATGAGATGTCCGTCAATGACTGGCGGCAGATTATGCAGACTAATCTGGATTCCCTCTTCTACACAAGCCGTCTGGCTGTGCCGCTCATGCTGCGCAGACACAGCGGCAGGATCATCAACATCTCCTCCGTGTGGGGCAGTGTGGGAGCTTCTATGGAAACCGCATACTCCGCTTCCAAAGGCGGCGTCAACAGTTTTACGAAGGCTCTCGCCAAGGAACTGGCTCCCAACGGTATTCAGGTGAACGCCATCGCCTGCGGAGTGATTGATACGGATATGAATCGTTGCTTTACCGAAGAAGATATGACTGCTCTGAAAAACGAAATACCGGCCGACCGAATCGGTCAGCCGGAAGAAGTGGCTCAAATGGTAGTTTCTCTGCTTCATGCGCCGGCATACTTGACCGGTCAGGTCGTCACCCTGGACGGCGGCTGGACATAAGTCAATTTGATCTTCAGATACAGCCATGCCGCCTCGAATCTAATAATTGATCACCAGCACTTCTCTGGTGACATCACTTTTTTGCGTCTGATAATTGGAATTAGAATAATCATACGACAGCTGTATCGCCTTGAACTGCGGGTTCCTCTCGATCCAGTCCGCGAGAATATCGTTTCTCATGCCCTTGCTCTCCAGTACGTTGGATAAAGCAAAGCGAATCCCCCGCCGATCCAGCTCTTCCAGATAATCTAGCAGCTCCTTCTCATCCGCTCTCGTCCATCCGCCCTGCTCATTGTAAGTCGCGCAGGTAATCAGATAGGGCGGATCGACATAGAAAAAGCTTTGATTTGTAAACTTCTCCGGCTTCACATCTCGAAAATCACCGCAGGTAAACCGATAGTCTCCGCTCTTCAACCGGTCCAGAAAACCGGTCAGCTTCTCCTGCATTCTGATGTTAAAATCCCGCTTGCCCACCGGCAGATTAAACTCGCCTTTTCTGTTAAACCGCAATTGGTTATTAAATGAATAGACGATCAACAAATACAACATGAGATAGTATTCATCATCCTGCTTCGCCCTGCTGTTAAAATCTTCCCGCAGCTTATAGTAGCTTTTCGCGTTGTATCCGGCTAATCCCTGAGAGCTTTCACACCCATAATATTCATATCCATCCCTGCTTACAAGAGACAGACCGTACCGGTCAATCGTCTCAAACAGCCATGAGAACACGACTTCACGGGATAATTTCTTCAATGTATTAAGGAGTCCGATCAAATGCTCATCGGCATCATTAAACCAGACCTTACTGCAATTTACATTAATGCCCACGTTGCATCCGCCGCAGAATAAATCCACCGCCTGATCCGCATCCTGCGGAAAAAGAGGTAATATCTGAGGCAGAAGCTTATATTTTCCCCCCGTATAATTCAGTGCGGACGGTATCATCTCTTTTGCTTCCCCGTCACAAGTACACAGAAACAGTCTTTCCTGATTTTCTTTAATGTAGGATTTGCCGGTGGAAAAAGCCTTATAATCCTCCGAAAAAACTTTTACCACTCCCTTTTTCTGCAGGATGTGCATGATATCATCATCACTGATCTTGGCATTCGAGCGGTCGTTTCCTTTCTCCGCCATATTATTATAGGAAAGAACTATGTATTTTGCATGTATGGAATCGATCAGGCTTTCGAACGCTGCCGCCGCTTTCTTAGTGCAGTAATCGCTCTTGAGGGCTGTTCTGTCCATCTTTCTGGCAACGCCGAACACTTCAGGTCTATCCCACCTTGCTACATTCTCCAACAAATGATATGCGTCGCAATACTGTCTTGAATTGTACGGCGGGTCAATATAGACCAAATCAGCTTCGATCCTCGCCGCCAGTTCATTCGTATCCGTATTATAGCATATGTTATTTTCATTCAGATCAGCTTCGGGCTGCGGAACCGCCAGTTCAAGATGCCGCTCGAACTCCACACCCTGTCTGTATGCATCGTAATGTCCGCAGGTATTGGCAATCTTATCCATCGCATACAGAAGAGAGGTGATCACCAATGCCCGTTCTCTGCCGTTCACTTCTCCGGCATGATATCTGTCCTCTATATCCTGCCTGATAAATCCGATCTTCCTACAGTCCTCCCGTGAAAAATAAGTGTCGGCAAAGTTCTCACTCATGTAGTTATCCTGCTCTACACACGCCGCATTATATTCCGCAATCAGATCAATAATTTTTTCCTCGGAATAGCTTTCGCTGCCGAACCACGCCACATGGCAGATGTAATTGCTGTACATAATATCATTTGTGATCAATTTCTTATCGGTAAACGCGGACGCAACGGCTCCCGTTCCCGCAAATATATCCGCCACAGTGTTGATATTGCTGCATTCCTCTTCTGCAATTCTCGTGATAAAGGGCAAAAGCTTGTATTTATTTCCTAAATAACGCCTGTTGTTGATTTTAATCGTCTTATATGGCGGCTCATTCGGTTCTGCTTTCTCTGTAATCCTGTTTTTCTTAATATAATCCTTCAATTTATAATAGATGTCATCAGACCAAACAGGCTTTCCGTTTGCATCAATCTCCGGCTCGACTACACCATGATCTTTTAGATAATATAAATAGGATCTCGAAATACCTAATTTTTTTGCCATCTGCGTCGCCGAATAGTTCACTTTGCCTTCCCCGTCTTATGCAACTTTTTTCTTCCGTTATTGGACACTTTTCTCCTTAATTATATCATTACTATACAAATTATCAATTTATTTTGGGGGAATGCACTAGGAAATGGATGCCAGGTGGGGCTGCGTATTTCTGTATGAACCTCCGGACGTTATCTGCGAACGCAAGAAGAACCTCGATTCCGCTTCGCTTCATCTCGGTCATTCTTGCGTTCCTATGAACAGAGACATATAAAAACGCCCTGAAATGCAAGCATTCCATGGCGTTTCCATATATCTCTGTTCGCAGATAACTGTTTATCTCTTTGAAAACTCGGAAACAAGTTTCCTCGTTCAGTCGATAAAAATGCCCGCAAGCGGCATTTATTATCTCTTTGAAAACTGTGGTGCGCGTCTTGCGGCTTTGAGACCGTATTTCTTTCTCTCTTTCATACGAGGGTCTCTTGTTAAGTAGCCGGCTTTCTTTAAAGTCGGTCTGTAATCCGCATCCGCCTGAAGTAAAGCTCTGGCAATACCGTGTCTGACAGCACCCGCCTGACCCGTATAACCGCCGCCTTTTACGGTAACGATCACATCAAACTTATCAACGGTATCCGTAGCCACGAGAGGCTGACGAACGATAACCTTCAGTGTCTCTAATCCGAAATAATCATCAATACTTCTCTTATTGATCGTAACATCACCTTTGCCCGGCACTAAATATACTCTGGCAATAGATTTCTTTCTTCTGCCGGTGCCATAATATTTTGCTGCTGCTTTCGCTGACTTAGCCATTATTATTTTCTCCTTTCAGTCCCTGTGAATTAAAATGTTAATACTTCCGGCTTCTGTGCTGCCTGCTGATGTTCAGGTCCCGCATACACATGAAGCTTCGTGTACATTTGTCTTCCCAAAGGTCCTTTTGGAAGCATGCCTTTTACTGCGTGCTCTACAACTCTCTCCGGATGTTTCTGCATCATCTCTTTCAGGGTAGTCTCTTTCATACCGCCTACATAATCAGAGTGATGATAATAGATCTTCTGGTCTAACTTCTTACCGGTCACCTTTACCTTCTCGGCATTGACTACAATCACATAGTCTCCCGTGTCAATGTGCGGTGTAAAGATCGGCTTATTCTTACCTCTAAGCACCTTAGCAACCTCAGATGCCAAACGTCCGAGTGTCATATCTGTCGCATCAACTACATACCATTTTCTTTCGATCGTAGCCGGACTTGCCATAAAAGTCTTCATTGTATTACCTCCATACTAGCGATTGTCTTTCGACTGTCTGTGTTGTTCTTCCGGTCCTTCATGCGGATGTCCGGCCACACTCGGCAACCCTCGTAACAACGGTTTATTCTTCATTGCATAGATTAATCCACTAATCGGGTCATAATCTATTTCTTTATTTAAAATGTCTTCGCCGGGGCTTTGGCTCGACATTTCTAAACACTGTCACACTTGCCTATTATATTATACGCTTCCGCGTGTGTCAATATTTTTTTGTATTGAGTTTTCATTGAGTTTCCGTAGCTGCCTCACTATAATTATTTATAGATCAATACATACCACACGGAGGAAAATAACATGCGCTATACTAATCCCATTGTCAAAGGCTTCTATCCCGATCCGAGTGTCTGTGAGGCAGACGGCATATTCTATCTTGCCTGCAGCTCTTTTCAATATTTCCCGGGTGTACCGCTGTTTCAAAGCACCGATCTGGTCAACTGGACACCGATCGGACATGCCCTGACCCGAAAAAGTCAGGTTATGCTGGACAAGGTCAACAGCTCCGGCGGCGTCTTCGCACCTACGCTCCGTTTTCACGAAGGACGCTTCTATATGGTAACCAATAATAATACGACACAGGAAAACTTCTATGTATATACGGACGATATCCACGGTGAATGGTCAGACCCGATCACCGTAGATCAGGGTGGTATCGACCCCTCCCTGCTATTCGACGACGGTCATGTATATTTTATCAGTAACGGCACGGATGAACACGGCGTGGGCAGTGTTATTCAATGCGAGATCGACATCCGTACCGGACGTAAGCTTACACCCAGTAAGCCGATCTGGCAGGGTTCCGGCGGTCGTTATCTGGAAAGCCCGCATATGTACCGCATAGGAGACACATACTATCTTGTAGCCGCCGAAGGAGGCACGGAGTACGGTCATATGGTCACCTATGCCGTATCCGACAATGTCTGGGGACCTTTCCGCAATTATCCCCACAATCCCGTACTGACCAACCGTAACAAAGCGCCCGGAATCATACAGGGCATCGGGCACGGCGAGCTGATCCGTACAGCGGACGGCAACTGGTTCCTTCTCACGCTGGGATTCCGTCAGATCCATAAATGGCAGCCTTATCATCATCTGGGAAGGGAAGTATTCCTCACGCCTGTCTTCTTTGACAAGGACGGCTGGTTTCACGCGGGAGCAGACGGAACCACGGAACAATCCTATGAGATCGCCGGAGATTTCCCGCAGCGTCACAAAAACCATTATACCTTTGAAAATACCTCCTGGGATTTAGACTGGATCTACCTGCGCCATCCTCATATGAACAACTACATGTTGGGAAACAACCGGCTGACGCTGCGCGGCTCTGACATTACTTTAGATGTTGCGGATTCACCCACATTCCTCGGTATCCGGCAACAGGATTTTGATATGACTGTTTCAGTCAAAATTGAATATAAACCCTCTGTCATATCCGACAGCAGTGCCGCTATGACACATAATGAAGCCGGATTAACCCTGTATATGGATGAATTGCAACACTATGACATATATGTCACAAAATCTGCTTCTGGTTATGAAGCGGTATTAAAACTAAACATCGGCAACATCAAACATATTCAGACCACTGTACCGTTGGAAAACGGAACGACTCGGATGGTCATTGAATCCGATGCTCTGGAATATCATTTCTATCTGGTATCCGGAACAGAAAATCCACAGAAGATCAAGCTTGGCTCCGCATACACGAAATATTTATCCAGTGAGGTGGCCGGCGGTTTCACCGGAGTCGTAATCGGGCTCTATGCTGTCGGTGAGTGCACTGCCGTATTCGATGACTTTAGCTGCGAATACCACAATCCGGCTTAAATCATTCTTCACCTGTAATCCGTCCAAGCTCCGGATACTCGATCCCGACCAGGGTAAGTCCGCAGGCAGGCGCGGTAGGACCCGCCGCCTGCCTGTCTCTTGCTTCCAGAATACGCTGCACGTCCTGCGGCGCAATATGCCCTCTGCCGACTTCCATCAAAGTTCCCGCTATGATCCGTACCATATTATAGAGGAACCCATATCCTGTCACACGGATCACGATCTCACGATCCGCATACCGTTCTGCTTGGCCCGTTTCTTCCGCGGTACGGTCTTTTCCGCTATGTTCCGCCCACACTTCCAGAGACTCTATCTGTCTCACTGTAGTTTCCACCTGGGCTCCCACGGTACAAAAACTCTTGAAATCATGCGTTCCCACCAGATATTCTCCCGCTTCTCTCATTAAGTCAATATCCAGCGGTACATAAGTAAAATGGGTATACAGCCTTTTCACCGGCATGGGAAAAGGCGCGCAATAGATTCGATATTCATAGGTCTTACGGCTGACGCAGTGGCGCGGGTGAAAGTCCGACGGTACCTCCTCGGATCTGCGGACTCTGATATCCTCCGGAAGTCTTCTGTTGAGTGCATAAGCTATTTTGTCCGCCGGGATCGGACTATCCGTA
Organism: Lachnospiraceae bacterium; assembly: GCA_014804355.1. Classification (GTDB taxonomy): domain Bacteria; phylum Bacillota; class Clostridia; order Lachnospirales; family Lachnospiraceae; genus UBA3282. The sequence goes on from JAAUZY010000001.1 coordinate 84,227, forward strand.
TCGAAAACAGCCACATTCCCCATGGCATGCACGCCGGAATCCGTACGACTGGCGCCGGTCACCTCTGTCTTTTCTCCCATAAGATCAGAAAGGCACCTGTTCAAGATGCCTTCGATCGTCTCCCCATTCGGTTGTATCTGCCACCCACGATAGTTCGTCCCATCATAAGCTACGGTCAGCATAACTCTCTTCATGTCTCTACACTCACTCAACTCAAACGCGTCACAAATAAATCCGTATCACCACACACATCGCAAAGTACGCCGCCAGCACCCCATACGCGATTCGATCCCTGCCTGCATATTTCAGTGGTTTCATCTTCGTTCTGTTCTCTCCGCCCCGATAACATCTGGCTTCCATCGCCATCGCCAGATCATTCGCCCGGCGGAACGCCGAGATAAACAGCGGTACGAGCAACGGTACCATGGCTTTCGCTTTTTTAATCAGATTGCCGCTCTCAAAATCCGCGCCTCTTGCGATCTGCGCTTTCATGATCTTATCGGTCTCTTCCAAAAGGATCGGGATAAAACGCAGCGCGATCGACATCATCATCGCCACCTCATGTACCGGTACCCGGAACACTTTGAGCGGTTTCATCAATTTCTCCATGCCGTCTGTCAGGCTGTTGGGCGTAGTCGTCAGCGTCATCACCGAGGAACCTATGATCAGAAAAGACAGCCGTACGGCCATCATTACCGCCGTGTGCAGCCCTTCTTTCGTGATTTTTAATTTCCACACTGACCAAAGAACCTCTCCCGGTGTCAGAAACAGATTGAATACGACCGTAATCAGCAGAATGAAAATAATCGCTTTCATGCCTTTGATCATATATCGAAAAGGCACATTGGACAGTTTAATCATCACCGCCAGAAAAACGGCTGCCAATACATACCCCACCCAGTTCTTTACCACAAAAAGCGATATAATAAAACAAATAGTCGCTATCAGTTTCACTCTCGGGTCCAATTTATGTATAACGGAGTCCGTCTGATAATACTGGCCCAGTGTAATGTCTCGTAACATAACCTATTCCTTTCAAGAAAATATTTGCAGTATCTCCCGCGCCGCTTCCTCTATCGTCGTAGTGTCGGTCGCAACCGGCATACCGCTCTTATGGAGTGCCTGCATAATATACGTCACCTGCGGCGCCGCAAGCCCCACTTCCTCCAATTCCCGATAGTGCTTAAACACTTCCTTCGGTACATTGTCAAACAGCACACTGCCCTGATTCATCACGATAATACGGTCCACATACTTGGCCACGTCTTCCATGCTGTGAGACACCAGAATAACCGTGATGCCCGTTTCCTCTTTCAGCTTGGCAACCTGATCGAGAATCTCGTCTCTTCCCTTCGGGTCCAGTCCCGCCGTCGGCTCATCCAGCACGAGCACATCCGGTTTCATGGCAAGCACACCGGCAATCGCTACTCTGCGCTTCTGTCCGCCCGACAGATCAAAAGGCGACTGGTAAAAATATTCGTCCTCAAGCCCAACCTGCTTCAGCGCTGCATAGGCTCGAAGCTCCGCCTCTTTCTGCGTCAGCCCCAGATTCTTCGGTCCGAAACAAACGTCTTTGAAAACGTCAATCTCAAACAGCTGATGCTCCGGATACTGAAACACCAGTCCGACTTTGCTCCGCAGCTTCTTCTTATCATACCCTTCCGCATGGATATCCTCACCATTAAAATATATACTGCCGCCGGTAGGCTTGATCAGCCCGTTCAAATGCTGCACAAGCGTAGACTTTCCGGAGCCGGTATGCCCGATCAGCCCGATAAACTGACCGTCGGGGATCACCAGATTTACATCGTTCAGTGCATGCACCGCGAGCGTCGTATCCTCACCGTATACATAATCTACATGATCTAATATAATCGACATCTTGTTTTAATCCTCATTCCCTTGATACGCTCTACACATCCGTACGTCCGATTAATTACTCCCATTTGCTCATACTGTCTTTTCATCACAGGTTCGTGACAGGGACACAGCTCTCATATGTGAAAAGATTCGTCTGTGCCCTCATTTCTTTTTATACTCCTTTAGCAAGTGCTGTGTCAGTTCCTCCACCGTCAGGATTCCGTCCGGCAGTTCTACGCCTTTTTGCTGCAATTCATAGGCAAGCAGTGTCACCTGCGGCACATCCAGACGCAGTTCCTTGAGCCTTTCCACCTGTGAAAAGATCTCACGCGGCGTTCCCTCCATTGCGACCTTCCCCTTATCCATGACGAAAACTTTGTCCGCGTGAATAATTTCTTCCATATAATGAGTGATCAACACCACCGTGATCCCTTCCACATCATTTAATCCCCTGACGGCGCGAACTACCTCCTTGCGTCCGTTGGGATCAAGCATCGCCGTCGGCTCATCAAGAATAATGCATTTGGGGTGCATTGCAATTACACCTGCTATCGAAACTCTCTGCTTCTGGCCACCGGATAACTTATTCGGTGAGAATTTGCGGTATGCGTACATCCCCACCGCTTTCAGACTCTCTTCTACGCGCGCCCAGATCTCTTCCGTAGGCACGCCCATATTCTCCGGTCCGAATCCCACATCCTCTTCGACCACCTGTCCGATGATCTGATTATCGGGATTCTGGAAAACCATACCCGCTTCCTGACGGATATTCCACAGATCTTTCTCGTCCCGCGTATCCATACCGTCCACCCATACTGCCCCTTCGGTGGGATACAGGATCGCATTGATATGCTTGGCCAGTGTGGACTTGCCTGAACCGTTATGTCCCAGAATCGCAACGAAATCGCCCTGCTTCACATCCAGATCTACCTCGTCCACCGCACGGGTGATTCCTTCCACGTTGCCCTCTTCGTCACGCCTTATATATTCAAATACCAGTTTATCTGTCTTAATGATTCCCATCTGCGATATATAACTCCTATTACAAATTCATGCGTATACACTTTAACGCTGTAACGTAACTGTTCAGAACCCTGTTCTTCACAGTTGCACTGTACCAATTCAGTCTGTGATAACTTATTCAATTCATCGCTTATTATACTAACTAATCCCCCAAAACACAAGGTTTTATGATATACTTTTAGAGGTTCACGGAATTTACCTTGAGAAAGGAGATATGACATATATGTCACAAAATACATCGTCAAATAAACTGCCCGACACTCCGAAAGAATTATTACATCTTGCCGCCGGACCTTTCCTGTTTATCGTGCTGCTGATTATGGTATGCGCGTTCCTTACCCATCTTCTGATCGGCTCGGAAACACTGGAGGAATACGCCAAAGCCAATCCGGAGATCGCATACGGTACTGCATCGGAAGATCAAGCAATCGGCAGTGCCGAAGCTGACACAGAAAAAGCGGAACCCGGAAGCACTGATTCCGGACCCTCTATCACGGACGCTGAAGCCCCTACTAATGCACTGAATGGCTCAAGCATCGAAACTTCAGACGAGCCTACCGCATACAATACTCCTAAAGACACGATCCCTGACGGAAACGAAAGCACTACTTCGGATTCCGCAGCAGACCGTAAGGAGCCGGACAATATGGCAGCTAATACGGAGCGAACTACTTATCAGACAGGGTTCTATTATGAACCTCTGAGTAACAGCATCAAGGATAAGATCACGGGAATCTCCTATCCCGAAAGTGGCTGTACCATAGCTTATGAGGACTTAAATTATGTAGGGCTGCTCTACATTGATTTTAACGGCGAAGAGCAAATCGGTGAACTGATCTGCAACAAGGCAATTGCACAGGATATGGTAGAAATATTCTATGAACTGTATCAGAACGACTATCGGATCGAGCGAATCCGTCTCATAGATGAATATGACGGCGATGACACGCTCTCTATGATGGATAATAATACTTCCTGTTTTAACTACCGGGTGGTGGACGGCACTACGAATCTGTCAAAACATGCACTCGGCTGTGCCATCGACATTAACCCATTCTACAACCCTTACGTCGTATTCAATAAGGATGGCACCGGAGAAACCTATATTTCCCCCAAGGGCAGCGAAGTGTACACGGATCGATCCCTTGATTTTCCTTATAAAATTGATGAAAACGACTTGTGCTACAAGTTGTTCACGGAACATGGATTCACATGGGGCGGCAACTGGAACTCCTGTAAGGACTACCAACATTTCCAGATCGTACTGTAACAAATTGAGCTTTGCTCGATTGCGAGATTTGTTCGCTTACGCTTCACAAACTCGGAATATGTATCCTTCAAGGAATAAACCCCCGGGAAAGTATATTCTCGAGGGTTTATTATTCCTGATATTTCTTAAGACTGACCACTTCCGGTCATATGTCTTACATCTCAAACATTGACATGCTGTCGTCCATTCTGTTGGAAATGCCCTTAAGCTCTGCAGCATTGCCCGCAATCTCTGTGATAATACCGCTGATCTCTGTAACAGATGCAGATGTTTCCTGTGTACTTGCCGCATTCTCCTGTGCAATCGCTGACAGATTCTGTACCGTATCTACTACACCGCTTCGTACATCATTGACTTTATTCGTCTTCTCTGTCACATCACCGATCATAATCAATGACTCGTCTACATCACTCAGAAGCTGTGTTACCTGCGTACCTGTGTTAGTAACATTCTCATTCTGCAGCTCCATAATTTCTTTTACTTCATTCATGGTAGCAACTGCCTTATCAGAATCCTCGATCAGAGAAAGAATAATTCCTTCAATCTGTCTTGCAGACTCATTAGACTGCTCAGCCAGCTTCTGAATCTGTGCAGCAACGACTGCAAATCCTCTACCCTGTTCACCTGCACGTGCTGCCTCAATAGACGCATTCAGTGAAAGGAGATTGGTCTCTTCCGCAATATTGGTAATCAGAGCGGTTGCCTCTTTAATCTTCTGAGCTGACTCATTCGTTACATTGGTCTGCTCATAAATGATATTGATAGCTGCACTGGTCTTCTCATTGGTACTCTGCAATTCACGAAGCGCTCCAATAGCAACCTCACCGCGTTCTTTGATCGAATTAGCTCTCTCATTCAGATTTGCCAGTTCACTTGCAGTCTCCTCGATCATATTACCCATCAGAATAATAGACTCTGTAGCATCCTGTGTCTCCTCAGCCTGGCTTCCTGCACCGATCGCAATCTCGTTAACAGCCTTCTCCATCTGTTCTACATGCTCTGTGGTAACATCGGTCTTCTCACGAAGTTTATCGGATGCATCCAACAAGATGGCACTATCCTCTTTGATCGTAGCGATGATACCCGAAAGATTCTCTTTCATCTTATCGATTGCCCGACAGATATCGCCGATCTCATCTTTCTCCTCCAAAACCTTATCTTCTATATGAATATTCAGCTTTCCTTCCGAGAGCTGTGACAAAGCCGTCACACCACCCGCCAGATGCTTAACCATCTTATTAACTGTGAAGAAAATAAGAATCGCACAAATAACACCGACAATGACAACAAGTGCTACGATCAATGCGATAATTCTTCTGATCTGAGCCCTTGCTTCCGCCTGAGGCATTCCCGCAAATACCATACCGATTACTTCATTTGTCCCGAAATCAAATAACGGCACGTAATATCCGAAATAATCTGCATTATTTACGACAGCATCCGTGGCAAAGAATTCCTCACCTTTACCCAATACAGTCTCGATCGCTCTGGGTCCTGCCTGCGTACCGATAATACGCTGTCCGTTCTCATCAATTATAGAGGACATATATCTTGTGTCACCGTAAAAGATCGTAACGTCAATATCTGTACCTTCCTTAATTTCATCTACCAGATCCGGTGTCTGGGAAATGTTGAGATCACCTTTAACCAGTTCATTATTCTCATTCAGTCTATATGGCTCATTATTCATTTTCCTTAAGGTGGTTCGTACAGCTATCGCCGTCGCCTGCAAACCTTCCTCCGTGTTTTCTACCAACACGTTCGTGATCTGCTTGTCACCGAAAACAATAATCACAATACCAAGAAGTAACAACGGTAAAATTGCAATCATAAGAATCTTCTGCTTCAACCTCATCGTAATGTTCCTCCAATACACTATATTTTTACACACAGCACTATTATAACATATTTGTAAATAAATTCTACAAGAAAATTATAATTTTTGTATTTTTTGCGTTTTTTCACTAAATTATACCAATTAGATCAATTTACATATATAATTATATCTGTTTTCCAAAAATATGCCGCTATATCTTTTATCCCTCACAGAACATGTTTCCCTACAAAAAAGTAAATTTGCTTCGCAAATTCACTCTGCGAGATATTACTTATGAGATGCTGCGCATCTCCGCAAACTCGTGCATGAACGTAGGAATTTTCTATACAAAAATACCCCGCACACCTGTGCAGGGTATTTGATCATTTCATATCTATTATACAAGCTCAAGCACTACTTCCATCGCCGCATCTCCCTTACGGGGACCGATCTTGATGATTCTTGTGTATCCGCCGTTACGGCTCGCATACTTAGCGCCGTATTCATCGAAAAGCTTTGCAACCAGATCAACTTCCTTGGTGCCTTTCTTTCTGCCTGCAGGTGTGGAAGGCACTTCCTTTACGGGATATAACACCTTTAACATCTGTCTTCTGGCATGCAGTCTTGAAGGCATATCTTTCTTAATCTCCTTCTCAACCGTATCGAAAACGGTAACTTTCTTGCCGTCCACTACTTCCTTAACTCTCTTGCCGTCCTTATCCTTACGGGGTACCTTCGCCGTAACCTTAACGGTCTCGAAATTGTCCTTTTCCTTTACGGCTAAAGCAATCAGACCTTCCGCAATCTTACGCACTTCCTTCGCTCTTGCCTCAGTCGTAATGATCTTGCCGTTGTACAGCAGAGCCGTTACCTGACTTCTCAGTAATGCTTTTCTCTGATCAGACGTTCTGCCGAGTTTTCTGTATTTTGCCATAATAAATTCCTTTCTCACTGGGGAGTTCTCTCCCACAACATGGTGTACATCCGGCCACGCGCTTCGGACTTACTTACCGAATGTGTTAACAGTTCCATTCATGAGCAGGCGCACGGGTGCTCTTCGGGCTTATCCTGCACGCCATTCATATATAGATCAGGCCTCGTCGCTTGGATTCAGCTGTAAGCCTAATTCTTTTAATTTCGCCAATACTTCCTCCAGAGACTTGCGTCCTAAATTACGGACTTTCATCATATCCTCGGAAGTCTTGTTGGTCAGTTCCTCCACGGTATTGATGCCGGCTCTCTTTAAGCAGTTGTAAGAGCGTACAGACAGCTCGAGCTCGTCTATGCTCATCTCCAATACTTTCTCTTTCTCATCGTCTTCCTTCTCTACCATAACCTCTGCGGTCTTGGCATTCTCGGACAGATCAATGAAAAGGCTTAAATGCTCGCTCAGTACCTTAGCAGCCAGACTGACTGCCTCGTCGGGAACCAACGTCCCGTTCGTGTATACGTCCAGTGTCAGTTTATCAAAATCGGTAATCTGACCTACACGGGTGTTCTCTACAGTCACATTGACTCTCTCAACAGGTGTATAAATAGAATCTATCGCGATCACACCGATCGGAAGATCTTCAACCTTATTGCGGTCAGAGCTTACATATCCTCTTCCCCTTGTGATCGTCAATTCCATGTACAGTTTTGTATCTTTACCGCTTAATGTGGCAATCACCTGATCAGGATTTAAAATCTCAATATCCTGATCCACCTGAATATCAGACGCTCTGACAATGCCCTCGCCCTCATATTCGATGTATGCGGTCTTAGGTTCATTGGTATCGCTGCTATTCTTGATCGCAAGGCTCTTGATGTTCATAATGATCTCCGTAACATCTTCCTTTACGCCGGGAATAGAGCTGAATTCATGTAAAACACCTTCGATTTTAACCTGGCTGACTGCTGCGCCCGGCAAAGAAGAAAGCATAATTCTTCTAAGAGAATTACCAAGGGTAATACCGTAACCTCTCTCCAAAGGCTCTACAACAAATCTGCCATATTTCTTATCTTCTGAGATTTCTGCAACCTCAATATTAGGTCTCTCAAAATCAAACACGCAAATACCCTCCTTTGCGAACATGTTGGAAAACCACTGTTATTATTTAGAGTACAACTCGACGATAAGCATCTCGTTGACCGGAACGTCGATCATCTCTCTTGTGGGAAGATATTTCACGGTGCCCTTCAATGCTTCCTGATCTACCTCTAACCACTCCGGAACAAGTCTTCCTGCCGTCACTTCGAGGATATCTTTATATCTCTGCAGAGATCTGGATTTCTCTCTTATTTCGATCACGTCGCCTGCTTTAACCAGGTAAGACGGAATATGCACCGGCTTGCCGTTTACGAGAAAATGCTTATGGCCTACGACCTGTCTGGCTTCTCTTCTTGTTCTTGCAAAGCCCATTCTGAACACGATACTGTCCAGTCTGCACTCCAGCATGACCATAAGATTCTCACCGGTCATACCTTTCATTCTCTCTGCCTTTTCATAATAGTTTCTGAAAGGCTTCTCCAATACACCATAGATAAATTTAGCTTTCTGTTTCTCTCTGAGCTGAAGACCATACTCGCTGATCTTCTTGCCGGCTCTCGCCGATGTTCTGTTGGATTTCTTATCATATCCTAAATAAGTAGGATCTAAATCAAGTGATCTGCATCTTTTCAATACAGGGACTCTGTTTACTGCCATATCTTTTGGCTCCTCTCATTATAATTTTGTTTACAACGTCATAGACGCCTTCTTCCAATACTTTCACATTGTTCTAATTAAACGCGGCGGCGCTTAGGCGGACGACATCCGTTATGAGGCACGGGAGTCACGTCACGGATACTTGTCACTTCCAGACCGCATGCCTGCAATGCACGGATTGCTGCCTCACGACCCGAACCCGGACCCTTAACCATAACATCTACTGTCTTTAAACCATGTACTAAAGCAGCCTTAGCCGCTGTCTCTGCAGCCATCTGTGCCGCATATGGAGTAGATTTCCTTGAACCTCTAAAACCAAGACCACCTGCACTTGCCCAGCTTAACGCATTACCCTCTGTATCTGTCAAGGTAACGATCGTATTGTTAAAAGAAGACTGGATATGTGCCTGTCCACGTTCAACGTTTTTCTTTACACGCTTTTTTGTCACTTTTTTTGTAACTTTTTTAGCCATAATAAACTAACCTACTTTCTCCTAATCTGCTAACTTCAATTACTACACAACTTTTCAGAATCCCCGATTCCGGGTTCATCTTATTTCTTCTTATTTGCTACTGTTCTCTTCGGACCTTTTCTTGTTCTTGCGTTGGTCTTAGTCTTCTGACCACGAACCGGAAGTCCTTTCCTGTGGCGGATACCTCTGTAACATCCGATCTCCTGAAGACGCTTGATGTTCAGTGCGATCTCTCTTCTCAGATCACCTTCCACCATGTAATCCTTGTCGATCACCTCGGCAATTCTCTTTACCTCATCGTCAGTTAATTCTCTGACACGGGTATCAGGATTTACGTTTGCTGCCTCCAGAATCTTGTTGGAGCTTACTCTGCCAATACCGTAGATATAAGTAAGTCCAATCTCCACACGTTTCTCTCTGGGTAAGTCAACACCTGCAATACGAGCCATTTACGTTTCCTCCATTTTCTTTACGTTTCATACGAGATTGCATCCGAGTTTACGAAGCATTTCCCGTAAGCGAGCTTTGCTCGCCTTACTAATTGATTGGGGTAGGTTCTACCCAACCGGATCAGGTATCCGATCTTTCCAAACATAATTGTTGGTATCAAAAAGTAATCTCCCATTAGGCTCCGGCATCTATCTATATAAAATAGGCAAGAACCCCGTCAAACTATATCGTTCGGGGATTAACCTTGTACCTGCTTATGTTTCGGATTCTCACAGATTACTCTGATCTTTCCTTTTCTTTTAATGATCTTGCATTTTTCGCAGATCGGTTTTACTGATGACCTTACTTTCATCTCAAACCCTCCTTTCAAAAAAGACCGTTTTACATTATAACACCAAATCCTGCC
>JAAUZY010000002.1 GCA_014804355.1 Lachnospiraceae bacterium
TTTCAGGCATAGCGGCAAGCGGAGAACTTTTGATTACGGAGTTGCAGATTCGTGACAGTTCCAATAATGTTCTGGCGGTGCTTGGCACAAACGAGCAGTCAATTAGCGTAAATACAATGGCTACAGAGAAAAAAGGTGTCTTGACGCAGGTGACGGCGGAGGATGCCAGCATCACGGTGCAGACTGAGATGATATCCAATAACAATGGACGTATCCGTTATCGTAAGGAAAAGGAAACCGAATGGTTATACTATGAGAATGTCATTTATTATTATAATACAAATACGATAACACTTCCTGCGGAATCGGATACGGATTATGTGGTGGAGTTGACTGCCACGGATATGGAGACGGTCTATGATACGAAGGAAATCCGGACAAAAGCGTTTGCGGCATCGGACATTAAAGCCGAGGTTACGAATATTACTTCTTCCGGAGCCACGATCAAAGTGACGGTTGGTACATATACGGGGAATAACCGGTATATTTGTGCGAGAGTATCTTATATTGACAGCATGGGAGACTCCAAGACAAGCACGGATTATGTGAATACCAGTAACATAGCAAGCGGCAGTATCAATCTGCAACTCAGCAATCTGACGGCAGGAACGGAGTATAAGGATCTGGAAGTAGAATTGGACGATACGGATTCCACTTCGATGAAATATGTTGCCTACAGGACGAAAGTAGTCGACTTTACGACTGCAGTTTCTGCACTTACTGAGCAACAAATCAATGTAGTGGTAACACCCGACGCGGAGGACGGCACCAAGGCTGAACTGAGTGTGGAATTATCGGGTGTAACAGAAGGAAATTATTCGTACACAGTCAAATATCGTGTTGCAGGCAGTAAGGATTGGAAGAATAGCGGAACAAAGACAGGTACGCTGGATTCTTCTAATAGCTATAAAAGCGTGCAGAATCTGACTTTCTTGGTAGGAAATACGGAATATGAGGTACTGGTCATAGTGGACGGAATCTCAAAGGCGGATTCCTTCATAACTGCCGTTGCGTCAGTTACAGCTGCGGTAGAGGTGAAAACGTTGATGCAGGGCGTGCAGGTGACGGCGGAACTGACAGGAACGGAGGCATTAAGCGGAACGTATTCTATTGCGGTGCAGTATTATGATCAAGACACACGCAGTTGGAAGAGTGCAGACTATACTGACTATATCAGTACGCGTCTGACGGCGGACAATAATTGGACGAGCGAGGCTGTTTTTTATTCGAGCAGTATAAAACCCAACGCGGTGAATGATTGGAAGATTTTAATCAGCAGCGGCGTTTATGAGAAGTACTTTTCTCTGGAGGCGGTCAGCCAGAAGATTTCTCTGACGGCAGAGTCCATTACGTGTACGACTGCTCAGATTAAGGCTGTACTGACGGCACGGGACGAGTCCGTCAAATATAACAGTGCGGACTTATATTACAGAGAAAAAGGTGCGACACAGTGGATAAGAGGCAATTCGTGTTATTATGGAAATGAGGATGGCGACACAGAATATTTGAATGGGTTGAAAGAAGACACAGAGTATGAAGTGAAGCTTGTTCCGAACCGGTATCCCGAGGATATACTTGCGCAGGCTACGTTCCGGACACTTAAGGATACGAGAAGCCTGTCCGTGTCGGTGGATAACTGCCGGTACACGTCTGCACAGGTGAAATGGACCTTTGACAGTGGCGCGAACGTGCTGAATAACAGCAGTTATATTTATATCTACTATCGGGAAAAGGGCGCTGCGGTATGGAACTTTTTAAATAGTATATGGAAAAATACAACCTATACCGGAAAAGAAACACTGACTGGTCTGAAAGAGGGAACACCCTACGAGGTCTTAGTGGAAATAAAGGATACTTCATCCTCCAGTACGGCCGGACAGAATGTTGTCAGAGATGTTAAGACAGAATTTACTACGTCAGCTGTAGATCATGAATTGAAAGCGGAGCCTGTATTGCAGGAGACGGAAGCAACCTCCGTTACATTTGATGTGCGGCTTGCCAAGAAGACAGGTGAGTTGGAGAACAGGACGAAGGTTGAAATAACTCTGGAATCTGCTGACGGCGGCAGTATGCAGAGCAAAACAGTGTATCTTAATAAAGATAATCAGTATAAAGCAAAGGTAAAAGCAGGCGGTCTTCTTCCGAATACGAAATATGCGGTAAGTGCAGAGTTATATGAGTCGGAGAATAATGCATGGAGTTATTTGAAGGACTTTGATCTGGGGGAAGTAACTACAGCAGAGGCGAAAGCGCCGGTTGCACTTACGATCAGTGAGACGGAAATCGCCTTGAACAAGGGAGCATCTAAGAAGCTGACAGTAACGGCACAGCCGCAGGAGGCGGCAGCCGGTCTGACGTGGACGTCCTCAGATGAAACGGTTGCAACGGTAGGCAGAGACGGAACTGTGACGGCGCGTAAGGCCGGAGAAGCAGATATCACCGTGTCTGCGGCAAGTGCTACGGCCGATGAAAATGAGAAGGTTTCCGCGATCAGCCATGTGACGGTGCGGGATTATGTGATTCGCGTTAAGAATGCGGACGGAAGTTATGACAGCATTCCGGGTCTTCTGACCAAAACGCAGAAGCGTACACTGGTTGTTTATGATAATACGGCAGGGCAGGATCTGACGGGTGTCACATGGTCAGGCAGTAATCCGAATACTGCAAGGATATCCGCTGACGGTCTGTTGGAGCCGCAGAACTACGGGCAGGCTTATATTACAGCAAAGACCGAAGAGGATATTATACTTAAAAGTTCGATCAAGGTAGTGAACGAGATACAGGGATTCTCGATTACCAGACCGGAAACCGACAATGACTCTTATCGGGCGATCAGAACGGCGGAGGCTGTATATCAGGTCGCAGCGGGAGAGACCTATCGGGTTGGCTGCGTTCTTTCGCCGGCATATACGGATCAATATGACAGCAGTGTCAGTATGGCGGGCGACAGATTTACCTGGTCGTCAGATAACAATGCGGTTACCGTTAAGGTGTCGGAGTACGACAATAATATGACGGAAATCACGATTCCGGAAAGTGTGTCAGGATCGGTTAAAGTATCCGCCGTTATGAAAGACGAGGAGTACAAGGATAAGGGCTTTACAATTACATTGGATGTACTTAAGAAACCGGAAGTGGAAATGGTTCCTGATACTTATACGTGGCTGGATTATTCAAGCAAGCTGAAGGAGGCAGGACTTCCGGAGAACTGGCAGTGGAAGGAGCAGGATACGCTCATCTACGAAGCGGGAACGAAAACATTTACGGCGTGCTATACACAGACTGGTTATTATCCGTATGAAACAGGAGTGGCAGTACATGCGGAGAAGATCGGGAATAACCTGTCGGTAATCGGTGATTACAGTACGGGCAAAAAAGCATATATCGTAAAGAGGGAAACGCCTCTAAAGGTAAGTATTAATGCGCTGGGAGGAAGCATTCCCGCACTTCTGTATGAGCAGTCGGCTTTAGCGCCGGCGGCAAAGGATGCCGCTAAGGTCAGCGTGTCAGCGCCGGATGAAACAGGATATTACAGTGTCACCGCTTCCGTGAAAGGTACCTATACGGTATCGGCAGCAGTTTCACTGAAGAAAGCGGTGTTTGCAAAACAGAACGGCGAATATGTTCTGACTGCGGGCGCGAACGTGAAAGATACGACCGCGTCGGTGAAATTTATGGCTGTAAATTCTGCGCCCATTAAAAAGATTACTTTTGCCGTTGCAGAAGATTCGCCGGAGAAGGTAACGCTTACCGGAGATGGCACAATAGAATATGAGATCACGGCGGCAAATGCCGATACGAAAAATAATCAGCGTGTGATTTATCTGAATGTCACGGCTACCGATACAGACGGCAATGTGGTGACAAACCCCAATATTAACTATGCCGTGAGTGATGCAGCGGTAGCAAAACTGAAAAAGGAAGGAACAAACAGGCTGGTACTTACAATTCCGAAAGGCGCGGATGGACTTGCCAAGATCGTTGCGACAGCGAAAGATGATCTGGGATACAGCATATCGTTTGCTGTCAGGGTGAAAGATTATACTCCAAGAGTGACGACCTATAAGACAACCATAAATGAGAATTATACCTACAGCAAGGAAATAGCGCAGGTGGTATTGCCTTATCTGGAAGAGAATGACGATCAGATCAATGAGTTTTCCCTCGTGGAAACAAACAGTCAAGAGGGAGAAGATAAGGTCGAAGGTCTGGACGTGACAAAGAGTAACATGTCCGGCAGCTATCAGTATAGAGTCTGGCTGCGGGTCGAGGAAAAAGAGAAGATTAAGAGAAAGGGAAATCTGAACTATTATCTTGCCATTACGACCAAGGCATATGGCGGGACTGTGTTTGTGCCGGTGCAGATCAAAATTGAGACGGGTATTCCGGCAGTGAAGGTGAAGCAGAGCAATAAAGTGAATGTATTCTATACGGATACAACCCATTTATCAAGTTATGATTCTGTGTCTATGGGACTTGTAGATGTTTCTTCCACGGCATCGATTGAATCCGTAAGATGGGTATCGGGAGAAGGAAGTGAGACGGCAGCTAACACAGAGTTTGAAATTGATCGGTCTTACACATATACTTCGAAGAATGGGAAGTATACCAGGAAATATATGATCCAGCAGCATAAACCGACTCTGAATACCGGCAAGAAGCCGTCGGATGCCGCTGCAAAGGGAAATCTTTATGTTCGTTTGTCGGGATATAAGGACGAGATCAAGCTGCCATTCACGATACAGACAGTATATAAGAAACCTAAGCTGAAAGTGGCGGATTATAAGGTATGTCCGGCGCTCGGTGAAGTGACCGATTACCAGTACATTTACACGAATGCCGCAAAAAACAATAACTATCTGGTAAAGGGATCCGCCACGGTATGGAGAGGATATTTCGATGTGATCTGCGCGGATGAGGAGATCGAAGTAGTGGAGAACTCTAACGTCGGACTTCGCTATAACGGAACCAAGGATAGAAAGACGCAGCTTACGTTGTACTCGGATTACTGGTACGAATTACTGACCGTTCCGGTAAAAGTCAAAGTTGTGAAATCCAAAGTAAAGCTCTCTCCGGCGACAGTTACTTTGAATACGGCATATCCGTCGGAAACAACGCAGACGGCAGCGACAACAAGAGTTTACAATGCGGCAACCGGTACCTATGTGAGCCTGTCGGATGTAAGGATAGAGGGAGCAAATGCGCAGGCGCAGCAGATATTGGACCAGAGCCTTGTCAACATAGCTTACATGAATGCCCGGTTGGAGATTTCCTTAAACTATGCGAAAGCAATGGGTGGCAATCAGATCAAGCCCGGCAGCTATAAGTTTAAGCTGACACCGTTTCTGGGGGATATGGAACTGAACAGTGTCACGTTAGCCGTGAAGATCATTAATAAAGAGGCGACGGTAAATGTGAAGGCAAAAGGCTCGATTGATTTGCTGAAATTGGACTGGGATGGCGGTTATTATGATAATCGTTCAAATAATTTCATTACGGTAACGCCGATGTTCAAGAATCTCGACAGTTCATACAGCGTAAGCGGTGCCAAATTGGAAGGTGCATATAAAAATCTTTTCCGGATATACACGAGGTATTCGGACGGCAGACTGATAATTGTACCGAGCTCTGTCGGGCAGCTGAAAGCAGGTAAGAGTTATCAATTGTCAGTAAACTATACAGTGAAAGATGCATACGGAGAGGGTGGCGAAACGATTACGGTAACATCTAATACCTTTACGATCAAGCCGAAACAGTCGGTGCCGAAGGTAACAGCTTCCGTAAAACAGCTTGCGTTGTATGCGTGCGCAAAAGGGCAATCCAAGGCTGAGACGATGTATCTGTATGTGCCGCACGATTACAAGAAAGGATGTTATGCGATTCAGAATGCAAGCGGTTCACTGGATGTTAACAAAGACGGAAAAGCAGATTTGATGGTGACGACATTATCTACAAGCAGATCGTCCGGTCAGGCACAAATTGCCGTGTATGTTCTGGATGCAGACGCCGTTAAGGCAACAGCAAAAGGCGCGTCGTATAAGATTCCCGTTACAGTCAGATGTGTGGGACGGGACGGCGTAAGCAGGGATGCGTCTACGACTGTGAGTGTAGTTGTGAAGAAATAAAAGAAATGTAAATTGTAAGTAACGAAAGAAAGGCAGAGATTCGGTTGAGTCTCTGCCCTTTCGATGCGGGTAAAATCGGGTTTCCAAGTGGTAATTTATAATTGAATAGTATATAATACAATTTAGAAGGCGATTTTATGGAACCATTGAAAAAGGAAGAAGTATATACGATTGAAGATATTTATTCATTGCCGGACGGTGAACGTGCAGAACTGGTTGATGGAAAAATTTATTATATGGCTCCGCCAAATACGAATCATCAAAGATTGGTCCATTTTTTTGATAGAGAGCAGCGGGTTACGGTTTACTTTTTTTGATAAAGAATCAGTGGAGGAGTATTCTTTCGGAACTGATATTTCGGTGGGAATATATGAAGGATTTACTATAAGGTTAGCATAAGGGACACTAAGTAAGAATACGGCAAAGACCGGGATTTGAGAAAGTCTCTGCTTACAAGGGCAGAGACGAAGTGGGAGAGCACTGCAATACAAACGATTGACGAGAGGGGTAAGAAAATGGTATCGAGAAAGCGAGTACTGTCAGGAAAACGAATGTTAGCGGGCATTTTAACAGCGGTGATGGTGATTTCGTCTGCACAGCTTCCGATGAGTGCTGTCTATGCAGAAGATTTGGCAGAAAGCAGTACAGTAACTGAAAATGAGGATGATTTCGCAACAGATCAGTCTGCGGCGGAGAAAGGCGAAATAGAATCGGGGCCGGAGGAGGAAACGACTGATTCGAACGAAATTTCTGATGCTGCAGGAGAAGGCCTTGGGGATGATGAGTCCGAAACGTCAGGGGACGATCAATCCGGCGATCAGACGGAAGAATCAGATGCACCTGATGAGGAGGAGGAAGGATCATCGGAGTCGGGTGGAGATGAAGAAACACCGTCGGACGATGAAAATATTGCAGATGATGAGAACATTCCGGATGGAGACGAAGAAGAGGCCGGAGGCCTTGAGGAAGGGCTGCGTTATCCTGCCCAGATTTCAGAAAACAATATAACGGCGGAAGAACAGCCGGAAACAATAGTGCAAGGGGAGATAGAAGGGGTCTATCAGTTTGGAGGCGCACCGGCGAAGCGGGGGAATCTTTCGGTTTATTCGGAATCTACATACAGTGAGGACGCCGAGGAATATCTTTATGAACAGATACTGGCGCGCAATGAGTCGATTAATGTATTTCAGTATAAGATACCAATTGATGTTTGGGGAGACTTCGTAAGCGGCGTGATCAATGAGCATCCGGATCTTTATTTTGTGGAAAAGCGTTATCAAGCCAGCGTAAGCGGGTCATATTTGTATACCGTCAACTTAACCTACAATAACACTTTGGATGACGCGGCAGTTCAGCGTGGTATCGGAGAGGCGCTTGCAACAGTAGACGAGACCATGAGTCCGCTGGAGAAAGCCATTGTTTTGCATGACTATCTGGTGGTTAATTGCGAATATGATAAGGAAAATTTAGATGCAGGAACTGTTCCCAATGAATCACACACAATTTATGGAGTATTTGCGAAGCGTATGGCTGTGTGCGATGGTTATGCACTCGCTTATAAATACCTACTTAAGCAGGTCGGAATCGACTGCTATATGGTCACCAGTGATTCCATGAACCATGCGTGGAACATGATCGTGCTGGACGGACAGTATTATCAGGTGGATGTCACATGGGACGATCCTACATGGGATAAGATCGGAAGAGCGGTGCATACTTACATGTTCCGCAGCGACAGCGCATTTGCGAAGCATCAGGACTGGCGGATAACGTATGGCAGCCAGACAGTGGATTATAAGGCTACCGATACACGCTATGATAATGCTTTCTGGACAGAGTGTGATTCGCCGCTGGTGCTGGTGGGAGACGACTGCTATTATGTTTCATTTGACAGTGTGAAAAACGAAGGTGTCATTAAGAAGGGGACACTTGCTAATTTTACGGATGGCGGCACTGCAATACAGAGTATTGATTGTTGGACTGTTTGGGGCAATCCTAATAGTTATTGGCAGGGAGCCTATTCCGGGCTGTTCCGGGTCGATGACCGTTTATACTATAATGACAAGTCATCTATTTACAGTATTGCCATGGATGGAACAGATAGGCGTACTGAGTTTACGGCTGACACATCTACCGGTTATATATATGGCAGTGCATATTATCAGGGAAATGTGCTTTACGCTTTGCATCAGACCCCGAATTTGAATGGGAGGGAAACTGTACTGGTGGCATCCATGGGTGGCAGCGGCTCTGCCGATATTCCGGTGCAGCTTGTTGAACTGAGTGCATATACATTGGAACTGGCAGAAGGAGATGAGGCGGGGCTGTCTGTGACAATTTATCCTGCATATGCCACAGATTCCGCCGTTGTATGGACAAGTGACGATGAAAAAGTAGCAACGGTGACCGATGGCAGAGTGTGTGCTGTTTCGGCCGGCAGTTGTACTATTACGGCTACAGTAGGAGGTAAGAAAGCGGAATGTGCTATACAGGTAAAGGGCGCACTTAATCTCAATAATCTGTCATACGAATACACTACAGTGGATGATGTGAAGATTACGTCCGCTGCCGAAGGCAGACCAAAACTTTTGATTTTCTACAGCAATACATGTGGCAATTGCCGGAATACTATTTGGGGAATAAGCAATAAGATTGATCAGTTTGCAGGCATAGATATCTATGCAATGGAGACAAATAACGGGACAAAGGAAGCTGTCGCTGAATTTCAGAGTCAATATGGATGCGAGGAGATTACTTTTTCCTATGATATTGATGGGACTAATCAAAACAGCATGTGGGCGTATGCGCGGACAGGCGGAATCAACGCGGGTGGCACGATTTCATGGCCTGTGATCTGTTATATTGATGCAGATAACCGTTTGCAGTACATGACCACGTCATATATTGCAGCGGATGAGATACGGTCTAATCTGAAAGAATATTGCAATGCCGCATTCGAAACACCTCAGATCTATACGATCACATACGTTCTGAACGGCGGTACGAACAGTGTCTATAATCCATCCACATACACATCGGGGACGGACACGATTATTTTACAGAATGCGACCAGAGATGGCTACCGGTTTGAGGGCTGGTACAAGGATTCGGCATATATGGTCAGAGCGACACAGATCGCAAAAGGAAGTACGGGAAACATAACGCTCTATGCGAAGTGGAGTGAGCTTTCGGATACAGGTCTGCCGGAAGTGGATATGTCACCGTCAGATGGCAATGTTGTCATGGGATTTTCGGGTACATACTATACGGAGAGCGCGGATAAGATTTTAAATCGGTTGAATGCGATCCGGCAGGAAGCATGTAAGCAGGGAGTCAAGAATCCGCGGACAGGAAGTCCGCTGACCATGAATGATTATGTGCCGCTCAAGTGGTCGTCGGATCTGGAAGCAATTGCCAGAATCAGAGCGGCCGAGGCATCTGTCAATAATTCCCATATAAGGCTCAACGAGAGCAGCTGTTTTACTGTAGTCACCAACAATGGCGTAAAGTCTGTGGCGGAAAATCTGGCATGGAATTCAGAAGGGCTCATGGCAGGCATTGAGCAGTGGTATGATGAGAAGAGTAACTGGGTAAACCAGTCGGGAGGCCAGGTGGGACATTACACGAGTATCATCAATCCGGAATATACCTATGTTGGATTGGGAGCTTTCAGACTTTCAACCGGCGGCTGGTACAGCGTGGCGCAGGAATTTAGCCGCAGTACATCTATGGATGAGCGTAAGAATGATACGAAGGGAAAGTGTGTACAGTATCTGGAAGTAGCCGGCGGCTCGGTAAAGAAGTTGGAATTTGATAAGGACATGGCCGGCTTTATCAGGGAAGGAGATTCGTATAAGATTCCGCTGAACGTTACGGCAGCATACAGTGATTATTATGGGAATGTCAAAAACTACAGTGGACCTTATCAGGCAGGCGGAAGATGGTATTCTTCTGATCAGAACGTTGCGTTGGTGGATGGCACCGGTATGGTGACTGCTTTGGCAAAAGGAACTACTACGATCACTTTCAGAGGAGGTATTAAGTCTGCGGCCGCGGAAATTACAGTCTATGGTATGAATGAGAGCCCGATTCGGATTCAACGGCCGGATAAGACAACTTATAAAGTTGGTCAGAAACTGGATGTTACGGGCGCAAAAGTGACATATGTGTCAGGCACAAAAACTGTTACCGAGAATATGAAAGCCGGCATGGTAAGCGGATTTGATTCGACAAAGCCGGGGCTCTGTACAGTGACGGTTACCTGTGGTGGCTATGCGGTATCTTTCGACACCTTGATCATAGCGGAACCGGAATTGACCGCGGACTGCGGCTGGGCGCTCAGCGAGATTCCGCTGCCTGAAAATGCCTATGGAACTTATGCATGGCAGGACAATACGCAGATTATTGACAAAGTAGGCATTCATACCTATGGTGCAGTATTTACTCCGTATGACAAGGCGTTATTCCAGGAACTGACGGATCTGAAAATACAGGTAACTGCACAGATGGAATTGGGATCTGGTACGGAGATTACTTTTAAAAGCAATACCTATACATATAGCGGGGCGAATCAGGAACCGAAGGTAGTGGTGTCAATTCCGAATGCCGTACTGGTGGAGGAACAGGATTATACATTAACCTATCAGAATAACAAAAACACCGGTACTGCGACGGTGTTTGTGCAAGGAATCAATTATTATCGCGGTAGTCTCAGCAAGACATTTGAAATCTTGCCTGCCCGATTGGAGATTAAGGCGAAGGATAAGGCGATTCTGATTGATGAGCGGATTCCGGCGGGCAATGAGTATGAGTACGAGGTTAATGGTCTGATGACCGGCGACTCGCTGATTGTTATGCCGTCCTTCTCTTGTGGTATCGTAAATAGTGCGGTGGCAGGGCGTTATGAGATCGTACCCTATGGAGCTGATGCGGGGGCGAATTATATCATAACTTATGGGAATGGCAGACTGACTGTAGCGAGTGAGTATGTTTCCTGTATTGTCACTTTTGATGCGCAGGGACATGGGGCGGCTCCGGCGGATTATTTCGACATCAAGGTCGGGGATACCATTGACAGACCCGATGATCCGTCAGAGGCAGGATACCGTTTCGACGGCTGGTATAAGGACGCAGCATGTACGAAAGCATGGAATTTTGACATGGATATCGTACAGTCGGATATGACTCTGTATGCGAAGTGGCTCGGCGGAAGCATGGACGGTGAATTTACATTTCAGGAGATTACCGACGTATATTATACCGGTAAAGCATGTAAGCCTGCGGTAAGTGTATATGACGGTGATACACTTTTAAAATCAGGCAGAGACTATCAGATCAAATATTATAATAACNTGAATGCCAANAAGGGTGGTGTGCGGAAGCAAGGGAATGGAGAAGGCATATATTTTAACGCGGATCTTCCCTACGTGGAAATAATCGGNAAGGGTAATTATACGGATCGGATCAAGGACGGAGACAAGGATACGGTCAAGGTCAATTTTAATATTCTCAGGACATCAATCGGCGATGGCAGTAGTCAGGCGGCTGATGGAATCGTCTTGAAGGTCTCGGATCAGCTGGTGACGGCGAAGAAAGTACAGAAGCCCTTTACATCCATTAAGTATGTCAAAGGAATGAAAAAGGATACCGACTTTAAGGTGAGTCTGACAGTGGAAAATGCACGCGATCAGTCAGGCAGGAGTCTGCAGATGGGCTTAGAATTGGAAAATGCTGTTGTTCCGGCAGGCTACAGTGGTGAGTTCCTGCTGACGGTAGAGGGTGTAAATAATTATGAGGGAAGTATTTGCAGGGAAATCCATGTAGCGGATAAGGCGCATCTGATCAAGAATGCAACAATCACGATTGGAAAGAATCTGAAGAATATTACCTTTACAGGGAAACCGGTACAACTGGAAGCTGGGGAGACAAATTCGGCGGATAACTTTACCGTAAAATACGGAAAAACTTTTCTCAAGCCCGGCCGGGATTATACGGTGAGCTATCGCAATAATGACAGAGTCGGCAAAGCAGAGCTTATCATTACGGGAATGGGAGAGTATGCCGGAAGTAAAACAGCGAATTTTAATATTAAGGGAAGATCGTTTACGGCTAAAACAGTTCTGGTGGAAGACATAAAGAGTAAGGTATATACGGGCAGGGCGATCACACAGAATGGAGTTAAGCTGACATACGGCGCGGGAGATGAGGCACCGTCGCTACAGTATGGAACGGACTACACAATANGCTACAGCAAGAATATCAATAAGGGCACGGCCACGATGACTTTCAAGGGTGTTGCGAATGCGGGATACAGCGGCAGTTTTAAGAAAACTTTCAAGATCACAGCGGCTGATATTGCGCAGGTAAATCGTTCGGAGACGATGCAGAATATGGTCTTTAGCTATTGCAAGNCGGGNGTGAAGCCTGTGAATGAGATCCTGCTTACGAATCAGGAAGGATTTANATTGCGAAACGGTAAAGATTACACNCTCAAGTANNCNAATAANAANGNGGTAGCNAGNGCNTNNGNNGANAAGCCGCCGACAGTGACCGTGAAGGGTAANGGTAACTATNCCGGCGANTTNAGTCTTAATTTTGATATTATNAGGNCTGATCTCAGAGCGGGTAGTATTCAGATCAAAACGACACCGGTTGCATATCAGGAAAATAAGGCGGAAGATTATGCTTATAAGCCTGCNGTGAAGCTGACAGACGGCAAAACGGCGNTGCNTGTGGGCAAGGATTATGTGATTGAATATCGGAATAATACGCAGGCNGATTATGAAAGATATATACAGAACCTGCAGGGGCAGGCNGGAGGCAGCTTGCCGCAAGNTGGCGAATTGACGACGGAAGATGACGTGCCGATGGCGGTTATTACCGAGGCAGAAGGATCTTCATACAGGCTGGATCANCCGATTATCGTTTCNTTGCCGATTTATCAGGTAAAGTTGAAGAAGACCAATCTGGCGGTAGAGATTGGAGAAGCAGTATACACGGGGAGTCAGGTTACGCCGGAAGTGACGGTGTCTTATGACGGAATGCCGCTTAGGGAAGGTCAGGATTATTCCCTTTCCTATGGTGCGAATACGGCATCCGGTAAGAAAAAGGGAAGTGTAGTGATTAATGGCATTGCACCAAATTACGGCGGCAGCGTGACTGTGAAATTTGATATTACGAAAAAGCCNATCTCGTATTAAAAAATCCATTAGTTTGTATATATAAAACGGGCTCNCGGTGCTTCCNNCACCGAGGGCTCGTTTTATGGGTGCGCTGGGCAGCGTATATGAGNAGAGCGGGGACTGCAACGGTATATCGGATTAATTCTTCACTAAAATCCCGCAATCNATTGATACGTATTGCCATATTATGGTATGATTGAGATATTAACATCGGCAGGAGCATGCGTGGCTGTAATANGTTATATGGAACCGAAATTAGGGAAGAAAACATCGGTTTAAGATATTACATTTCAGTATAAAATAGGNATATAACNGTTATATGCCGCGTCAGCCCGATGCGGGGATTTTGGCTTAACGAAAAATATCACAAGGAGGAACAGCCCACTATGAGAAAGACAAAAATCGTATGTACCCTCGGCCCGGCAACAGACAATGAGGATGTACTCAGACAGATGATGATAGAGGGGATGAACGTTGCCAGATGTAACTTTTCCCACGGAACTTATGAAGACCATAAGAAGAGGATGGACATGGTCAAGAAGCTTTGCAAGGAAGTAGGGAAGCCGGTGGCAATCCTGCTGGACACGAAAGGTCCGGAAGTGCGGGTTAAGGATTTTAAAGAAGGAAAAGTGACGCTGGAAGAAGGTCAGCTGTTTACATTAACTGCCGATGAAGTGGAAGGAACGAAGGATATCGTAAGCGTGACCTACAACCGCCTCTATGAGGATCTGGAAGAGGGAATGCGGGTGCTGATCGACGATGGTCTGATTGAGATGACAGTGGAAAAGGTTGATAAGAATAATATTGTCTGCCGCGTCATTAACGGTGGTGTAGTGTCGAACCACAAGGGAGTCAACGTGCCGGACGTGGATCTTTCCATGCCGTATATCAGCGATAAAGACAGAGAAGATATTCTCTTTGGTATAGAGCAGGATGTGGATTTTATTGCGGCATCTTTTGTACAAAAGAAGGAAGACATTCTGCAGCTTCGCAAGCTGCTTGAGAAGAACGGCGGTGAGGATATCAGGATCATCGCCAAGATAGAGAATGCGCAGGGCGTTGCCAACGTCGATGATATCATAGAGGTGTCTGACGGCATTATGGTGGCAAGAGGTGACATGGGCGTTGAGATTCCATACGAGGAAGTGCCCGTGATCCAGAAAAAGATCATTAGTAAAGTTTACCGCAGCGGCAAGCAGGTGATCACTGCAACGCAGATGTTAGAATCTATGATCAAGAACCCGCGCCCTACCAGAGCAGAGACGACCGATATAGCCAATGCGGTATACGACGGCACCAGTGCCATCATGCTCTCCGGAGAGACGGCGGCGGGTGCATATCCCGTGGAAGCGGTGAGAACCATGGTGCGCATCGCAGAGCGCACAGAGCAGGATGTGGATTACCGCAAGCGTTTCTTCCAGAATGAACGGGAGGTTAATCCGGACATTACGGATGCCATTTGCCATGCTACATGTACTACCGCGCTTGATCTGAATGCCAAGGCAATTGTGACGGTGACCAAATCCGGCACGTCAGCGCGGATGATTTCAAGATATCGTCCGACCAGTGATATCATAAGCTGCGCCACCACAGAGAAGGTGTGCAGGCAGTTGTCATTAACATGGGGAGTGACACCGATATTGATTAAAGAAGAGAAGGAAGTTTTCAATCTTTTTGACAGGGCGATTCACGCCGCTGAGAAGATGAAACTATTGGAAAAAGGAGATCTGACGGTCATCACATCAGGCGTGCCGATCGGATTCTCCGGCACAACCAATATGATGAAAGTACAGATTGTGTGATCCAAGTTTGCGAAGCAAATCTTGCAAAGTTATTTTTGTTATGCTATAGGAACAAACTTACTACCGGAATCGTCCCAAGACTTAAGATCGTGGTCAGGATGATACCCTGCGAGATCGTATCCGTCTCCACATGAAGCTGCTTGGAGAGCATCAGCGGCATGTTGGCGGCGGGCACGGCGAGCATGAGCGCCATGGTATTTAAGATCAGAGGATTCCGGATAATCGGCCGGAATAGAACAATACAGCCTATGGGCAATAATATCTGGCGCAGCAGTGTAAAACCGTACAGCTTCGGATGTGAAAAGATATCTTTAGGAGCCATCTGCGCGACAGAGACACCCAGAACCAGCATGGACAGCAGCGTGGTAGCCTGTCCCATATAAGTCAGGGTAGAGGATACGATGACCGGTACATGGAAATCGCCTAGATAGAAAATGATGGTGGCTGTGGCGGAGATAGTTCCGGCATTAATCAGCTTCTTCCATCTGGGAGAAGCGCTGTGTGCGGCTGCTTCATCCTGAGACAGATTGCTTTTCGGAGACGGATCGGGCGACTGTGTACCTTTCGATGCAGCAATCTGAATCTGTCTTGCCTCGGCTCTCTGCAACAGCGAAATTCCGAAAGTATAGATCAGAATATTAAAAATCAAATTATAGATCGACACGAAGATCAAGGACTGTGTTCCCAGCACGGCGGAGGCAAGCGGAATACCGATGAACCCCACGTTGCCGAAGATCGTGAGCAGCTGATAAGCATAGTGATACATGCTTGGCACACGCAGGATGCGCGGAATCAGAAAACTTACAACGATCAATACAGCATACACGATCAGATAGATCCCTAACGCGGTTCCGAGTTCTTTAAGAGATACCTTAGGACCATCCTGAAAAGCAGAGCAGATCAACAGTGCAGGATTCGTTACATTGACAATAATGCCTGATATCTGCTTGGCAGTCACTTCTGACAGCATTTCTTTCTTATATAATAGTATGCCGATACCGATTAATATAAAGATCATAACCATCTGCTGTAATACGACTGTGATACTCATAACATATCCCTTCCTCATTGATTCCCATATCAGAAAATATATCGGCGACAGGAGTTCGTCTGAACGCCGATAGTGGATATTGTATCACGATTCCCCTAATATTAAAAATATTTTTTGTCTGAATTAAAATTTATGTTTTTGACATATTTCTTTTCTTATATGGAAGATGTTGGTATAATAAAGCATGAAGTTATACTTAGGAGAATGCAAAAACGTGCATTTTTATTTAGCCGTTTATGGATAGAGCAAAATGTAGCTTGGAGCGGGAGCGCGGCGACGAAGATGTTGTCTTTCATCCAAGCGGTCGGTTTAGAAGATTCTAAGAAAAAGGAGAAGGCGGTATGAACATCACCTACAATGAGCAAAACAGAGTTTTCAAATTAGACACGGTGAACGCGAGTTACTGTATCGGGATTGTGGACGAGGATAATTTTGTCGGACACATCTATTATGGAAGAAAGTTGACAGAGGATAATCTGACATACCTTATGCGTACCTCCGAGCCTCCTTTTGTTCCGTCGCAGAATAATCGGGACAGAACTTCCTTTCTGGACACATTTCCGATGGAATATACGGGCAGCGGATTGGGAGATTACAGAGAGGGGACGCTGGCGGTCAAGACGGCGGGCGGGCATAATGGCGTGTCGTTATCCTATGTGTCGCACAGAATATATGATGGTAAAGACTTGCTGCAGGACTTGCCGGCAACCTTCGGTGAAGCAACGGATTGTAAGACGTTGGAGCTGACCTGCGAGGATAAGCTGCTGCAGTTACAGGTTGTTCTTTCTTACAGCATCTTTGCAGACAGCGATGCCGTGGCGCGGAGCGTGAAGATCGTCAATCAGGCCAGGGAGCCGATCTATCTGACGAAGGTTCTGTCCGCATGCATAGACATGGATAATGAAGATTACGAAATGATCACATTACACGGGTCGTGGGCAAGAGAGCGCATTATCCAGACGAGGCCGGTTATGAAGGGCAAACAGAGCGTATCGTCGGTGCGCGGGGAGTCCAGCCATCAGGAGCATCCTTTTATGGCATGGAAAAAGAAAACCACGACAGAGGAAAGCGGTGATATCTATGCCATGAACTTTGTCTATTCTGGCAATTTTCTGGCGCAGATCGAGGCGGATCAGTTCGGCAGCATCCGCGCCATGATGGGAATCCATCCGCAGGATTTTAGTTGGAAGCTGGAGGCGGGAGAGAGTTTTCAGGCACCGGAAGTAGTCTGCGTTTACTCTGCGCAGGGCATAGGCGGCATGACGAGAACTTTCCATGATCTGTACCGCAATCATCTGATCCGCGGCGAGTATAAAGATAAGAAGCGGCCGATTCTGATTAATAACTGGGAAGCAACCTACTTTGATTTTAATACGGAAAAATTATTGGATATTGCCCGACAGGCATCCAAACTCGGCATCGAGATGTTAGTGATGGACGATGGCTGGTTCGGGCACAGAAACGACGATAATTCGAGTCTGGGCGATTGGCAGGTTAATGAGGATAAGCTGAAAGGCGGACTGAAATATCTGGTGGACGAAGTCAATAAATTAGGCATGAAATTCGGTATCTGGCTGGAACCGGAGATGATTTCACCGGATTCTGATCTGTACCGTGCGCATTCCGACTGGGCGATTGCGATTCCGGGCAGAACGGGCAGCCTTGCACGCAATCAGTATGTGCTTGATCTGACGAGAAAGGAAGTCAGGGATTATGTTTATGAGATGATTGCGGCGGTTCTTCGGAGCGCCAATATCGAATATGTGAAATGGGATATGAACAGGCAGTTGAGCGATCTGGGCAGTTACGGGCTTCCGGCTGACAGACAGGGGGAGCTGCTCCACAGACAGGTGCTCGCCGTCTATGAACTGCAAGACAGGATGACGACGGAATTTCCTCATTTGCTTTTGGAGAACTGTTCCGGCGGCGGAGCAAGATTCGATGCGGGTATGTTGTATTACAGTCCGCAGATATGGTGCTCGGATGATACTGACGCGATCGAGCGGCTGTCCATTCAGGCGGGCACGTCCCTGATCTATCCGTTGTCCACGATGGGAGCGCATGTGTCCGACTGTCCGAATCATACGGTCGGCAGAGTAACTCCTTTCGAGACGAGAGGTTATGTGGCGGTGGCAGGAACATTCGGCTATGAGCTGGATGTGACGAAGATTCCGGAGCAGGATCGCAATATGATCCCGGAGCAGGTTGCTATGTACCACAAGTATAATGATCTGGTGCGCATGGGTGATTATTATCGAATCGCACACTATGCGGACAATCATTATTATGACTGTTATGAGGTGGTGGCTAAGGATAAGAGTGAGGCGCTTGTCACCTACATTCAGGTGCTCGGCAGACCGAACTTCCACAGCAGGCGTATCCATATTCCTGGGCTTGACCCGGAAGCGGTTTATGTGATCGAAAATGCACAGGACTGGCCGGAGCTTAAACAGATACAGTACAAAGGTGACACCCTGCACTATGCCGGCATTAATATACCGCCGCTCAGCGGTGACTTTAGAGGCAGATTGATGCACCTGATCAGGAAATAGTATAGACACAGGACAATATGATATTCAGGACATAATATCATGCAAGGAAGAATAGAATAAAAAGGCAGGTTAGAGAATATGATCGTACAAAAATATAAAGACATGCTTCAGGGTAAATCGGTAATCAGGCAGTTATCGGAGTTTGCCACTGCGAGGGGCGCAGAGATCGGGTATGAGAATGTGTTTGATTACAGTCTTGGGAACCCTTCCGTGCCTACGCCGCAGAAGTTCACAGACACAATGATCGATCTGCTGCAAAACAGAAATCCCATGGAACTCCATGGCTACAGCCAGAGCCTTGGCATTCCGGCCGTGCGGGATAAGGTGGCGGAATCCCTGAATAAGCGGTTTGGCATGAATTATACAGGAAACCATATTTTTATGACCACCGGAGCGGCGGGCGCTATCGCCCATGCGGTACGGTGTGTGAGTGAACCCGGTGATGAAATTATCACGTTTGCGCCGTATTTTCCGGAATATGGTCCCTATATCAACCTGACAGGTGCAACGCTTAAGGTGATTCCCGCAGACACGGACAGCTTCCAGATCAATTTCGAAGCATTTGAGGAAATGCTGATGGAGAAGGTTGCGGCGGTTCTGATCAATACGCCCAATAATCCTTCCGGTGTGGCATACTCTTCGGAGACTCTGCGTAAACTGGCAGCAATTATGACAGAGAAAGAGAAACAGTATGGGCATGATATTTTCCTGATTTCCGATGAGCCTTACAGAGAGATCGTTTTTGCAGGGGTGGAAGCGCCTTATCCGTCGAAATTCTATGCAAATACACTGTCATGTTATTCTTTTTCGAAATCCTTGTCTCTGCCGGGAGAGCGAATCGGGTACGTGGCGGTGAATCCGGAATGTACGGATGCAGAGCTGATCAGTACGATATGCAGCCAGATTTCCAGAGGTACAGGGCATAACTGTCCGCCGTCCATCATACAGCTTGCGGTGGCGGAAGTACTTGATTTGACTTCCGATCTGTCGGTCTATGAGACGAATATGAATATTCTGTATCGGGAGCTTACCAGTCTCGGATTTGAATGCGTAAAGCCCGGCGGAACCTTCTACATGTTCCCCAAGGCGTTGGAGGAAGATGCAGTCGCGTTCTGTGAGAAGGCGAAGAAGTATGATCTGGTTATCGTGCCCGGCAATACGTTCGGTGCGGACGGATATGTTCGTCTTGCGTACTGTATTGATACGGAGAAGGTGGAGCGCTCGCTGGAAGCATTCAGGAAATTTGTTAAGAGTGAGTACTAATTATTTAGAAAGGCATGGAAAGATACATGATAAGCATAATCGAAATTCTGAAAGCAATTTTGTTCGGTGTCGTGGAGGGAATTACGGAGTGGCTGCCGATCAGCAGCACAGGGCACATGATCCTGCTCAATGAGTTTGTGACGCTTGATGTCTCACCGGAATTCTGGGAGATGTTTCTGGTGGTGATACAGCTCGGTGCGATTCTGGCAGTAGTGATTTTATTCTGGAATAAAATATTTCCCTTCCGGTTTCATGAGAAGCCGGTGATACAGAAGGATATTTTCGTACTGTGGTTTAAGATTCTGGTGGCGTGTATTCCGGCGGCGGTGATAGGGCTGGCATTTGATGATGTGCTGGACGCGCTGTTCTATAATCCTTGGTGCGTATCGATTGCTCTGATCGTTTTTGGTATTGCGTTTATTGTGATAGAGAACCGTAACAGAAATATGAAGCCGAAGATTCGGGAACTGAGTCAGATCACTTATCAGACAGCCCTTATGATTGGTGTATTCCAGCTTCTGGCAGCGGTATTTCCGGGGACATCCCGTTCCGGCGCAACGATAGTCGGAGCTCTTATGATCGGTGTGTCCAGAACCGTGGCGGCAGAGTTTACTTTTTTCTTGGCGATTCCGGTTATGCTGGGTGCAAGTCTTCTTAAGATCGTGAAGTTCGGATTCAACTTTACGGGCGCGGAAGCAGTGATTTTGTTAGTGGGTATGGCGGTAGCTTTTATCGTATCGGTGATCGTGATCCGCTTCCTGATGGGGTATATTAAGAAGCATGATTTCAAAGTGTTTGGATGGTATCGTATTGTGCTGGGAGCGGCGGTGCTGTTATATTTTGCACTGGCAGGATAGCAGTGTGAAATGGCGTAAAAGGGCGATATTTTGGCTTTTTTTGGGTCATTTCGTATAAAATACCGAAAGAAAAGGGCAAGTATTTGTTACAGATTGTTGATTGACAGTACATCGGTATTGCGTTAAAATCCCCATAGAGTCCGAAAGAGTGTGGACTGGGGACTTATGAAGAAGAGTAATTCATAACATTTGGTGTCCGGAAGAATCGGACAGTGTGGAAGGAGAAGACTTATGGCAGAAACAAAGAAAACAGCAATTGCGAAACCGGTAGCGAAGGCAGTAGCAGCACAACCTGCAGATACAAAGACAGAAGAAGTAAAGACAACTACGGCAGCACCTGCAGCAGAGTCTAAGAATGAGGAAACTAAGAAGCCGGCGAAGAAGACGACTACCAGAAAGACAACAGCAAAGAAAGCACCTGCGAAGAAGACAGCTGCTGAGAAGAAGACGACAGCGAAGAAAGAGACAGTTAAGAAAGAAGCTGCACCGAAGAAAGAGGCAGTTAAAGCAACGTTCCATTTACAGTTTGCAGGTAAATCCTACACAACAGAAGATCTGGTTAAGATTGCCAAGGATGTATGGAAATACGATCTGAACCAGAAGGTCGGCGATTTCAAAACGGTTGAGCTGTATGTGAAGCCGGAAGAGAACGTAGTTTACTATGTAATCAACGGAGATGTGACTGGTAACTTCGGTATCTAATATACATAGCCGATTAATAAAATGACGCAGAAGCGGTCGATTTGAGGAAATCTTGAATCGACCGCTTTTTCGAGTTTGCGAAGCAAATCTCGTAATCGAGCTTGCTCGATTTTTTTATACTTTTTTTATAATTTTTTTTCAGGGAAATGTTGACAATAAAAATCTTAAGTGATAACTTACTACTAGAAGATGTTAGCACTCTATCTGGTCGAGTGCTAACAACGGGAGAAATGGTATGCAGTTAGACGAAAGAAAATACAAAATATTGCAAGCCATCATTCGCAACTACTTAGAGACCGGAGAGCCGGTAGGAAGCAGGACGATTTCTAAGTATACCGATCTGAACTTGAGCTCGGCAACCATTCGTAATGAGATGGCGGATCTGGAAGAACTGGGTTATATTCTGCAGCCGCACACTTCCGCGGGACGTATTCCGTCTGATCAGGGTTATCGCCTGTACGTGGATAAGATGATGGAGGAGAAAGAGCGGGAAGTGGAAGAACTGCGGGAGAATCTTCTTGAGAAAGAAGATAAGATGGATCATCTCCTGAAACAGGCGGCAAAAATGCTTGCGGCCAATACGGAATATGCGGCGATGGTTTCCGCACCGCAGTACCACCGTAATAAATTGAAATTCATTCAATTATCCCGCGTGGATATCAACCAGATTCTGGCAGTTATCGTGGTGGAGGGCAACGTGATTAAGAACACGATGCTCACAGTGGAGAAAGAACTTAGTGATGAGACGCTTCTGAAACTGAACATTCTTCTGAACACGCATCTGAACGGACTGTCATTGGATGAGATCAATTTGGGAATGATATCAGCAATGAAGCAGCAGGCGGGAATACACAGTGAGATCGTGGCAGATGTGATCGACGCAGTTGCCGAGGCGATCAAGGCGGATGAAGATCTGGAGATCTATACAAGCGGCACGAAGAACTTTTTCAAATATCCGGAACTGTCAGACCACGAGCGGGCCAGCGAACTGATCACTACCTTCGAGGAAAAACAGCTTCTGAGTGAGCTTGTGCAGGGTAATCTG
Organism: Lachnospiraceae bacterium; assembly: GCA_014804355.1. Taxonomy (GTDB): domain Bacteria; phylum Bacillota; class Clostridia; order Lachnospirales; family Lachnospiraceae; genus UBA3282. Next base: position 22,579 of record JAAUZY010000002.1, read on the forward strand.
GCAGATGAGAATAATACCGGTATACAAGTCTATATCGGCAATGAGACTCCGGTGCAGGGCATGAAGGACTGCAGTATCGTGACGGCCACATATGAACTGGACGAAGGAATGAAGGGAACGATAGGTATCATCGGACCCAAGAGAATGGATTATGAGAAAGTAGTTAAGAATCTGAAACTGTTAAAACATCAGTTAGATGATTTATATAGAAAATAAGTATGACGCGAACCGACAGCAGAGCGTAGCTGAGACCAAAGGCGAGGCAATGTATAAGTTCGGCATAACAGAAAGGAATGAGAGGCGTGGCAGAGGAGAAAGATAAGTTACAGGAAGAAAACATGACCGAAGAGGAAACTCCTAAGACCGGGGAAAACGAAGAGGCAGCAGACGGCGGCAATGCGGAAGCGGCGGCTGAACCGGCTAAGGCGGAATCTAAGGACGATAATAAGAAAGAGAAGAAAAAGAAAGAAAAGGCGGATAAAAAACAGGAGGCACTGAAGGAGAAGATCGAGGAACTGGAAGACAGGGTCAAACGTCAGATGGCAGAATTCGAGAACTTCCGGAAGCGGACCGAGAAAGAGAAGACAGCCATGTTTGAGACCGGTGCGAAGAGCGTGATCGAGAAGATCCTGCCGGTGGTGGATAACTTCGAGAGAGGACTGGCGGCCGTGCCGGAGAATGAAAAAGACGGCGGCTTCGCGCAGGGCATGGAAATGATCTATAAGCAGCTTATGACAGAGCTTGAAAATATGGATGTGAAACCTATTCCGGCAGTCGGTGAAGAGTTCAATCCCGATTTCCACAATGCAGTGATGCAGGTGGAGAGCGAAGAGTACGAATCCGGCGTGGTTGCACAGGAGTTACAGAAGGGATATACCTATCGTGACAGTGTGGTAAGACACAGCATGGTGGCGGTAGTAAGTTAGAAATATATATCATAACAGGAGGAAGAAATTATGAGTAAAATTATCGGAATCGACTTAGGAACAACAAATAGCTGTGTGGCAGTTATGGAAGGTGGTAAACCCACCGTTATCGCCAATACGGAAGGCGCAAGAACAACACCTTCGGTCGTAGCATTTACTAAGACGGGAGAGCGGCTTGTAGGTGAGCCGGCGAAGCGTCAGGCGGTAACCAATGCCGACAAGACGATTGCCTCTATCAAGAGAGACATGGGTACGGACAGAGGACGTACGATCGATGAGAAGAAGTATTCTCCGCAGCAGATTTCCGCTATGATTCTGCAGAAATTAAAAGCCGATGCAGAAAGCTATCTGGGAGAGAACGTGACGGAAGCAGTTATTACCGTTCCGGCATATTTCAATGACGCACAGAGACAGGCAACCAAGGATGCGGGTAAGATCGCCGGTCTGGATGTAAAGCGTATTATCAACGAGCCTACGGCAGCAGCCCTTGCTTATGGTCTGGACAACGAGAAAGAGCAGAAGATCATGGTATACGATCTGGGCGGCGGCACCTTTGATGTATCCATTATCGAGATCGGTGACGGCGTCATCGAAGTACTTTCCACTAACGGCGATACACATCTGGGCGGTGATGATTTCGACCAGAAGGTAATCGACTGGATGCTGGCTGAGTTCAAGGCACAGGAAGGCGTGGATTTATCCAATGATAAGATGGCGCTCCAGAGATTAAAAGAAGCGGCTGAGAAAGCGAAGAAAGAACTTTCTTCCGCAACCACAACGAATATCAACCTTCCGTTCATTACAGCGACGGCTGAGGGACCGAAGCATTTTGACATGAATCTTACCAGAGCGAAGTTCGATGAACTGACGCATGATTTAGTAGAGAAGACAGCAATTCCGGTGCAGAATGCCATGAAGGATGCCGGTCTGACCAATTCCGATCTCGGTCAGGTATTATTGGTAGGCGGTTCCACACGTATTCCTGCGGTACAGGATAAAGTAAAACAGCTGACAGGCAAAGATCCCAGTAAGTCCTTGAACCCTGACGAGTGTGTAGCGCTGGGCGCTTCCATTCAGGGCGGTAAACTGGCAGGCGATGCAGGTGCAGGCGAGATCTTATTGCTGGATGTTACACCCCTGTCATTATCTATCGAGACGATGGGCGGCGTAGCGACCAGACTGATCGAGAGAAATACGACCATTCCGACCAAGAAGAGTCAGGTATTCTCTACAGCGGCGGATAATCAGACGGCAGTAGATATCAATGTCGTGCAGGGTGAGAGACAGTTCGCGAAGGATAATAAGTCCCTCGGACAGTTCAGATTGGATGGTATCCCGCCGGCAATGCGCGGTGTTCCGCAGATTGAAGTTACTTTCGATATCGATGCCAACGGTATTGTTAATGTGTCCGCGAAAGATCTCGGCACAGGTAAAGAACAGCATATCACGATCACGGCAGGTTCCAATATGTCTGATGACGAGATTGACAGAGCAGTGAAGGAAGCTGCAGAGTACGAGGCACAGGATAAGAAGAGAAAAGAAGCGATCGATACAAGAAACGAGGCTGATTCCTTTGTANTCCAGACAGAGAAGGCACTCTCCGAGGTGGGCGATAAGCTCGACGCATCCGAGAAGTCCGGTGTGGAAGCAGATTTACAGGCAGTGAAGGATATCTTAGAGAAGACTAAAGATCAGGAGATGTCTGACAGCCAGATCGACGAANTGAAAGCGGCGAAAGAGAAACTGACAAATTCTGCGCAGGCGTTGTTCACAAAAATGTATGAGAATATGCAGCAGGCACAGGGCGGCCCCGATATGAGCAATNTGGGCGGCGCAGCAGACGAGAGTGCACAGTCCGGTGCGGCAGACGATGTNGTAGACGGGGACTACAGAGAGGTCTAAGAGCAAGGATAGGCTTGGAGGATTATAAGTATGGCAGAACAGAAACGAGATTATTATGAGGTGCTCGGCATAGATAAGAATGCCGATGATGCCGCGATCAAAAAAGCATACAGAGTTCTTGCTAAGAAGTATCATCCTGATATGAATCCCGGCGATGCGGAAGCTGAGAAGAAATTTAAAGAGGCCTCCGAGGCTTATGCAATCTTGAGTGATCCTGAAAAGAGACGGCAGTATGACCAATATGGTCATGCTGCTTTCGATGGTGCGGGCGGCGCCGGCGGATTCGGCGGATTTGATTTTAACAGTGCCGATTTCGGAGATATTTTCGGAGATATCTTTGGAGATATTTTCGGAGGCGGGCGACGCAGCGGCAGGAGCAACGGNCCTATGAAGGGNGCCAATATCCGNACNACTGTCCGNATTTCTTTTGAAGAAGCGGTTTTTGGTGTAGACAAGGAGCTTGANCTGCAGCTTAAGGATGAATGTACCGCGTGNCATGGAACCGGAGCNAAACCCGGCACCAGTCCNGAGACATGTACGAAGTGCGGCGGCAAGGGGCAGGTAGTTTTCACGCAGCAGTCTTTCTTCGGAACTGTCAGAAATGTCCAGACTTGTCCGGACTGCCACGGAACCGGTAAGGTGATCAANGATAAATGCCCTGACTGCAGAGGAACGGGGTATATTGCCAATAAGAAGAAAATACAAGTGTCTATTCCGGCGGGTATCGATAACGGACAGTGTGTTCGTATTCGTGACAAGGGTGAGCCGGGCACTAACGGCGGNCCCAGAGGAGATCTGCTGGTNGANGTTGTGGTGNCNAGACATCCGATCTTCCAGAGACAGGATGAAAACATATATTCTACCGTACCCATGTCTTTTGCAATTGCAGCGCTGGGCGGTGAGATCGTNATAGATACAGTGGACNGCAAAGTNATTTANGANGTTAANGCGGGCACGCAGACGGATACAAAGGTGCGGCTCAAAGGCAAAGGTGTTCCATCCCTGCGCAATAAGAATATCCGCGGCGATCACTATGTCACGCTGGTGGTACAGGTACCGGATAAGCTGTCCCATGAAGCGAGGGAACTGCTGAAGAAGTTTGACGAGCAGACGGGCGATACGCTGAATGCGGCTAAGAATATATCTTCCGGCANTGCGGAAGAGCCTGTCAATAAGGGCAAGAAGAAANTTNGAAAGTAATGGAAAAATNNAGNGANTTGAATGNNGNACACACTCTCNNTGNATGGGAGTGTGTTTTTTTTGAAAATTTTTTCGGTTTCTTTTAAAAGNTCGATGTGCTATGATATATATACATTTTTAAGTTCGCGAAGCGAATCTTGCATAGTTAATCGCGAATCGATTTACTTTTTTGTCGTCCGTGGTTGGTATTAAGAGGGAAAATAATATGAGAAAAAACCGAAGAAAGAACAGAGCAATAGTATCCTTAATTTTAGCAGCNCTTCTGGCGGTGGAACCGGCCGGGGCGGCGATGGTCGTGCAAGCGAGTGAGAATCCTGTATCTGCGTTGCAGACAGAAACCGGCGTTGATGATGCCAAAGATCGCACAGGGGAGGATTCCGCAAGTTCGGAAGAAGACGGTACGGCAGCAGATTCCGGCAATACGGAGGAGAATGCTGCTGCGCAGGATTCCGGAAATACAGAAACGGATGGCACAGATACAGGTTCCGGCAACACAGAGGAGGATAATGGGACAACGGATTCCGGCAACACGGATGATGATGGTACAGGAGCNGNTTCCGATAATACAGATGGTGACGNNNCGGGAGCNGATTCCGANCNTNCGGACGAGAGTGNCGGGGNNGAGGATTCTGCCAATGNTGACGGANTAGAGAATGACGCTGAAGATACTGAGAACCCGGAAGAAGACTCAGAGGGAGCGGACAATACAGCGGACGACGAAGAAGATACCGAGAATACGGAAGAGACAGAGGATGAAGAGACCGATACAGAAGAAGACGAGCACCTGGAAGGATTTGAACAGATGCCCTCAAATTACCGGCTTACATCAGAACAGATGGAGAGCAAGCGGGATCTGGCATCTCATTTAGATGAAATCAGTGCATTCGAGGAAGGCGTTGATTATGTAGACGGGCAGGTCATTACTTTTGCCGAGACACAGGAGGAAGCAGAGCAGATTGCCGATGCATATCACGCCCGGATCGCGGCGTTTGAATATGGCGTTTTAACGCTGGAACTGGACAGACAGGACACNGTCAGTAAAGCGATGCGCGTAGCGGCCAATGAAGANATTAATCTGCCGGCNGTGTGGCCGAATTACTATCGTTATGCATACGAAGAGATCCCGGCGGATGAGTCTGATCTCTCGGAAGAGATCCCGGAGGGTGCGTTGGCAGACGGTGAGCAGACTGCTCTTTTTGAACAGGATGGTGCGCAGGAAGATACAGCGGAACAGGATGATTTNATAGAAATAGATACGGAAGAGTACGANNTGGAAGNNGCGNCNGANGGAATNGACGGNGCAGAGCAGGCGGAACCTTCTTATATGGAGGCGCTGGCTTACAGTGATCCTTATTTAAAAGCCACAAACTCTTATTATCAGTATCATCACACAATTATCGGCTCATCCTATGCATGGGCGGCAGGCTACACAGGTCAGGGAATCAAGGTTGCGGTTCTGGATACCGGCGTGGCAAACCATACGGACGTATCGGCTACGAGCATATACGGTCCCGGCACCAGTGACAGCCATGGGCACGGCACGCATGTGGCCGGTATAATCGGTGCGAAAGCGAACGGTAAGCTGGGAGTGGGTGTGGCACCCGGTGTAACATTGTACAGCGGCAATGTGTTGCCTAATGGTACGGGAACGGACGATGATATTATCAAAGCAATTAAGGCAGCGCAGGCAAAGAACGTGGATATCATCAATATGAGTCTGGGAGGACTCGGATATAACGGTGCATTCCAGCAGGCAGTTAATGATGCATATAAGCAGGGAATCGCGATCTTCGCCGCATCGGGTAATGACGGTGGAGCAAACTATACCTATCCTTCCTGCTATAATCATGTGATCAGCGTAGCTGCTACGGATGCGGGCAATGCGCGGGCATACTTCTCTAATTACGGTAATAAAGTGGATTTAAGCGCGCCGGGTGTCTTCATCTGGTCTACCAGCAAAGACGGCAGTAACTATACACGCATGAGCGGTACGTCCATGGCCTGTCCTGTTGCGGCAGGTGAGGCGGCAGTTATCTTATCCGGCAATGCGAGTGTGCGTAGTAAGACGGGTAAGGCAAGAGTGGATGCCTTAGAGAGCACGATGAAGGCGAATGCGATTAAGGCCGGATCCGGAATGGGAGCAGGCATTACGATTCTGCCTAAAGCGTTGAAACTGAGTACGGCGGTCACGAAACCCGCAACTCCGACGATTTCCTTTGCGCCGGATAATAAAACGGCGGCGCAGACCGTGAAAGTGACGATTAAGGCACAGGGCGAAGTAACCGTCTATTATACAACCAATGGTAAGACACCGACATATAAGAATGGTTTAGTCGGTAACGGTGCGGTGCAGTATAAGCAGCCGTTTGATATCAAGAATCAGGCGAAGGCAACCGTAAAGGCCATTGCGGTCAATGAGAACGGACTGGCAAGTGCGGTCAGATCCTCTTCCTATACATTGAAACCCTATGTCAGCAGCATCACCATATCAGGTGTGCAGCAGATCGCCAAAGGCAAGAGCGTACAGATGAAAGCGGAAATTCTGCCGGCGTATGCGACCAACAAGAAAGTGACATGGGAACTGTATACGGCCGACAATAAGAAGATCGATGCAAAACTTGCAAAAGAGGTGGGAGTAAGTATTACGTCCGCCGGTAAAGTTACTGCGACTAAGAACGCAAAGCCCGGTAACTATACGATCAAGGTGACGGCGAAAGATAAGGGCGCCAAGAGCGTGACATATAAAATAACCGTGATCGATACCGTAAAGATTGACACCGTTAAATTCATGGACAAGAGCAAAAACACGGTGCTTAAGAATGTGGCGCTTACACTGCCCGCGGACAGCAGCTATAATCTCGGCAAGAGTCTGGAATGGAAGTGCAAGAACGGTGCGACGGCAGCACTGTCGGATTTCAAATGGAGCAGCAGCAATGCAGCAGTGGCCAAGGTCGATACCAAAGGTGTCGTGACACCGCTTAAAGCGGGCAAAGTGACGATTACGGTGCTGGCAAATGATTCCAGCGGTAAGAAAGCCACTTGCACTATAACGATTAAGCAGCTTGCCAACAAAATTACAATATCGGGCAGTGCTAAAGTAGCGGCAGGGACGAGCCAGACATATAAAGCGACAGTGACACCTGATTATACTAGCAATAAGAAAGTGACATGGAAACTGTCGGATGCAGCCGGAGAAGTGACTGCGAAACGCGGCAAAGAGATCGGGGTAAGTATCAATTCGACAAACGGAAAATTGACGACAACTGCCAAGGCTGTTGCCGGTACCTATACGGTTTCTGCGGTTGCGGCAGACGGTAGTAGAATGAGTGCAACGAAATCGGTCGTGGTCACGAAAGGAAAAATTACCGGTATTACGTGGGATAATAAAGCATATAAAAATGTGTCTATATTCAGAAAACAGCAGGTCAGCGGAACGAAGATCTCGACGACTGTATCTGCAACGGTAAAGGGAACGGAAGGGGCAGATCTGAGCGCTTATACGGTAACGAACAGCAATCCCGGTATCGCTTCGGTAAGCGCGAGACAATCGGGAGCCAAAATCACACTGACGATCAAAGCGACCGGTAATGCAGCGGGCAAAACCAGTATCACGATCGCGGCGGCCGACGGATCGGGCAAAAAACTGACTTGTACGGCTACTGTCAATAATCCGGCTTCCGGCATCGTGATTGCACCCCCGGCGGGCAGAAGTCAGTATGTGGCGAAGGGTAAGAACCTACAGCTTAAGGCGGTTGTGGAAACCGAGAATGGAAAAGTGTCGAACAAGGGCGTGACCTGGGAGCTGTATAACTCAAAGGGAACTAAGATCGATGAAAACCTGTCAAAGACGACCGGTATGAAGATCACGGCGGGCGGCAAGGTGACAGCTACATCAAAAGCAACTGCCGGCTCTTACACGGTTAAGGCTACGGCGAAAGACGGCAGTGGTGTGACTAAGACATATGCGATATCCGTTGCGGATCCTGCTACCTACATATGGTTGCGCGACAACGAAGGTTATATGTCTACGATGTACCAGTATATACTCAATCAAGGGAAGCTTTATCAAGTGGGGCTGACTTCAAATGCAAAACAGGGTTCCATTGCTGTATCTTCCTCAAATCCGGCGGTGGTATCAGTGTCCGTTCCTGCCAGTGGTGTGCTGCAGATCGCGGCATACAAGAAAGGGACTGCGGTAGTTACACTGACGGCTATGGACGGCAGCGGGAAGCAGGTGAAGTATTATTTTGTGGTCAAATAGATGAGAGATTTTTGAAAAATATTTATATATTATTATTTTGTTGTATGGCTTTTATTTGNNGATNGNGTGTGCTATGATATCCGTGTACAACTGGAATCATNATTTGTATGGGAAGGGGGATTTAATGAAGAAAANAATGCTGACGGTTGTAATNGTAATCATAGNNGTNGTTGCGCTGGTGTTAATTGGATGGTATGNGATGTTTATGAATTTTGGAATAGGACCTGCTTTTCCGTTTATAAAGGCTCAGCCAATGGACATGAATNGCGTGGGACAAAGTGNGGAGNATGCGANGATAGNAGAAGATTCTCTGATGGCGTCTGTAGAGACAGAGGAAGNGGCACGTGCAATAGCAGAACAGTATGGTATTGAATTGGTAACGTTTGAAAATAAAATCGCACTGTACCATACNGAAGAAAATCCGTTTGATGTAATTGCAAGAGGNCAGGAGAACGGTTATCCGCAATTATCGATTAATTTTGTCANGACAGGGTACGATGCAGGTAAAACGCAGTAAAGAAATGAATTGACGAGTANTAGGGAGAGGTAAAANATGACNANAAAGAAGAAGTGGAAAGGAAGTAAAACAATTTTGTCGCTGTTGCTTTCTGCAATGATGATTGCAGAGCCGTTTGGAGCAGCGGCNACGGTTTATGCNGAGGAAATTACACCGCNGACTGTAGAAGAGGATACGGCTCGGCAGGAAAGCGAANGTNCGGATGATANCNTTGCTACAGAGACAGAGGGNGTNAAAGANGATAATAGTGAAGAGACNGAGAATGGCACCAAAGANGATGGTGANGTNCAGGNNNTCGAAGNTGACTCTANNNCGGAAGCGGGGGAGAATGAANGTTNNGATNCTGATAATACAGATAAANGTGANNCTTCTGAAAATGCTTCAGATACAGANAATCAGAACACTGATGCAAAAGGNGAGGAGCAGTCGGACGGAGAGGATATNCCTTCTGAGGAAGGCNACGCAATATCCGGAAATGATCTGGANNGNGACACGATATCNGAGAACGATTTAGAAGATGAAAACAAAGACGATGATGCAGAGCAGACTGCTGATATGCCTGNTGNCTANAAATTGTCTGCAGCGCAAAAGCGAGATAAGGAAATATTGGCTGGCGAGGCAGACAAGATTAACGAGTCCGACGAAGGTGTTATGTATGCTAAGGGCGAAGTTATAGTTACGGCNGGTTCTCAGGAAGAAGCTGAGATGATTGCCGAGGCATATAATGCTGAGATTAAGGCTTATGCACATGGGCTGATGTTATTACAACTGAGTGAAGGCGATACGGTTGCAAGNACAGTGAAGATGGCGGCTTCTACAAAGAACAGACTGCCTGCGGTATGGCCTAATTATTATCGGTATATGCATACTGAGGATGTGGCGCCGAAGGCTGACAATGACGCTATTGAGATTGAAGAGGTGGAATATGANGTCGAAGAANNNAGCATGACAGTGCCTGAGACNGAAGANGGAATCCTGCCTTTAGATGCATATGAGAAGGCAATTGCTTCTTATAATGACCCGGCTCTTTCACCGAATAGTGCACAATATCAATGGCAGCATGTAGCAGTGGGTTCTCCTTATGCATGGGCAAAAGGGNGTACCGGCAAGGGTGTTNAGGTTGCGGTTTTGGATACGGGTGTGTTGAGNAGNCATCCTGANCTGACGGTTGTGGCTGAGGCGGATGCAACCGGAGACTCAATAGTTACAGGGAGCGGGGCCGCAAATGATGTACAAGGACATGGAACACATGTCGCAGGTATTATNGGTGCAACTGCGNNTAACAATATCGGAGGTGCNGGTATTGCTCCCGAGGCATCACTGTATGGAGTTAAAGTTCTGGGAGATGACGGAAGAGGCGGAGACTATGCAATNATACAGGGTATCTATCAGGCGATAGATTGGAATGTCGATGTTATTAATATGAGTCTGGGTGGTCCGGGCTATAACCAACTTTGCCAGAATGCAGTAACTGAAGCGTATAATAAGGGAATTGCGATCTTTGTATCTGCCGGAAATGATGGTGCTTCTTGTATTAACTATCCGGCATGTTATGANCATGTGATTTGTGTAGCGGCTACAGACCAGAANAACAGCCGAGCAGATTTCTCTACTTATGGTTCGTGGGTAGATTTGAGTGCGCCCGGTGTGGCGATTTGGTCTACATATGTTNAGGATAANGCAGCNGTTTATGCAGCTGAAGANGGTACATCTATGGCATGTCCTGTNGCTGTGGGNGAAGCTGCGGTGATTTTAAGTGNTGACTCTTCTCTCAAAACAATGCCTAAAGACGGTAATAAGGTGGATGCCTTGGAGAAGAAGATGAAAGGAAACGTGGTCAAGGCATCGGGCAATGGAATAGGTGCCGGAGTAACAAGCCTGACAAAAGTCTTTAAACTTTCTACGGCTGATGTAAAGCCGCAGGCACCAGAATTTGTTGTAACGCCGGATAGTGAATCGCAGCAGGTTACTGTTGAGATTAAAGCACAGAGTGGTATGAAGATTTACTATACAGATAATGGTAAAAATCCTGTATATAAGAACGGCGCAGCTGATTCGAATACGAAATTGTATACAGATAAATTTGTAATTAAGGATAGTGCAAAGGGTAGCGTCAAGGCAATTGCGGTAAATGACAGTGGAGTGGCCAGTGCGGTGAAGTCCGTAAAATATACCTTAAAGCCCTATGTAAGCACTATTACAATCTCGGGTGTTCAGAAGGTTGCAGTTGGAAAGAACATTCAGCTTACAGCAGAGGTGCTTCCGTCATTTGCCTCTAATAAGAAAGTCAAATGGGAACTCTACAATTCGAATAACGAGATAGCTACCGCCGCGAAAGACAATATCAGTATTAGTTCTAACGGTAAGGTCACAGCAAAATCAACGGCAACAGTGGGTGCAAAGTATACGGCAAAAGCGATATCCACGGATGGTTCCAATGTTGTGGGAGAATATGAGATAACCGTTATAGCAGGCGTAAAGATTAAAAGTATTAAATTTAACACGACGAAGATGTCGTTGACTATTCCTGATGATAGAAATGGTTATGATTTATTTTCAGACCTGACGGCAACAACATCTGATGATTCAACAGTTTTGGCGACCGATTTTAAGTGGAGTAGCAGTAATAAGAAAGTTGCTTCAGTAGGGCCGGATGGTAAGGTAATACCGCTTGCGGCAGGAACAGCTAAGATTACTGCGCTTGCAGACGATTCCAGCAATAAGAAGGTCACATGTACAGTTACGGTAAAGCAGCTTGCAGATAGTATTAGTATATCAGGAGCATCTTCGATAGCTGCCGGCAAGAGCGTAACATTTAAGGCAACAATTCTTCCGGCAGATACAACGCTTAAAAAGGTGACGTGGAGCGTAGTGGATGACACTACAAATGAGGCACCGACGGCGGATAAGGGTGTGAAGATTAATGGCAAAAACGGTAAGCTGACTACCACTCCTGCGTCGAAGGGAAATTATACCGTGATAGCAACAGCAACGGATGGCAGTGAGAAAATAGGTAAACAGAAGATTGTAATACAAGATGGAGCAATTGCAAGCGTTGCCTTTGAGAAATCGACGGATAAAAAGGTCACTATTTTCAGAAAGAAGGCATTCGCGGAGACAAATACATCAGCCACGGTCAATGTTACTATTAAAGGGACGACTGGCAAAGTGGCTGACTTGGATGCATATGAAGTGAGCAGCAGTAATCCAGGTATTGCAACTGTCACGTCAGTGCGGACAGGTGAAACGGTTGTGCTTACAATCGCGGCCACAGGTCGTGCTGCAGGAAAGACGAATATTACGCTTGTTACTACGGATGGATCCAATAAGAAAGTGACTTGTGCCGTAACAGTTAATAATCCCGTAACAAAGATACATATTACATCGAATACTAAGACTGCCTCGTTTAACACTCTAGGCATAAATATGGTTGTGCTAAGAGGTAAAAATCTGCAGTTAAAAGCGAAATTAGAGAGTGAATACGGCGCAATATCTAATAAGAAGGTAAAGTGGAGTATTGATACCCCGGCAGGTGGTAAAGGTGTATCTATTAACCAGTCCGGTAAAGTGTCTGCAAAGAAAGATGCAGCGCAAGTAACGAATGATGGGGAGCTTGTTCCATACACTGTAACGGCAGAGGCGCTTGACGGAAGTGGAGCTAAGGCTACTTATACGGTATTTCCTGTTAACCCGGCTACTTACGTTACGGCACCAGCTTTGAAGCATCCGCTTCCGGGATATGTATGGTCGTTTACACCGTTGGCGAATGTAGGTGGTGTGCAGCAGTTTGTAGATCCGGTGCCGATTATCCAAACAGATGTCGTAGGAGGATATATTGAGGCAACTTCTTCGAATCCAAAAGTTATGGAAGTAACTGTTTATTATAATCAGGCTGATGGTGAATATTATTTATTTATGACACCACATGCAGTGAAGAAACAGACGATTGTTACAATTACGGTCAAGGCTACCGACGGAAGTGGTAAGAAGTCATCCTACAAAGTTATGGTAACGCCAAATTAGTTTTAATAAGATAAAAAGCAATAGAAAAGGAGTATGGACGATAACTGGATTTGGTTATGCCATACTCCTTATTGCTTTGTTCCCACAGGAACGCTATTCCATTATTTATTAAAGTAGCATTAGTGCGTACAATGAATTTGTGAAGGAAATGCCAATAATGTTAAGGAAAGTCATAATGAGGTTCTTGGAAGTTGAAATGTTTGACTTGTCAACCCAATGTGCTATTATGTCAATATGCGGACAAGTATTATATTTTGTATCGGAAAGGGGAATTAATGAAAAAGAAGATGTTGGTGGCGGTAATAATAATTATAGCAGTCATTATTGTGGTATTGGCGGGTTGGTATGTAATGTTTGTTCATTTTGGAAGAGGTCCGGCATTTCCTTTTTTGAAAACAGTGGAAATAGGAGAGGATCAAATGCAGTCAATGCAAATAGCGGAAAATTCGCTCATGGCAAGTGTTGATACACAGGAAGAAGCAGAGGAAATTGCAGAGCAGTATGGAATAACATTGGTATCTTTTGAAAATGGTATTGCTGTATATCAAACCGAAGAAGACCCATATGACGTAATCACCAGAGGACAGGAAAACGGTTATCATGAATTATCCGTTAATTTTATCAGAAGAGTAGAGTAGGATGTACTGAAAGAAATAAAGCAAACCGGACGGATCGAACAGTAGCAGATAGAAATACGGCTAAAACTCACAAAAGAAATTAATATATACACCCTTCCTATTTTCGGTTATAATAAAATTGTTTTCCATATGCATACTAAATGTAATATATGTGATGAAAGAAGACATAAAGAAAATGGGTGATTATAAATGGATTCGGATGAAGGACTAACATTCATGAATGAATTGGAAATGGCTAAGAAGCGTGACCATAAAATTATGATTACGGATGAGGCTATTGAAAATGTACCTTTAGTCAAATTCGTTAGGAGGAGTTTATATGTCTGAAAGAATTATTCTAAGCGAGAGATTAGAAGATAATAGAGCAGCTGCAGAATGGGGGATTAGGCAGGCGGAATTGATGAAGAAAGGCGAAGAAATTACACAGAGGCTGGTGGAAAAATATATTCCGATTATTTTAGAGCGCAATACACAAGAAGTATATGATGAGAATATGAAATTGGAACGATAAATCTAACGCAGAGGGAGATTATACATTATGGAAAACCAGTCAAAAATTCCAACAGTGGTGACGGCGAGCATTTTGATATAAGGCAGATATGAATTGTGTGGGCATCTCTTAATTTAAGAGGTGCCTGTTTCATGAAAATGAATAATATCTAAATTTTTTGTCGTAAGCTAAAACCTACAAAAGAAATTATTATGTACACCCTTCCAATTTTCGGTTATAATAATATTGTTTATCATCCGTATACTAATTTATGTGCAGCATAATATGACAAAAGAACGTATGACGTGGAAGAGGGGGAAAGATGATTCATAAGAGAATAGCATTACTAATTGCGACGACATTATGTGTAACTGCTTGTTTATACGGTTGCGGCAAGAAAGAAGAGCCTGCGCCGCTGCCTGAGCCGGAGGTGGTGGTGGAGCCGGAACCGGAGCCAGAACCGGAAGAGGAGATCGTGGAAGAACCCGAACCCACGACGGCTTATCCCGTGATTGAAGAGAGAACAGTGGTAGACGGCAAGATGCAGAGTTACCTGACCGGTCAGTGGACAAGCACAGAGCAGGCGAACAGAAGACCGATTGCGGTCATGATTCCGAATAACAGGCCGGCGATGCCACAGTATGGATTATCAAAGGCCGGTATTATATATGAGGCGCCGGTAGAAGGGCGTATTACGAGACTGATGGCTGTATTTGAGGAATTTGACGATCTGGAGCGGATCGGACCGGTGCGAAGCAGCCGTGACTATTTCGTCTATGTGGCGATGGGATATGAAGCGATCTACTGTAACTGGGGATTGGCAAAGCCGTATGTGGAGGAATTGATCAACAGGCCGAACTATTATAATGTCAGTGCGGCGGTGAGCGGTATCCACAATCCCGCCGACGAGGCGTTCTATAGAGTGAAGCGTCCGGGATACGCTCAGGAATTTACCGGATATCTCAAGATAGAAGGTTTGTTTAAAGCGGTGGACCGTCTCGGATACGATTGGAATTATGATGCGGCCTATGTACCGCCATTCCTGTTTGCGGCGGATGATGTGCGGGCGGATTATGCGGAGAACGAGGATGCACAGATTATCTATCCGGGCGGTAAGACGGGCAATAATTCCGGCGGATACGGAGCGTATAATCCATACTTTGAATATCATGAGGACGATCAGCTCTACTATCGTTATCAGGACGGGGGCAAGCAGATCGATGAGCTTAACAATGAGCAGCTTGCGGTCAGCAATGTGGTATTCCAGTACTGCCATGGAGAGGTCAGGGATGATCACGATTACCTTGCATTCGGTGTACACGGAGAGGGCGATGCGATCGTCTTCACGAACGGTAAGGCGATTCCGTGCAAATGGATGCGATACGACGGAGATTTCACGCCTGCGAAGTATTACGATGAAGACGGCGTAGAGATTATTTTTAATCAGGGTAAGACATGGGTATGCAATATCTGGCAGGAATATGGTGAGTGTGTGCAGTACGGTGCGGACGATAATAGCCTGATCACACCGGATGTACCGTCGGTTAAATCCGCCAGTCAAGCCAAAGAACAATAAAAATATGCGGCATCTGACCGGGATAAACCTGCGCGGATGCTGCATTTAGTCTGTATAGGAGATACGCTTGCTCGTAATGCGCAATAAACAGTGGAGAAAAGAGGTATAACATGAAGTGGACGAAGTTCAGGATTAAAACAATAACGGAAGCGGAGGACATCATTATCAGTACGCTCTATGATATCGGTCTGGAGGGTGCGCAGATTGAAGATAAGATACCTCTTACAGCGCTTGAGAAAGAGCAGATGTTTGTGGATATCCTGCCGGATGGACCGGAGGATGACGGCATCGCCTATCTCAGTTTCTTCGTGGAACAGAAGGAAGACGGCAGTCTGGAAGTAAACGGTATGTCCACTGACAGGGACGCAGTGTTGGCACAGATACGGCAGGAACTTGAAGAGCTGCGTTTCTTCATGGAGATCGGGGAGGGCAGTATCACCGTGTCGGAGACGGAAGACATTGACTGGATCAATAACTGGAAACAATATTTTCACCAGTTCTACATAGACGATCTACTGGTGATTCCGTCCTGGGAAGAGGTAAAAGAAGAGGACAGGAATAAGAAGATACTGCATATCGATCCGGGAACCGCTTTCGGCACCGGCATGCATGAGACGACACAGCTATGTATCCGGCAGATTAAGAAATATCTTACGCCTGAGACTGAACTTCTCGACGTAGGGACAGGCAGCGGNATTCTGNCGATCCTTGCCCTTATGTATGGTGCGAAACATGCAGTCGGCACGGACTTAGATCCNTGTGCGGTAGAGGCAGTGGCACAGAATATGGAAGCAAACGGGATAGCAGANGAGNCTTTTCGAATGATGATCGGCAATATCATCTCGGACAAGNAAGTGCAGGAACAGGTAGGTTACGAGTGCTATGATATCGTAGTTGCCAATATTCTCGCGGATGTGCTGGTACCGCTCACTCCGGTTATCGTCCATCAGATGAAAAAGGGCGGCATATACATCACGTCAGGCATTATAGACACGAAGGAACAGACCGTCAGGGAGGCAGTGGAAGCGGCAGGGCTGGAGATTCTTGAGGTGACATATCAGGGTGAGTGGGTCAGCGTTACGGCGCGCAAGAACGGATAAGATCATGATTAAAACAGTACCACAGAATAAGATAGTAAAATGGAGCAATGTCGCAGGTCTTCTGGCAGTCATATGGATGTGNGTGATCTTCTCCTTTTCTGCGCAGACCAAAGAAGAATCCAGTGTAGTCAGCGAAGGATTCAGCTACCGTATAGTCAGCTCCACCGGACTGCTTTTTCACCTGCATATAGACGAGGAGAAGCTGAGGGAAGTTGCGGGCGCTATTGAGCACTTTGTGAGAAAAGGCGCGCATATGACGGAATTTGCAATACTGGCATTATTGTTGTATGGATGGCTGTGCAGATGGCAGCTTTGCCGTCTGCGCAAGGCGGNNGCCGCGGCAATATTGGCGGTATTGTATGCATGCAGCGATGAACTGCATCAACTGTTTGTAGCGGGGCGTGCCGGAAGGTTCAGCGATGTGCTCATAGANAGTGCGGGNGTTGTNCTGGGNATGGCNGTTTTTCTGNTGATATTGANATNNATTGAANGGCTGCGNANACGGCNCGGACAGGGAAAGGCGAGGATAAGAATNAATGTACCGATTTTTTGTAGAACCGTCCCAGATACAGGATAAGAGAATTGTAATAACGGGCAGAGATGTCAACCATATCAAAAACGTGCTTCGCATGAAGATCGGGGAGGAGATCGCGGTCAGCAACGGGCTCGACAGCAGGGAATATCGCTGCGGAATCGAAGAATATACGGAGGACGAAGTGATCTGCACGCTTCGTTTTATCAAGGAGGATGGCGTGGAACTGCCGTCTAAAATATATCTTTTNCANGGACTGCCTAAGGCGGATAAGATGGAGCTGGTGATTCAGAAAGCGGTGGAGCTGGGGGTGTATGAGGTAATTCCCGTGGCGGCAAAACGCTGTGTGGTAAAGCTGGATGATAAAAAGGCGGCGGCGAAGATAAGCAGATGGCAGGGCATNGCGGAAGCGGCGGCGAAACAGAGTAAACGCAGCGTGATTCCTACCGTACACGATGTCATGAGCATGGGAGAAGCGATTGCATATGCGAAGGATATGGATGTGCGTCTGATTCCTTACGAATTGGCGGAGGATATNNGTCACACGAAGGCTCTGATCGAGGCAGTNTCTGCCGGCAGNAGTATTGCGGTGTTCATCGGACCCGAGGGCGGATTTGAGGAGAGCGAGGTGCAGGCGGCAGTCTCTGCCGGTATAGAGCCGATTACGCTGGGTAGACGCATTCTTCGGACGGAGACAGCAGGAATGACAGTGCTGTCATGGCTGATGTAT
Organism: Lachnospiraceae bacterium; assembly: GCA_014804355.1. GTDB lineage: Bacteria > Bacillota > Clostridia > Lachnospirales > Lachnospiraceae > UBA3282. Next base: position 40,474 of record JAAUZY010000002.1, read on the forward strand.
CAATTAGAATCTTAGCATCATATTATAAGGTATGAAGCAGCGCTCCGTTTTATGCTGCCATTATGAGCAAACTTTTGCTGCCCCACAAGAATTTCAAATCTATGCGGAGAATGCCCTGCGATAAGCTAAGAAAGGAATGACAAACATGGAAGCATATTTAGACAATTCTGCGACGACAGCCTGTTTTGAAGAAGTCGCGCAGTTGATGCATAAGATCATGTGCGAGGATTACGGGAATCCTTCCAGTATGCACCACAAAGGAGTAGAGGNAGAGAAATACTTAAGAGATGCGACAAAGACACTGGCGGATCTGCTGAAAACAGATGAGAAAGAGATCTTGTTTACCTCCGGTGGTACGGAGTCCGATAATATAGCGCTGATCGGTACGGCGATGGCAAATCATAGAAGAGGAAGGCACCTGATCACCACCAGAATCGAACATCCGGCAGTACTGCAGNCGATGGCGTATCTGGAGAATCAGGGATTTCANGTGACATATCTGCCTGTAGATCATGAGGGAAAAATATCGTTAGAAGATTTGAAACGTGCGATCAGACCGGACACGATCCTTGTATCGATCATGCATACAAACAATGAGATCGGGAGCGTGCAGCCTATTGCGGAAGCGGGGGANTTGATCAAGCGNATGAATCCGCAGACGCTTTTCCACGTGGANGCGGTACAGGGATTTGGCAAGTTTCGCATTTATCCGGCGAAAGCGCATGTGGATATGTTGTCTGTGAGCGGACACAAGATTCACGGTCCGAAGGGCGTCGGCTTCCTTTATATCAGAAAAGGAGCCAGNGTCAATCCGATCATNTANGGCGGCGGNCAGCAGAAAGGAATGCGCTCNGGAACAGAGAACGTCCCNGGAATCGCAGGTCTGGCTAAAGCGGCGGAACTGGTCTATCAGAATCTGGATCAGGATATGGATAGGATGTACGGGCTGCGGGATATGCTGGTAGAGGGAATAGGTGATATAGAAGATGTGAGAGTCAACGGCTGTCCGGGCAGAGAGGGAGCAGCGCATATCGTGAGCCTTTCGGTGCGGGGTGTGCGGAGCGAAGTACTGCTACATGCGCTGGAGGAGAGAGATATCTATGTGTCTGCCGGAAGCGCCTGCTCTTCCAATAAACCGCAGATGTCGGCGACGCTTAAGGCGATCGGCGTGGAACGGGAACTGCTGGATTCCACCATACGTTTCAGCTTTTCTGTCTTTACAACTGCAGAGGAAATCCAGTATACTATACAGGCATTGCATGAACTGATTCCGGCGCTCAGGCGGTATTCCAGAAGATAAGTGTGTGTAGGAATCACTTGTTGATATCATGGGAGGAAGTACTATGTTTACGGCTTTTTTGATAAAATATGCGGAGATCGGTGTGAAGGGTAAGAACCGTTATCTGTTTGAAAATGCACTGGTGCAGCAGATTAAGTACGCTTTAAAGAAATGCGACGGCGAGTTTGCCGTGCGCAAGACGGACGGACGCATTTATGTAGATGCGGTTTCCGAATTTGACTACGATGAGACAGTGAAGGCGTTACAGAAGGTGTTCGGCATATCCGGAATCTGCCCGATGATCTATGTGGAAGATGAGGGATTTGAGAAGCTGGGTGAAACGGTGGTTGAATATATCGACCATGTGTATCCCGACAGAAATAAGACTTTTAAGGTGGCGGCGAGGCGTGCCAGAAAGAATTATCCGCTTAATTCTATGGAGATGAATGTGGAGCTGGGCGGCATGATTCTCGATGCATATCCGGAGATGCGCGTGGATGTGCATAAACCCGACATTATGCTGAATGTGGAGGTTCGTGACAAAATCTATATTTATTCGGAAATCATACCCGGGCCGGGAGGCATGCCGGTGGGCACGGGCGGCAAAGCCATGCTGCTTTTATCCGGCGGCATTGATTCTCCGGTGGCAGGCTGGATGATCGCCAAACGCGGTGTCAAGATCGATGCTGTATATTTTCATGCACCGCCGTATACGAGCGAACGGGCGAAGCAGAAGGTGGTGGATCTGGCGGCCAAGGTGGCGGCTTATACGGGGCCGATCTATCTGCACGTGATTAATTTTACGGATATTCAGTTATATATCTATGATAAGTGTCCTCATGATGAGCTGACGATCATTATGCGGCGTTATATGATGCGCATAGCAGAGCATATTGCCAAAGAGACGGAATGCTTAGGACTGATCACAGGAGAGAGCATTGGACAGGTGGCTTCCCAGACGATGCACAGCCTGATGGCTACTAACGAGGTATGCGAGCTGCCGGTTTACAGACCGTTGATTGGATTCGATAAGATGGAGATCGTGGATATCTCTGAGAGGATTGACACCTATGAGACGTCGATTCAGCCCTACGAGGACTGCTGCACGATCTTCGTGGCGAAACATCCGGTGACGAAGCCGAATCTGAAGATTATCAGAAAGCATGAGCATAATCTGGATGAGAAGATTAATGAATTGGTGCAGAAGGCGCTGGACGAGGATGAGGTGATCATTGTCCGATAAAAAAGGAGAATGCCTGTTTTGGCATTCTCCTGAATCTTGTATCGGGTATTGATTACATGATATACGGCTTTAATGTAGCGAGGACTTCCTCGGTACCTTCTTCAGTATGAATATTCAAGTCGATCGGCTTGGATAAGTCTAAGCTGAAAATACCCATGATAGATTTCGCGTCAATAACATATCTGCCGGATACGAGATCGAAGTCATAATCAAATTTTGTAATATCGTTTACAAAAGATTTAACCTTATCAATAGAATTTAAAGAAATCTGTACTGTTTTCATTTAAGCATTACCTCCTTTAGATTTTTATATCTGTTGCTATAATACTAAGGGTTGAATGGGTAAAAGTCAATGCTAAAACAATACAAAAAATGCGGAGATTACTATGAAAAGTGTAGCATTACATAATTTGGGATGTAAGGTGAATGCATACGAAATGGACGTTATGCAACAAAGATTACAGGAAAAAGGGTACAAAATTGTATCATTTGATAAGGCAGCCGATATTTATATTATAAATACGTGCACAGTGACTAATATTGCAGACAGGAAAAGCCGGCAGATGATTCATCGCGCTAAGAAGTGTAATCCGGATGCAGTGGTAGTGGCGGTGGGATGTTATGTGCAGACCGGGGAGGAGAACGTAAAGCAGGATGCGGCAATTGATCTTGCAATCGGAAATAACCGTAAGAAGGATCTGGTTCTCATTTTGGAGGAATATCTGAACAAGCGGGAGAATGGGAATGGAGACACAGGTGCGGTAAGCGAGGCGGTTGTGACCGATATCATCGATATTAACCATACGGATGAATATGAGGAAATGACGCTGACACGGACTGCAGAACACACCAGAGCTTATATTAAGATTCAGGACGGGTGCAATCAGTTCTGCTCTTATTGCATCATCCCTTATGCCAGAGGACGGGTCAGGAGCCGCAGGGAGGAAGACATTCTGAAAGAAGTGCAGGGAATCGTGGCAGCAGGCTGGCAGGAGATCGTGCTGACGGGTATACATATCAGTTCCTACGGAGTAGACAGAGGGAATCCGGAGCTGCTTAAGCTTCTGGCTAAGCTGCATGACATAGAAGGACTGAAACGTATACGGCTTGGTTCTTTGGAACCGCGCATCGTGACGGAAGAGTTCGCGAGGCAGATCAGCGCGATGCCTAAAATATGTCCGCATTTTCACCTATCTATGCAAAGCGGCTGTGATTCGGTGCTGCAGAGAATGAATAGACACTATACCAGTGGGGAATACTTTCGGACAACAGAAGCGCTCAGGAAGTATTACGGAGATCCGGCCATTACAACGGATGTGATCGTGGGATTTCCGGGAGAGACGCAGGAGGAATTTCGGGAAACGGAAGCGTTCGTGCGCAGGGTCAATTTTTATGAGATGCATATTTTTAAATATTCCAGACGGCAGGGAACACGGGCGGCAGCGATGGACGGGCAGCTCACGGAAGCCGAGAAGAGCAGGCGCAGCATGATCCTGTCAGAAGCGGAACGAGAAATGTCCCATGATTACCGGACAGGCTGGCTGGGCAGGGAAGCGGAAGTCCTGTTTGAGGAAAAAAAAGAAATAGACGGCAAAATCTACTGGATCGGACATACGCCACAGTATATAAAAGCGGCAAAGGAGGCTGCCGGTACGGAAAATCTGGGGAATCAGATCCAAAGAGGAATCATAGCAGGGTTTCTTGAGGAAGACATCATGCTTCTAAAATGATTGAATTTTGTGCGGCGATAGAGTATTATGGTAATAATAGGGGTAATATCAAAACTGACAATGGATAAGGGCGTGAAACTATGCAGGATTTAGGAAACACACAATTTTTTACGGTAGAGACGGAACCTGAGACGGGAGTTAGACTTGTACTTTCTACGGTGTATGAGGCACTGACAGAGAAGGGATACAATCCGGTCAATCAGATCGTGGGCTATATTATGTCCGGCGATCCCACCTACATTACGAGTCATAAGAGTGCGCGCAGCCTGATCATGAAAGTGGAGCGTGATGAACTGGTGGAAGAGATGCTTGTGGAATACATTAGGAATTCTCTGCATAAGTGATGGCGGGCGAACATATGAGAATCATGGGTTTGGACTATGGGTCTAAAACAGTGGGCGTGGCAATCAGCGACCCGTTGCTTATTACGGCACAGGGAATTGAGATCATCAGACGGAAAGATGAGAATAAACTACGACAGACGCTTGCGCGGATCGAGGAACTGATTGTAGAGTATGAGGTGTCTGAGATCGTGCTGGGTCTGCCGAAGAATATGAACGATACGATAGGCGACAGGGCGGAGCTGTCGTTAGAATTTAAAGACAAGCTCGAGAGAAGAACAGGACTGCCCGTTATAATGTGGGATGAGAGACTTACCACAGTGGCGGCGGATAAGGCGATGATGGAGGCCGGCATACGCAGGGAACATCGCAAGGAATATGTGGACAAGATCGCTGCGGTTTTTATCCTGCAGGGATATCTGGATTATCGCGCAAGTCATTTGCAGGATGACGCAAACGAGGAGAAAGAGTAAGTGGAAAAGATTGTTTTTACGGCACAGGGAGAAGAAGCTGTTGAATTCTACGTATTGGAGCAGACCAGATTGGGCGGGATCAATTATATTCTGGTGACGGATTCCGAGGACGGAGACGCGGAGGCTTTGATTCTCCGGGATATTTCCGCAGATGGAGAGGCAGAAGCCGTATACGAGATTGTGACAGAGGACGAGGAACTGAATGCAGTGGCGGCTGTATTTGAAAATATGTTAGACGACGTGAAATTAATGTAATGAGTACCGGTCATGGCGATGGCAGGGAATGACGATGGGTCAGACCGATGTGCATCGCTTTTTGACGGGAAGAGAATGGAGGAAAATGTTTGAAAAAAATTGAACAGGGGAAAACAGCTTCTAAGCTGAAAGTGATCCCATTAGGCGGTTTAGAGCAGATTGGGCTTAATATTACTGCCTTTGAGTATGAAGACAGCATTATTGTAGTGGATTGCGGGCTGTCGTTTCCCGAAGATGAGATGCTGGGAATAGATCTCGTGATTCCGGATATCACTTATCTGAAAGAGCATGCGGATAAAGTAAAGGGGTTTGTTATCACTCACGGGCACGAGGATCATATCGGCGCTCTGCCCTATGTCCTGAAGGAACTGAACGTGCCGATCTATGCGACGCGGCTGACTATGGGAATTATTGAAAATAAACTGACCGAGCATGATCTGACGGCTAAGACGAAACGCAAAGTCGTGAAGTTCGGTCAGTCCATTAATCTGGGACAGTTTCGGATAGAATTTATCAGGACGAATCACAGTATCGTGGATGCTGCGGCACTGGCGATCTATTCGCCTGCAGGTGTTGTGGTGCACACCGGCGACTTTAAAGTGGATTATACGCCGGTATTCGGAGATGCCATTGATCTGCAGCGGTTTGCCGAAATCGGCAAGAAGGGCGTGTTGGCGCTCATGTGTGATTCCACCAACGCGGAGCGACTTGGATTTACACCTTCCGAGAAGACGGTGGGAAGAACGTTTGACAGCCTTTTTGCGGAGCACAAGGATACGAGGATTATTATTGCGACTTTTGCATCGAATGTGGATCGTGTACAGCAGATTATTAATTCGGCCTACAAGTTTGGCAGAAAAGTTGTGGTGGAAGGCAGGAGTATGGTTAATATCATCGACACTGCCTCTGCGCTGGGGTGTCTGCACATTCCGGAGAACACGCTGATTGACATAGAGCAATTAAAGAATTATCCTAATGACAAGACGGTCATAATCACGACCGGAAGTCAGGGAGAGAGTATGGCGGCGCTTAGCCGTATGGCCAGCGACAATCATAAGAAGATATCGATTCTGCCCGGCGACACGGTCATCTTCTCATCCCATCCGATACCGGGTAATGAGAAAGCGGTCACGAATGTCATCAATGAGCTGCAGATGAAGGGCGCAGACGTGATTTTTCAGGATGTACATGTATCCGGACATGCCTGTCAGGAGGAGATCAAGCTGATCTACAGTCTGGTGAAGCCGAAGTACGCGGTACCCATTCACGGGGAATATAAGCATCGGAAGGCGCAGGCGAAGATTGCGGATGAACTGGGGATTCCGAAGGATCATATCTTTATGATACAGTCCGGTGACGTGCTGGAGATGGACGAGGAGAATGCACAGATTGCCGGCAAGGTGCCTGTAGGTGCCATTCTGGTAGACGGTTTAGGTGTCGGCGATGTGGGCAATGTGGTTCTGCGTGACAGACAGCATCTGGCGGAGGATGGTATCCTGATCGTCGTGTTGGCACTGGATTCTTACAGCGATCAACTTGTATCCGGACCGGATATCGTGTCAAGAGGATTTGTCTATGTCAAAGAATCCGATGAGCTTCTGGATGAAGCAAGGCTTCTGGTAAATGATGCGGTGCAGGGCTGCCTTGACAAGGGCAAGACTGATTGGGGCAGGTTAAAGTCTACGATCAAGGATGTACTGAGTGAATTTGTGTGGAAGAAGACCAAACGCCGGCCGATGATCCTGCCTATCATCATGGAGGTGTAACAACGTGACCGCAGTTTAGGTCATTGTACTTTAGACTCTCTTTTCATACTTAAGGAGGAATGACGACATGTCAGACAGCGAAATTATGGAAGCTGCTAAGAAGTTTGCGGCAATTATTCAGGAGACCGATACTTATAAGGAATATTATAATCAGAGGGAAAAGGTAAAGAAACAGCCTGAACTGTATGACAAAGTCAATGAGTTTCGAAAGAAGAGTTTCGAACTGCAGAATGAGTTGGACGGTGAAGATTTGTTTGACCGGATGGAAGCGTTTGATCAGGAGTATGCGAAATTCCGGGAGGACCCGCTGGTGGATGATTTCCTGAGGGCGGAACTCGCTTTTTGTAGGATGATGCAGGATGTTGAAATATTGCTTGCGGCAGAGATCGACTTTGAATGACGGTCGGAATGGAGAAAGTTATGAATTGGAAGTATCTTGTAGGAGGAACGGTCCAACTGATTGTTAAACTGGTTGCGCTTGTGTTTATCGTTACGTATATTCTCCGTATATCAACGGCAGCGTACGACTATGGCTATCGCGTATTTGCGGAAACGCCGGTCTCGGTGGGAGAGGGCAGGACGATCAGCGTCTATATAGAGGATAAGGAATCCGCGAAAGAAGTAGGAAAGATGTTACAGGACAAAGGACTGATTCGAGATGCGAATCTGTTCATGATTCAGGAGCTTCTGTCCGAGCACCGGGGAAAGATTAAGCCGGGAATCTATGATCTGAACACTTCCATGACAGCGCAGGAGATGTTGGCCGTGATTGCGCCGGATGAGGAAGAAGAGAGTGAAGAATAGATTGAAAAATCAAAGATTTTTCAATCGCAAATTTGTGCCTTGCGGCTACAAATTCGCAGGTTGTGAGAAAGGTATGGGTATTACAATGATAACAGACGAGCGCATGAGCACGTTTATCGATTCTCTGGATACCGGCAATACTCCTTTCTTAAATGAAATAGAGAGTGAAGCGAAGAAAACCAATGTGCCCGTTATCCGCACGCAGGTGCAGAGCCTGATCAGGCTGCTGCTCGCGATGCAGAAGCCGAAGTCGATTCTGGAGGTGGGCTGTGCCATTGGTTTTTCTGCTTTACTTATGAGTGAGTATGCGCCGGCGGACTGCCATATTACGACGATTGAGAATTATGAGAAAAGGATTCCCGTGGCACGGGAAAATTTCAGGCGTGCCGGCAGGGAAGACAGAATCACACTGTTAGAAGGAGATGCATCGGATATTCTGAGAGAACTGGACGGCTCTTATGACCTGATCTTCATGGATGCAGCGAAGGGGCAGTATACTCACTTCCTGCCGGATGTCTTAAGACTGCTTTCTCCGGGAGGAATCCTGCTGTCGGATAATGTGCTGCAGGACGGAGACATCATAGAGTCGCGTTTTGCGGTGACGCGGAGAAACCGCACTATACATAGCCGCATGAGAGAATATTTATATGAGTTAAAGCATCATCCCGAGCTGGAGACGGTGATTCTGCCGGTAGGGGACGGGGTGACGATCAGCGTACGAAGGACGTGAAGTTGCACTAAGGTCGTAGAGAGCATGACTTAGTGTAGCGGCGTGTGCCTGAAAGGATAGAAACAGCATGAAAAAACCTGAGTTATTGATTCCGGCGAGCAGCTTGGAAGTGTTAAAAACAGCGGTTATATTCGGAGCGGACGCGGTCTATATAGGCGGAGAAGCGTTCGGACTGCGTGCCAAGGCGAAGAACTTTACGCCGGAGGAAATGGCGGAGGGCATTGCTTTCGCCCATGAGCACGGCGTGAGGGTGCATGTGACTGCGAATATTCTGGCGCACAATTATGACTTGGAGGGTGCCGAAGCTTATTTCCGTGAGTTAAAAGAAATGAAGCCCGATGCGCTGATCATTGCGGATCCCGGAATGTTTATGCTGGCGCGGGAGATCTGCCCGGAAATTGATATTCATGTATCCACGCAGGCGAATAATACCAATTATATGACGTATCAATTCTGGCAGAAACTGGGCGCAAAACGTGTTGTCTCTGCCAGAGAATTATCTTTGCGGGAAATCAGGGAGATCAGAGAACATATTTCCGATGATCTGGAGATCGAGAGCTTCATTCACGGAGCGATGTGCATTTCCTATTCGGGAAGATGTCTTCTGAGCAGTTATTTTACGGGCAGGGATGCCAATCATGGGGCCTGTACCCATCCATGCCGCTGGAAGTATGCGGTGGTGGAAGAGACACGTCCGGGAGAGTATCTTCCTGTCTATGAGAACGAACGGGGAACCTATATTTTTAATTCCAAGGACTTATGCATGATAGAGCATATTCCTGAAATGATCGCCGCTGGGATCGACAGCTTTAAGATAGAAGGGCGCATGAAGACAGCGCTCTATGTGGCGACGGTGGCGCGTACATACCGTAAAGCGATCGACGATTATCTGGAGTCGGAGGAAAAATACCGCGCCAATATGGACTGGTATCTGGCGGAGATTTCTAAGTGTACTTACCGGCAGTTTACGACAGGGTTCTATTTCGGAAAACCGAATGAGAATACCCAGATCTATGACAATAACACCTATGTGAATGAATATACTTATCTTGGCATCGTGGGAAGTCTGAGACAGGTGCCGGGTGGTGACAGCGGAACAGATGGTTTCGGAAATGCCGGCGGCGGGATTACCGGACAAGGCGGAGCACATTTGTGTGCCCGCATCGAACAGCGAAACAAGTTCTGTGTGGGCGATTCCATAGAGATCATGAAACCCGATGGAATCAATGTGCCCGTTCAGGTTCTTGCCATGTATGACGAACTGGGACAGCCCGTGGAATCCTGCCCGCATTCTAAGCAGGTGATAGATGTGCTGCTTTCCGAGGTGCCACGGGTGTATGATATACTGCGGGCAGCTAATGTGGGGAGTGAAACAGACAGCTGAACAAATTATATCGTGTTCATTCCTTTGTGTACTTGGATCCCTTATATTATGGATTGCTTTATCTGTAATATTTTATTGAAAATAGTAATAGGGTACATCTGTGATTAATTTTTAATAATTTCCTCTTGCATTTTCATAAAAAGTAATGTATCTTATAAAAAGAATCGCTGATTGAAACGGTTCGACATAGTGGTATCATGAACGATGGTGTTCCAAAAGGCTTATTTTTGGAACACTTTTTTGCGCGTATCAGCAGAGTTGGAAGCTTGCAGCAACAAGCGTCATGCTTGCATGTAAGCAGGTTGCTGCAGGCTTCCAACGAGCAACGCGAACGAGTAAGACGCAGTCTTACGAGTCTGCTGATACGCAGCACAGCCAGAGCTGTAAGCTAACGATACCCACAAGGTGGAATGGAGGAGATGAAAAAATGAGTGAAGTATTTAATGTGGAAGAGATTTTTGCAAAGAACGTATTTACACTCAGCAAGATGCAGGAACGTCTGACGAGGAATGCGTACAAAGAAGTGGTAAAGGTTATGAATGAAGGCGGCGAGCTGTCCATGAATACAGCGAATATGGTCGCTAAGGCTATGAAGGACTGGGCGGTAGAGAACGGCGCAACGCACTATACGCACTGGTTCCAGCCGCTTACGGGTATCACGGCGGAGAAGCATGACGCTTTCGTATCACATCCTGACGATATAGGCAGAATGTTGACGGAGTTCTCCGGTAAGGAGCTGATTAAAGGCGAACCGGATGCATCTTCATTTCCTTCCGGAGGTCTGCGTGCTACGTTTGAGGCGAGAGGATATACTGCTTGGGATATTACGTCTCCGGCGTTTCTGAAAGAATCCGGCTGCGGTATGATTCTGTGTATTCCGACGGCGTTCTGCTCCTACACCGGTGAGGCGCTGGATAAGAAAACACCGCTTTTACGTTCCATGGAGGCGCTCAGTGAGCAGGCACTGCGTATCGTGAGGCTGTTCGGCAACACGGAGGCGACGAAGGTGACGGCTTCCGTAGGACCGGAGCAGGAATATTTCCTGGTAGATAAAGACTTATTTATGAAGAGAACCGACCTGATGTTTGCAGGACGTACCCTGTTCGGTGCGCCGGCACCGAAGGGTCAGGAGATGGAGGATCACTATTTCGGCGTTATCAGAGAGCGTGTGGGCGCTTACATGAAAGATCTGAACGAGGAGCTGTGGAAACTGGGCGTGACTGCTAAGACACAGCACAACGAGGTGGCTCCTGCACAGCATGAGCTGGCGCCTATCTATGAGACTGCTAATATCGCGGTAGATCATAACCAGTTGGTTATGGAGGCGATGAAGAGGGTTGCGATTCGTCACGGTATGAGATGCCTGCTGCATGAGAAGCCCTATGCAGGCGTGAACGGTTCCGGTAAACATGATAACTGGTCGATCACTACGGATAACGGCGTGAACCTTCTGGATCCGGGCGATACGCCTAATGACAACATCCAGTTCCTTCTGGTGTTGGCCTGCATCATGAAAGCGGTAGATACCCATGCAGATCTGCTCAGACAGTCGGCTTCCGATGTGGGTAATGATCACAGACTCGGTGCAAATGAGGCTCCTCCGGCGATTATCTCTATCTTCTTGGGTGAGCAGCTTGAGGATGTGGTTACCCAGCTGATTGAGACTGGTGAGGCAACCAGCGTAAAAGAGGGCGGCAAGCTTCTGACGGGTGTTAAGACATTACCTGATTTTCAGAAGGATGCAACGGACAGAAACAGAACATCACCTTTTGCGTTTACGGGAAATAAGTTTGAGTTCCGTATGGTGGGCTCTGCCGATTCCATTGCCAGCCCGAATACGACATTGAATGCCATTGTGGCGGAGGCGTTCTGCGAGGCGGCGGACAGATTGGAGAAAGCGGATAATCTGGAGCTTGCGATCCACGATCTGATCAAGGAATATATGACTGTGCATCAGAGAATTATCTTCAACGGTGACGGTTATTCCGAGGCTTGGGTAGCGGAAGCGGAGAGAAGAGGATTGCCGAATATCAAGTCTATGATCGAGGCGGCAAGCACGCTTACCACCGATAAGGCAGTGAAGCTCTTCGAGAAGTTCGGTATCTTCACGAAAGTGGAATTGGAGTCCCGTGAGGAGATCATCTACGAGACTTATGCGAAGACTATCAACATCGAGGCTCTTGCCATGATCGATATGGCCGGCAAGCAGATTATCCCGGCGGTTGTTAAGTATTCCAAATCTCTGGCGGATACCGTGAATGCGGTGAAGGCAGCAGGAGTTGATGCTTCTACACAGACGGAAATCTTACGGGAAGTGAGTGAGAAGCTTACGGCTATGCAGACGGCTCTTCACAAACTCGAGAAAGCCGAGAAAGAAGCCTCTGCGATGGAAGATGTGAAGGCGCAGGCGTTCTTCTACAAGGATACGGTTAGAGCTATTATGGATGAGTTACGTGCACCGGCGGATGAACTGGAGATGATCGTCGATAAGGAAATCTGGCCGATTCCTACATATGGTGAGTTGATGTTTGAGATTTAAGACCATAAATGGAGTGATAAACAATGCCCCTTCTTATAGATTTTTAACTTTTATAAGAGGGGGCTTATGTCAAAATCAAAACAGAAATATATTTTTAAGAGATTTTCCAAAAAAATTTATAAAAACACTTGCAAAAAGCAATAATATCCTATATAATCGTTAATTGTTGATGGGCTATCGCCAAACGGTAAGGCAACGGACTCTGACTCCGTCATTTCAAGGTTCGAATCCTTGTAGCCCAGTTGATAGGCTCGGCTGAGAAATCAGCCGAGTGTTTTTGTCTTATTTAGGAAATTGCTAAGCGAAAGAAGGGAAGACATTGTATACATTTGAAAGCAGAGTACGGTACAGTGAAGTGGGTGTGGACGGTAATATGACGCTTGAATCACTTCTGGATTATTTCCAGGACTGCTCCACATTTCATTCGGAAGATATCGGACTGGGAGTGGATTATTTTAATGAACTGAATCAGGTGTGGCTCTTATCTGCGTGGCAGATCTGCGTCAACAGATATCCGCATCTGTGTGAGCGAATCGTTATCGGTACGGCGCCTTATGATTTCAGAGGATTTATCGGATGCCGTAATTTTGAGATGAGGACGCAGGCAGGAGAAGTGCTGGCTTATGCCAATTCCATCTGGAGCCTGATGGATGTGGGAAAGATGACACCGGCGAAACCCAACGAGAAGATGTTAAAGGGCTATGTGCTGGAAGAAAAATATCCTATGGAGTATGCGCCCCGCAAGATTAATGTACCTGCGGATGGGAAGAAGATGGAACCTTTTAAGGTGCGTGCGCATCACCTGGACACGAACAATCATGTCAATAACGGTCAGTACGTGCGCATGGCGATGGAGTATATTCCGAAGGACTTTACCGTCGGACAACTCCGTGTGGAATATAAGAGTCAGGCCGTGCTTAATGATATGATCTGTCCGGTGACGGCGGTGAGTGGGGACGGTACGTTATATACGGTATCGCTGAACAAAGAAGACGGCAAACCTTATTGCATTGTGGAAATATCAGGACAGAGATGAGCGAAGGTGTTTGTGTCAGGAAGAGCATGGAGGAGCAGGTATGATTCGATTGGGAGAGATCCAGACTTTGCAGATTGTAAAGAAAGTGGAGTTCGGTATATATCTGAGTGATGGTATGGATGGCGAAGAGAAGGTGCTTCTTCCGAAGAAGCAGGTGCCGGAGCAGGCGCGGACGGGTGATGAGGTGGAAGTGTTTGTCTACCGTGATTCTAAGGATCGTCTGATCGCTACCACCCATATGCCGAAGCTGACGCTGCACGGTGTGGCGAGGCTGCGTGTCGCGCAAATCAGCGCGGTGGGTGCGTTCTTAGACTGGGGACTTGAGAAGGATCTGTTGCTTCCGTATAAGGAACAGACCCGGAAAGTAGCGGCGGGAGAGACATGCCTTGCGGCGCTTTATATTGATAAGAGTAACAGGTTGTGTGCGACCATGAACGTGTATCCCTATCTGTCCATGGAGAGTCCATATGGTAAAGAGGACAGGGTCAGCGGAACGGTCTATGAGATCAGTGATAATTTCGGTGCGTTTGTGGCAGTGGATGATAAGTATTCCGGGCTGATTCCGAAGAAAGAGCTGTACGGTGAGATACGGATCGGGGATGTAGTACAGGCGCGTGTTACCGGTGTGAAGGAGGACGGCAAGCTTAATCTGAGCATACGGGAGAAGGCATACTTACAGATCGAGAAGGATGCGCAGCGGGTTATGGAGGCTATCGACAGCTTCGACGGCGCGCTCCCGTTTACCGACAAGGCATCGCCCGAAGTGATCCGTCGGGAGATGCAGATGAGCAAGAACGAATTCAAACGTGCGGTGGGACATCTGCTTAAGGAAGGAAAGATTCAGATTACGGAGAGGGCAATCCGTTCAATATAAATATTCGGGACGATATACACGGCGAATGTGCTGCGCAGGAAAATAAAAAATCTCAATCCTCTTATCAGGGTTGAGATTTTTAATACCGTTAATTCTTTGAAAAGTCAAAGGCTTATACGGAAATATCAATATTGGCACCGATATGCGGATTTACGGATAACTCCATAGCGGCGGCATCCATCATACCTACAATTTGGTCGCCGGTGGAGGAAGCCAGATCGAGAGATTTGCTCAACATAGCTACACCGTATGCGCTCTCTGTGTTGACCTGTGCCATGGCCATAGATAATGCTGCAATATCCATAATGATCCTCCTGCTTCTGAAACGTTTCTTTCGAAATCGGCTTCAAGCAGATTTCGAATATACATAAAACGATTCTGTGCTATATTTATTTAAAGTATAGCACAGAATTATTAGTTTGACGAGAGTTTTTTACATTTCCCATAGGTTTTTCGAGCAGTATGCAGACTTTTTCGGATACTGTAAAATATTTGTATAAAATGTCTAAACAGATAAAACATGAAAAAGTATAGTTTACATTAAAAAATACACAAAAAAATCATGATTAGAGGTAGATTTTTTTGTAAATATAGATTAAAATGGATACTGGATGTTGTATTTCGATGAATTTAGCGTTTTATTGCGTTGTGTAATTTGCTAAAAGAATAACAAGGGGTGGGCTATGATTTCAAATCAGATTTTACAAAATACGATTGAAGGATTAAAGTCAATCGCCAGAGTAGAACTGTGCGTCATGGATATCGACGGGAAGGCGGTAGCGATGACGGCGGACGAGATGGAACAGTGCGGCAGACCGGCGGCGGAATTCGCTAAATCGCCGGCGGATTCTCAGGAGATACAGGGATATCAGTATTTTAAAATATTTGATGAGCAACAGCTTGAATACATTCTGATCGCAGGGGGCGTCGGTGAGGATGTATACATGGTGGGTAAGATGGTCGCTTTTCAGATCCAGAATCTTCTGGTAGCGTATAAGGAGCGATTTGACAAGGATAATTTCATCAAGAACCTGCTTTTAGACAATCTGCTTCTGGTGGATATCTACAGCCGGGCGAAGAAGCTACATATCCAGACTGATGTAAAGAGGGTTGCGCTGATCATTGAGACAGAGAATACTAAAGACAGCAATGTGCTGGAGATGATGCGCACTTATTTCGGAAGCAACAGTAAGGATTTCATTACTGCGGTGGATGAGAATAATGTGATCGTGGTCAAGGATCTCTCCGAGGGTGACAGTGTTAAGGAGATTGATAAGACGGCGGACAGCATTGCGACATTCTTGAAGAAGGAGAATATGAAGAATGTCAGAATTGCCTACGGTACGACCGTCAATGAGATCAAGGAAGCAAGCCGCTCATATAAGGAAGCGAAGATGGCGCTGGATGTAGGCAAGATCTTCTTCGGAGAGCGTGATGTCATCGCCTACAGCGAACTGGGAATCGGCCGGTTGATTTATCAGCTGCCTATTCCACTGTGCAAGATGTTTATCAAGGAGATCTTCGACGGCAAGAGTCCGGACGATTTCGATGAGGAGACGCTGACGACGATCAATAAGTTCTTTGAAAATTCGCTGAATGTATCGGAGACATCCAGACAGCTGTTCATTCATAGAAATACGCTGGTATACCGTCTGGATAAGCTGCAGAAGAGTACGGGGCTGGATCTGCGTGTGTTTGAGGATGCGATCACTTTTAAGATCGCACTGATGGTTGTGAAGTATATGAAATATATGGAGAGCTTCGAATATTAAGGATGACGGTTGATTTGTGAAGCAAATTTACTTTTTAACATAGGTGGTGGACAAGTGGCAGTAAAGAGAAAGAAGAGAAGTACAGTAGCAGAGAATGAGATCATTACCCTGACAAATGTCTGTAAGGCGTATTCTACCGGGGCACCGGCACTCAAAGACGTTAATCTTCACATTAACAGAGGGGAATTCGTATTTATCGTCGGGGACAGCGGATCGGGTAAATCTACTCTGATCAAACTGCTTCTTCGGGAGCTGACGATCACGAGCGGTTACATTAATGTTATGGGATATGATCTGTCCAAGATCAAGCACAGGAAGATTCCGAAGTTCAGAAGGAACCTGGGCGTTGTGTTTCAGGATTTCAGACTCCTGAAGGATCGTAATGTGTATGAGAATGTTGCCTTTGCACAGAGGATCATACAGAAGTCCAATAAAGAGATTAAGAAGAATGTGCCGAGTATTCTGGCAATTGTAGGGCTTGCGGGCAAGTATAAGGCGAAACCGAAGCAATTGTCCGGCGGTGAGCAGCAGCGAGTGGCGCTTGCGAGGGCACTGGTCAATAAACCAACTGTGCTGCTGGCGGATGAGCCTACGGGAAATCTTGATCCGAAAAATTCATGGGAAATCATGAAGCTGTTGGAACAGATCAATGAGAACGGCACCACCGTTATCGTCGTAACACACAACAGGGAGATCGTCAATGCGATGCAGAAGCGTGTTGTCACTTTGAAGAGGGGTGTTATAATAAGCGACGAGGAAAAGGGAGGATACATCGATGAGGATTAACAGTTTTTTCTACACTCTCAGACAAGGTGTCCGTAACCTTTTCAGAAATAAGTGGTTTACACTTGCGTCGATTGCAACGATCAGCGCATGTCTGTTTCTGTTCGGACTTTTTTATGCGATTGTAATGAACTTCCAGCATATTGTGAAGAATGCGCAGGAAGGCGTTGCAGTGTATGTATTCTTTGATGACGGGCTGGAGGATAGCAGGATACAGCAGATCGGGGAGATGATATTAAAGCGTCCGGAAGTGTCCCGGGTTGACTTTGTGTCCGCCGAGGAGGCATGGGAGTCTTTTAAGGCGGACTATCTGGGCGGTTACGAGGATGGTTTTACGGAGAATCCGTTGGAGAATTCCGCGCAGTACGAAGTCTATCTGAGTGATGTATCCATGCAGTCCGCTCTGGTGACATACTTAGAATCGGTAGACGGTGTCAGGATGGTCAACCGTTCTGAGCTTGTAGCGACTACGCTGACGGGAGTGAATGCGCTGATAGCATATGTATCTGTAGGCATTATAGCAATTCTGTTTGCAGTATCAGTTTTTCTGATCAGTAATACGGTTATGATCGGTATCTCGGTTCGTAAGGAAGAGATCAATATTATGAAATATATCGGGGCTACGGATTTCTTCGTCAGATCTCCGTTCGTAATCGAGGGCATGATGATCGGCCTCATTGGGGCAGCGATTCCCCTGGGGATCATATATACGTTATATAATATAGTGATGGAATATATCACGACCAGATTTTCGATGTTGTCTTCGCTGCTCAGCTTTTTAAAGGTAGAGGAGATCTTTCATGTATTAACGCCGGTTTCTCTGGGGATTGGTGTGGGAATCGGTTTTCTGGGAAGTATCATTACGGTAAGGAAACATTTGAGAGTATAAGGTGCGGTGAGCACAGGGATGCCTATGAGACATTGGAAGAAAGCTGTATGCGTGCTTCTGGGAATTGCGATTATGTTCACATATGTCGAACCGGCACGGGCGGTTACGAATGAGAGCATTCGGGAGAAAGAAGATCAGATCAAGAAAGCGAAGGAAGAGGTTTCCAATCTGAAATCCAGTCTGACGGATGTGGAGGCGCTGAAGAAGGAGCTGGAGCGGTCGAAGAACGATCTGACGGCCTATGTGACACAATTGGACAGAGAATTGAGCAGCATACAGGAGAAGATTGAGGAATATAATACACGGATTACGGAAAAAGAAGCTCAGATCGTGGAAACCACTGAGGAACTGAACGAAGCGATCAAACAGCAGGAAGAACAGTACGAGGCGATGAAGAAGCGGATCCGGTTTATGTATGAGAAAGGTGATACATTTTATCTGGAGATGCTGTTCTCGTCAGCAGGTTTCGCTGATATGATGAATAAGGCCGACTATATCGAGGCACTGTCGCGGTATGACAGGAATAAGCTCGAGGAGTATGTGCAGACCAGGGAAATGGTGGAGCTGTGTAAGGAAGAGCTGGAGACGGAGAAGGAACTGCTGGCTGAGGCGAAGATTGCCGTGGAAGCGGAGGAAGCAAATATCAGTTCACTCATCGAGGAGAAGGAAGCACAGATTAAATCGGTGTCCGGCGATATCTCCAATAAAGAAGCGGCGATTAAGGAATATGAGGCAATGATCGCGCAGGAGAATGCGGAGATTGCAACTTTAGAGAAGGCGGTTGCCGAGGAAAAGGCGAGACTGGAGGCAGAGAATGCGCAGGCAAGGATCTATAACGGCGGCATGTTTACGTGGCCTTGTCCGGGGTATAAGCGAATATCGGACGAATACGGAAACCGGATTCATCCGATTCTGGGAACACAGCAGTTTCATAACGGTGTAGATATGGCAGCGTCCAGCGGGACTGCGATACTGGCAGCTTATGACGGTGATGTGATTGCGGCAACGTATAGTAGTTCCATGGGTAATTATATTATGATCGACCATGGAAGCGGATTGTATACTATATATATGCATTGCTCTGCGTTGTATGTATCTAAGGGGCAGGCGGTTACGAAAGGACAGAATATTGCCGCGGTAGGCAGTACGGGACGATCCACGGGCCCTCATCTTCATTTTAGTGTGCGATTAAACGGGAGCTATGTCAGTCCCTGGAATTATTTAAAATAAGATCATGAGATATGGAGAGGATCAATTTGAATCATAGCGGAGACAATAACTACTATAACAATGATTACAGCCAGAGGAACATGAACCAAGGTGCAAACAGCCCCTATTATCAGCAACCGGCATCGGTGCCGCCACAGTATCCCCATCCTCCTGCGGGAGGTCAGAACAATAAAGGCGGCGGCGTATTCCTGCTTGGTCTTTTGGTGGGTGTAATCATTACTGCATTGGTGGGAAGTTGTGCATATGTAGGAACGAAGCTGTATCATCTGGCAGGCAGCCGCTCGGCGAAGACGGCCAGTGCGGACGGCAGCGCAGGGAACAGTCTGGTAAATGACGACACTTTAGAGAAGCTGGAATCTTTGGAGGAAGTGATCGACAAATATTATTATAAAGATGAAGACATTGACGTCGAAGAAATGACAGAGGGAATGTATTCCGGTCTGGTGGCTTCCCTGGGTGATCCTTATTCGGTTTATTATACTGCGGAAGAGTGGAAGGAACTGATGGCGGATACGGAGGGGATCTATTACGGAATCGGCGCTTATCTGCAGTTAGATACCGCCACCGGATTAGCCAAGATTAACGGTGTAATTGAAAACACTCCGGCGGAGGAAGCAGGTCTTCGGGAGAATGATATCATATATCAGGTGGACGGAGAGATGATTCAGGGACTGGAATTGTCGGAGATCGTGTCCAGAATAAAGGGCGAGGAAGGCACTGCCGTTCATCTGACTATTGTCCGGGAAGGAGAGTCAGATTATCTGGAGATTGACGTGGAGAGGCGCAAGATTGAATCTCCCACCGTCAAATATGAGATGTATGATAACGGAGTGGGGTATATTCAGATCACAGAGTTTGACGATGTGACAACGGATCAGTTTACGGAGGCTCTGGCAGTAGTTAAAGGTTCCGGGGCAAAAGGATTGATTCTGGATCTGCGCAGTAACCCGGGAGGGAGTCTTCCGGTAGTGGTAGATATCGCCAGATCAATTCTGCCGAAAGGATTGATCGTATATACGGAAGATAAATACGGCAAGAGAGATGAGTATACCTGCGACGGTAAGAAAGAGTTGGATATTCCGATGGTGGTGCTGATTAACGGTAATTCGGCAAGCGCGTCTGAGATACTTGCGGGAGCCATCAAAGACTATGATAAAGGGACACTGATTGGCACGACTACATTCGGTAAGGGCATTGTGCAGCGTGTGCTGCCGCTTACGGACGGAACAGCGCTGAAGCTGACAATCAGTTCCTATTATACGCCGAAGGGAAATAATATCCATGGAATCGGTATTGATCCCGATATTGAATGTGAATTTGACAGTGAGGCGTATTATGAGAGAGGCGTGGATAACCAGTTGGAGCGCGCGAAGCAGGAGATAGACCGGATGATCAGATAGAGCGGAACACTGACAGCGCAGACCGTTGATTGACAGTATAGGCATAGAGGAACGATGTATGAATATCGTATTGTTATCGGGCGGATCGGGCAAACGTCTGTGGCCGCTTTCCAATGATACCCGTTCTAAACAGTTTATTAAGATATTTAAAACTGCAGACGGGGAATATGAATCCATGGTACAGCGAGTGTACCGTCAGATCAGATCGGTTGATAAAGCTGCCGATATTACCATTGCGACATCGAAGTCGCAGGTGTCGGCGATACACAATCAACTGGGGGAGAACGTGGGTGTCAGTGTGGAACCATGCAGAAGGGACACTTTTCCGGCAATCGCTCTTGCGGCGGCATATCTGCATGATGTGAGGGGGATATCGGAGCAGGAGGCGGTGGTGGTCTGTCCGGTAGATCCTTATGTGGAAGAGGACTATTTTGAGGCGCTTCGCAAACTGGGCGAACGTGCGGAAACCGGAAATGCCAATCTGGTTCTCATGGGGATAGAACCTACTTATCCCAGTGCTAAATACGGATATATCATCCCGGAGAATAAGGATAATATCAGCAGAGTATCAGTATTTAAGGAGAAACCGACGGAGGAGACGGCGCTGGAATATATTGCGCAGGGCGCGCTCTGGAATGGAGGCGTATTCGCTTTCAGGCTGGAGTATGTGTTGCGGCGCGCCCATGAATTGATCGAATTTACAGACTATCAGGATCTTTTCGACAGGTACGAGTCATTGACGAAGATCAGTTTCGACTATGCGGTAGTGGAACATGAGCAGCAGATCGAGGTAATGCGCTTCGCTGGCATGTGGAAAGATATGGGGACGTGGAATACGCTGACAGAGGCGATGGAGAGCGATCATATCGGTAAGGCGATCCTGAACGAGCGATGCGAGAATGTGCATGTGGTAAATGAACTCAATGTTCCTGTGCTGTGTATGGGTCTGAAAGATGTGGTTGTGTCGGCCAGCCCGGAGGGAATTCTTGTGTCAGACAAGAATCAGTCGAGTTATATTAAGCCATATGTAGATGAAATCAATCAGCAGATCATGTTTGCAGAAAAGTCGTGGGGCAGTTTTCAGGTCATTGATATCGAGGAAGGCAGCATGACGATCAAGGTTACCCTGAATCCCGGACATGGCATGAATTATCATAGCCATGCACTGCGTGATGAAGTCTGGACGGTAATCGGCGGCCGGGGCAGGACGATCGTGGACGGCGTGGAGCGCAGTGTCGGTGCGGGCGATGTGATACAGATGCCTGCCGGGGTGCCGCATACGATTCTGGCGGACACGAAGCTGCAGGTAATCGAGGTGCAGATCGGTTCGGAGATCAGTGTGCATGATAAGAAGAAGATGGCATTGTGAGATATTAATGATATAGTGCATAAATGTTTCCCCATCGGCTGGTGCTGATGGGGAATTTGCATATAGAGAAGTTTACCTAAAGGAGATTTTTTTCATGTACAAAATAATGTACATATACTATGTTATACTTTCATTGTAGGGATTCGAAATTTTTACGTATTACATGAGAGAATGTGCCTAAAATGAGTAGATTAGATTTAATTACTGCTGCGATGAAACAAATAAAGTTTACGAAAAATTTTAGAGAAGAGACTGGTTGTAATGAATGTGCAGAAGTTGAAGCATATTCCCCGAAGCATTTACAGGATATAGAGGGTGATGCAGATGAATTTATTGAATGTTCTTCTTGTGAAATACAGAGTATTTATCCGGATGGTTTTTTGATTGAAACAGATATAGAGGACGAACTTGTGGGCTATTATACGTGCAATTATGATTATCCGGTATGCAATCATATAGAAGGAATAACAGATAATAATATTGGTTATGCAAAAGGAATTACTGCCGGTGGTGTACCATTTGAAGCAGAGTTAATTGACAAAGATGATACTTTGGCGATGGTAGTTATAATGCCTGCAATTTTTAATGATTTTTATGAGGGTGAAGAGGATGATGTACCTTCTAATGAAAATATAACTGCAATACATTGTGAAGTGAAATCATCTGATTATTCTGTGCTTGATATTGGAATGGCAGATGGTGCAATGGAAGAGAATACTGAGGCTGTCAGAGATTATGTGAATTTTTTGGTAAATAACGGTATAGTCACATTTACGTCTGATCTGTTTAATGGAACTGTATTATATCGTGTAGATGAATTGGGTAATGATTTGGCAAAGATATTGATTACAATGCGTAAAGACGAGGAGTTTTGGGCATATACGGATATAGATTTAGTTGAATTTGCGAAGAAAGAAAAAGGCTGTTAAACCCCAATTAAAGGTTAACCAAAGTACATTTCCAAGCAAGATTGCAGGAAATGACGTTTGAGTTTATGAAACTTTTGCTGAGGTTGATGTTATTAAATTATCGGATATATGCAGCTTTTGGAGAGAAATGGATATGTACGCGACAGGTAATAAGAAAATGCTTAATATGTTGATCTTAGAAATATTAAGGGAGCACTCGGATCAGGAGCATAGATTAACACAACAGGAAATTATAAGACTACTAAAATCTAATTACGATATGGATTGTGATCGCAGATCTGTTAAAAATAATATATTGTGTCTGAAAGAACTGGGATATGAAATCTCTATGGAAGCTGGTTACTGTCTATTGGAAAGAGAGTTCGATGATGCGGAACTGCGTATGTTGATAGATAGTGTATTATTTTCTAAAAATCTCACGCACAAGCAGGCGGAGATTCTGATTGAAAAATTAAAAGGCATGGGGAACAAACATTTTTCTTTGAAAGTAAATCATGTCAGTAATTTGCCGGAACTGCGCCATGGGGATAACAGGCAGCTTATGTATGTTCTTGACACTGTAAATGAAGCTATTTCACAGCATAAAAAAATTAGTTTTATTTACAACATGTATGGTCCCGATTTAAAATTTCATCCCAAGAGAGAGGAGAAATATGTGGTTAACCCCTATCAGATGGTAGCTAATAATGGATTTTATTACTTGATTGGGAATTATGACAAGTATGATGATGTTTCACATTATCGTCTGGATAGAATGACCTATGTGGAAATGCTGCCGGATAAAGTGAAACCGCTGAATCAAGTAGCCGGTCTGGAGCATGGGTTAAATCTACCCAAACATATGGCGGAACATATTTATATGTTTAGTGGGGACAGCATTGCGATAAATATGCTCGTTAAAGAAATTATGATAAATGAACTTGTTGACTGGTTTGGAAAAGATTTTTATGTGATAGAGAAAAGAAGGGACAATCAGTTTCTGGTCCGATTGAAATGTAATGAACGGGCGTTCTTTCATTGGGCATTGCAATATGGACCATATGTTGAAGTTTTAGAACCTGTTGCTTTGCGCAATAAGATTGCAGAAACTGTCAGTGAAATGAATGAAAAGTATCATAGGAAGGAGAATGGAAATGTTTGAATTTGCATCAATGAGTAAGAAGAAAAGAGAGCTGTATGAATGTATGTGGGGGAGCCCGGAATTTGATTTCCCGGTTGAGAAGACTCTGTATAGAGGAGCTGTAACACCAAATTCATATACATTTTCAAAAACATCGGCAGAAGATAAGGATATGTGTAGAGATGGATTGGCAGAGATTTTTAAAATTGCCAATAATGATTTATTCAGACAGAAATTTGGACAGAGTATTGGTGGGAGTGGACAGGAACTTAAGAGAATTGCTACCATTCATTCATCAGCTTTATGTTCGCTTCTGTTTTTTTATAATGTGTCAGAAGAGAATCCCTATACAATGGAAATCGAGGGAGAAGAATATATCTTTACATATTCATGCTTTGAGTATCAGAACAAGGTTATAGAAAATCGAAATCCTTCAAATATGGATGTTGTTCTTGTGGGAATACATAAGAACACCGGAATGCAAGTGGTATTTTTTGTTGAATCAAAATTTTCTGAATATTTCGAAAGGACGGGGAAACGGTTAGAAATAGCAGTGGAATATTTGAGTAACAAATACAGTGAAGCAATTTATAGAAGTAACTGTATGAGTGATATGGGATTGCATATAGTTGAGCAGCCGGGCAATAAAGATTTTTTGCTTATGTCAGATGAAATCTGTTATGTGGAAGGAATTAAACAAATGATTTCTCACTACGTGGGAGTAAGAAATTTTTGTGATGTTTTAGTGGGGAAAGATAAGATTATTGCAAACGCCGTTTCTGCCGGAGCAAAAATATTGTTGGGTGAAATTCTTTTTACGAAAGGAATTGGACAGTTACTGATTGGGAACGGGAAGAAAGCTTTTGATTCTTATCAAGAAAAATATCGTGTATTAGCAAAGGCGATGAATAATCAGCTTTGCATTGATGGAATGAGCAGTCAAATTACTGTATTGAGTGATATTATGTCGTATTCTCAGTTTCAAAACAGCAGTTGCATTAAGGAAGAACAAATAAAAAGGTTTTATTTTGAAATGGGAAAAAACAGCTAATCTATGTATTAGTGACAGATTGAATAAACTATGCATAGAGCTGGTTCGAAAGGTATGATGGATAGGTGTTTATATGGAACGAGTAGAATTACATTGTCATAGCAAGTATAGTAAGATGGATGGGGTGGTATATCCATATGATATTGTAAAATTTGCGGAAAAAGAGGGCATGTCAGCAGTTGCAATTACTGATCATGGGTGTATCCTGGGATTTCCGGAATTTGAATGGGCAACTCAAATTGGTCAGTGCGAGGTCAAGCCGCTTTTTGGTATAGAGGCTTATGTAGTAAATGATTATGAGAAGGCAGTATATAACTACAAGGGACAAGATATTACAACGATTGTTGCAGTAGATATTGAAACAACTGGATGTTCAGCAAGAAAGGATGAGATTATCGAAATCAGTGGAGTGAAGATATGTAATGGAGAGGTGGAAGACAGATTTAATATACTTGTAAATCCTAGGATGAATATACCGAAGGATATTGAAGAACTCACAGGTATTACAAATGAGATGGTGTCGAGGGCTCTTGATATTGAGAATGCCTTTATAGAATTTAGTAAGTTCGCCGGAAATAATGTGCTTGTTGCTCATAATGCAAATTTTTGTATCCGGTTCCTTAAAGCAGCAGCAATCAAAGCAGGAGTGAAGTACGATCCTGCTTATGTTGATATAAAAATGCTATGCAGATATGTATACCCGGATTTTCAAAGATATACGCTTAATAGTGTATGCAAAGAACTCGAAATAGACATTGACCCTTATTGTTGCACAGTCGACGCTGCAGTTGCCTGTGGAATGGTATTTAGTAAGGCAATTGAAAGATTAAGGAATGAAGATATTGGTATTGGATCTGTTAATAATAGAATAAAACATTGCCCAAGGATTTTCACAAAATCTGAGACTTATCATTGTACCGTTTTACTAAAAAATCCTAAAGGAAAAAAGATAATCTATAATATGATTTCACAAGCAGAGCAAAATAAAGGCCGATTGAATAGAGATGTCTTTTCGTTGCGGGAATTGTGTAATAACAGGAATGATTTGCTGCTGGGAAGTGGCTGTGAGGCAGGATTGCTATTTCGAGCTATCATTGATGATAAAAGCGAAGAAGAGATAGAAGAAATTGCAAGGTGCTTTGATTTTATAGAAGTCCAGCCTCATATGACTAATAAGTATATGCTGGAAGATCCACATAAACCCCATATTCAGAGGGAACAGGATCTTATTGATATAAATTCAAAACTAATATTATTAGGAGAAAAATTGAATATTCCGGTTGTTGCAACGGGGGATGTTCATTATTTGAACAAAGATGATTTATTAAGTAGAAATGTACTATGGGCATTTAATGGGCTTGAAGAGGATAATGATACAGATTTGCATTTTAGATCAACAAAAGAAATGTTGGAATCATTTTCATATTTATCGGAAGAAAAGGCAAAAGAAATTGTAATTACTAATACAAATAAGATTGCTGANATGTGNGAANTNATAAGTTTTCTGCCGGAAGGAAAGCATTATCCGGTTAATGAGGACAATCCCATTGAACTAAGAAAGTTGTGTGAGCGCAAATTGGTGCAGACGTATAAGAATGTTTCAAGTGAAATGACAGAACGATTGGATTGGGAGCTTGAGGCGATTCATAATACGAATACAGGATTCGCATTTATTTTTCTACACCGTATAATTGAAAATTTAGGCTTAAGACCATTTAATATAAATACACAGGGTTGTGCCGGAAATATTTTCGTCTGTTATTTGCTTGGAATATCCGATATAGATCCTATTCAATATAATTTATCCCCATATTTTGTGTTTGGTCTCGATCGGATGAAGGAGGCTGATATAGATCTAAATTTCTCCTCAAAAATGAGGAAAAAAGCTATTACAGATTGTAGGCGACATGAAGGGATTAGTTCAACGCTTCTGGCATCAACAGAAAATTGTATATCTGAAGAGGTTGCTATTGAGGCAGTAGAAAACTATCAGAGAGAAAGGAATGTCAATTTTTCTGAAGAAAACTTTAAGAAGATAATTGGCGATTTACGAGATATATATGAGAGCAAATGTGTGCACCCAGGTGGTATTATTCTTGTGCCGGAAGATGACGTTTTACAGGAATTTACTCCGATAGCTATTACAGAGGATGATCAGGCAATTACATACTTTAATTATGACAGGCTGGATAATCGCTTCTATAAGCAGGATATATTGCCCTATTTTGGTTTGGATATGTTAGAAAAGCTTGAGGAGATAACAGGGGAAATACCCGAAGAACTGACATATAGTGAACCGGAGATCATGAAACTGTTTTTGGATTGCGATGGTGTTATGGGTTGCAATGATTTACCGGAATTTAGGTGTCAGAATTCGTTGGAGATTTTGAAAAAAGCAATACCTAAAAACTTTGATGAATTAGTAAAGGTTTTTGCATTATGCCACGGAAAAAATGTATGGAATGATAATGTAGAAATGCTATTGGAACAAGGGAAAGCTGACTTGTCCGAAATTATTTCCAGTGGAGACGATATATATGATTTCTTGAGAAATAAAGGAATAGAGGATGAGAATGCATATATAATTGCAGAACAGGTAAGAAAAGGAAAATGGCTGTATGATCACAAAAGATATTTAGAATATTTGGAAATGCTACAAGCTGTTGGGGTCGCTGAATGGTTTATATGGTCATGTCGTAAAATATATTATTTATGTCCGCGGGCTCAAGCAATATCGTATGCAAAGTTAAATTGGAGATTGGGATGGTATAAAGCACATTATCCAAAACAGTATGCAAAGGTAGTAGGAGGGTTTATAAATTCAGACGGTAATGTAAAATAGTCTGCGCCTTTGAAAAAGAACAANCNTGAAAAAGAACAAACGTTCTAAAATACTGCACAAACTTAAGGTGATATGATATACTCAAAACTGTTTTACATCGACAGAAAACCAGAGATTTACCATGAATTTCGGAGGCGAACTTGAGCGTATGGACTTCAAACTGTACAATGANTACCAACCCANCGGCTCCGGTAANACTTTTACTATGGCGAATATCATACAGCAGCTCCAGAAACCTACGCTTGTAATAGCGCACAATAAGACTCTTGCCGGGCAGCTGTACGGTGAGTTCAAGGAATTTTTCCCTGAAAACGCGGTGAAGTATTTCGTGTCCTAGCATGTAGATATTTTTATGATACTAAATATTAAGCTAAAATGCTTGGCAAAATACAAAANATGGTATGCAAGTGGACTCTTAATGTTGCAATGAACTGTATGGAACAGGCATAATGGTGAACAGGATTCGTGCAAATGGGTGACNCAAAATGAGAGAAGCGAATGATGAATAGAAAATGTAGTGTAAGGAATGAAGCTTTCTGATATAATATAAATAACAGGGAAGAAGGGAGTGGCAGATGAGATTGCCAGACAGCAAGNTATTTCTATTGAAGCAGATGCCAAAAAGGAGAAAGATGTGNCGATGACTCGCAGGAAAAAAGCATTTCAGAATATGTTAGAAATGAGAGAGGGATTGGCATGTCCAAAAGATTTTGTTTATAAGAAAGTGGTGGAAGAAGCGATAGATGAAAAATATAATTTCACTAATTGATTGTAACTTGCAATATTAAAGATTTTCAGCAGGCAAAAACGATGGTGGTAACACCAGANGTTTTTTTTGAAGATTATAACCGCAAATCAGGAGAGGAAAGATTTTTAAAATATAACAAAGAAGACAGTCGATTGGGAGTGTTCTATTGCAGGAATACTCCCAATCTGTTTGGCGTTATAGAATGCAGATGATATTTCAAAGATTTGGCGACACTTTTCTCGGGCAGATTGTTGTCACTGGTATCTCTTTATCCGAAGATTTTACGGATATTTTTAACCTTTGTGTTGCCGTGGACATTTATCGATTATTATCCGACACTGCTCATCACAGAAAAAATATGACAGTATATGAGACTGTATTGGGAATGCTTGCCTATTGCCAGAATTTAGATTTGTATGTAAAATGTCTTCAAATAAACGATTTTCTGCATCAGAAGGCAGGGAGTAATACAATGAAAGGAATATAAACAAAATGGAAAAAGTAATTGATAATTTTTTGAAGTATATAACTATCGACACGGAATCATCNGAGGACAGTACGTCTCTTCCTTCTACGATGAAGCAGCATGATCTGGCGTCTTTTCTGGAGAAACAGCTTCNGGAAATNGGNGCGNANGAAATNGTATATGATAAGGAGCACTGNTATATTTATGCATCCATTCCGGCGTCNGCAGGATGCGAAGATGCTCCGGTNATNGGTTTTATNGCACATATGGACACCTCACCGGCAATGTCCGGTGCAGGCGTAAAACCGCGGATCATAGAAGATTATAACGGAGAAGATATTGTATTGAATGAGGAGAAAAAAATTATCACAAGAGTGGCCGATTTCCCGGAATTGTCTTCCTGCAAAGGGAAGAGAATCATCGTGACGGACGGAACGACGCTGCTTGGAGGAGATGACAAGGCGGGTGTGGCGGAGATCATGGCGATGGCGGAATATCTGCTACAGCATACGGAGATTTCCCACGGAAAGATACGGGTCGGTTTTACACCGGACGAAGAGGTGGGCGCCGGCGCGGATTATTTTGATGTAGAGCTTTTCGGTGCGGATTTCGCCTATACTGTGGATGGCGGCAGACTTGGTGAACTGGAATATGAGAATTTCAATGCGGCAGGAGCAAAGGTGACCGTACATGGCACGAGCGTACATCCGGGAACCGCGAAGGATAAGATGCGCAATGCGATCCTGATGGCGCAGGAGTTTCAGTCTATGCTTCCGACAGCGGAGAACCCCATGTATACTGAAGGCTACGAAGGTTTTTACCACCTGGATATTCTGAACGGTACTGTGGAGGAAGCAGTGGCGAAGTATATTATCAGAGATCATGACAAGGAGAAATTCGAGAAGAAAAAGGAGAGCTTTCTGAGAATCGGAAAGTATTTGAATGAAAAGTACGGAGAAGGAACTTTCGAGATTGATATGAAGGATTCCTACTATAATATGCGGGAGGTGATTGAAAAGAATATGCATGTCGTNGAACGGGCGGAGAATATCATGAAAGAACTGGGCGTAGAGCCGATTGTCGTACCNATCAGAGGGGGCACGGACGGCGCGAGATTATCTTTNATGGGACTGCCTTGTCCGAATCTNTGTACAGGAGGCGGTAATTTCCATGGNAAGTATGAGTATGTNTGCNTCGATGAGATGGAGACGATTGTTAAGCTTCTGGTAAAGATTGCGGAGAGATAAAGAGAACAAACGTTCTAAAAATGCTGTACAAACCAAGAGAGGTATGCTATAATCAAAACTGCTTTTAAAATAAGAAAAATGCAAGTAGTATGTTGAATCCATAGGAGGTATTTATGGATCATTTTAAATTAGTGTCAGAATACGCCCCCACCGGTGACCAGCCCCAGGCGATCGAGGCTCTGGTGGACGGCTTTAAAAAGGGCAACCAGTTTCAGACGCTGCTTGGTGTCACAGGTTCGGGTAAGACATTTACCATGGCGAATATCATACAGGCGCTGAACAAACCGACGCTGGTGATCGCTCATAATAAGACCCTTGCGGGGCAGCTCTACGGCGAATTTAAGGAGTTTTTTCCGGAGAATGCGGTGGAGTACTTTGTCTCCTATTACGATTATTATCAGCCAGAAGCTTACGTGCCTTCTACTGACACTTATATTGCGAAGGATTCCTCTATCAATGATGAGATCGATAAGCTGCGTCTCTCTGCCACAGCCTCTCTGACAGAGCGGCGTGATGTGGTGGTGATTGCCAGCGTTTCCTGTATTTACGGCCTGGGCAGCCCGGAGGAGTATGCGGGCATGAGTATGTCTCTCCGGCCCGGCATGTCGAAGGATCGGGATGAGGTGATTCGAGGGCTCATTGAGATGCAGTACGACAGAAACGACATGGATTTGGATCGGTGTTGTTTCCGGGTGCGCGGAGACGTGCTGGAGATCTGTCCGGCGCAGGGCGGCGACTATCTGATCCGCATTGAGTTTTTCGGGGATGAGATCGATCGGATCACGGAGGCGGATCCGCTGACGGGACAGGTGCATGCGACACTGGAGCATGTGATGATTTTTCCGGCTTCCCATTATGTTGTTCCACCGGAGAAGATTCGTACAGCCTGTAAGGTGATCGAGCAGGAACTGGACGAGCGGATTAAGTTTTTTAAGAGTGAGGACAGGCTTCTGGAGGCGCAGAGAATATCAGAGAGAACTAACTTTGATATCGAGATGCTTCGGGAGACGGGCTTTTGCTCCGGTATAGAAAACTACTCCCGGCACCTGAACGGCATGGCGGAGGGAGAGCCGCCCTTCACGCTTCTGGATTATTTTAAAGATGACTTTCTGATCATCATAGACGAGTCCCACATGACGATCCCACAGATACGAGGGATGTTTGCGGGGGACAGATCCCGCAAGAATACGCTGGTGGATTATGGATTCCGTCTGCCGTCGGCTCTGGATAACAGGCCTCTTTGCTTCGAAGAGTTTGAGGGTCACATTGATCAGATGCTCTTTGTATCGGCGACACCTTCGGACTATGAGGCGGCTCACGAGCTGTTCCGCACGGAGCAGATCATAAGGCCTACAGGACTGCTCGATCCGGAGGTGGATGTGCGGCCGGTGGAGGGCCAGATCGATGATCTGATCTCAGAGATCAACCGGGTGGTGGCGGATCATGGCAAGGTACTTGTGACCACGCTCACGAAGCGGATGGCAGAGGATTTGACAGACTATATGAATGACGTGGGGATTCGCGTCAAATATCTGCATTCGGATATCGACACACTGGAGCGGGCGGAGATCATCCGGGACATGCGGCTTGATGTTTTTGATGTGCTGGTGGGCATCAATCTGCTCAGAGAGGGATTGGATATTCCGGAGATCGCGTTGGTGGCGATCTTAGACGCCGACAAAGAAGGTTTTCTGCGGTCGGCCACCTCGTTGATCCAGACCATCGGGCGTGCGGCCAGAAACGCGAAGGGCAGGGTCGTCATGTATGCAGATGATATGACGGATTCCATGAATACAGCTATCACGGAGACGAACCGCCGCCGGGAGATCCAGCAGGCTTACAATAAAGAGCATGGCATTACACCACAGACGATCCAGAAGGCGGTGCGAGACTTGATCAGTATCTCCAAGACCATTGCGAAGGAGGAGCAGAGGTTCGAGAAGGATCCCGAATCCATGAGCCGGGAGGAGTTGGAAAAGCTGATCAAGGAAGTGGAGAAGCAGATGAAGAAAGCCGCAGCAGACCTCAATTTCGAGGCGGCAGCAGAGCTGCGTGACCGGATGGTGGATCTAAAGATAAAATTGAGAGATTTTGATAAGTAATTTAAGGAGGAACAACATGTCAGACACCATAAAGATGCGTCCGCGGGAGTACATCAAGATCCGCGGCGCGAATGAACATAATCTGAAAGGGATCGATCTGGATATCCCGCGTAATGAATTTGTAGTGCTCACGGGATTGTCCGGTTCGGGGAAGTCGTCCCTTGCCTTTGACACGATCTATGCGGAGGGACAGAGACGCTATATGGAATCTCTCTCCTCCTACGCCAGACAGTTCCTGGGACAGATGGAGAAGCCCGATGTGGAGCGGATCGAGGGGCTTTCCCCGGCGATTTCCATAGATCAGAAATCTACGAACAGAAACCCCCGTTCCACGGTGGGTACGGTGACGGAGATCTACGACTATTTCCGTCTGCTCTATGCCCGCATCGGTATTCCCCATTGCCCGAACTGCGGCAAGGAGATCAAAAAACAGACGGTGGATCAGATCGTGGATCAGGTGATGTCTTTGCCGGAAGGTACGAAGATCCAGCTGCTTGCGCCGGTGGTGCGGGGCAGGAAGGGAGAACACGCGAAGATTTTTGACCGGGCGCGCCGCAGTGGTTATGTCAGAGTGCGTGTTGACGGCAATCTTTATGATCTGACGGAAGAGGGGGAGGATTTTAAGTTAGAGAAGAATTTCAAGCACAATATTGAGATTGTGGTAGACCGCCTTGTCGTAAAAGCGGGGATCGAGCGGCGTCTGACGGATTCTGTGGAGAATGTCTTTGCGCTGGCAGAAGGGCTGATGACACTGGATGTGATCGGCGGAGAGCCGATCCAGTTCAGCCAGAGCTTTGCCTGCCCGGACTGTGGCATCAGCATCAGCGAGATCGAGCCCAGAAGCTTTTCCTTTAACAATCCCTTCGGCGCCTGTCCGGTCTGTTTCGGTCTGGGCTACAAGATGGAGTTCGATGTAGATCTAATGATACCTGACAGAAGTGTCAGTTTAGAAGACGGCGCGATCACGGTTCTGGGATGGCAGTCCAGCGGCGATAAGGGCAGCTTTACCAACGCGATTCTGCAGGCGCTGGCGAAGGAATTTAAGTTCAGTCTGAAGACGCCCTTCGGGGAACTTCCCGAAAAAGTGCAGGATATCATCCTCTACGGTACGGATAAAAAGGTGAACGTGCACTATGAAGGACAGCGCGGGAGCGGGGTATATCCGATCGCCTTTGAGGGGCTGATCAAGAATGTGGAGCGTCGTTATCGGGAGACGAACTCTGAGTGGAGCAAGCAGGAGTATGAGTCCTTTATGCGCAT
>JAAUZY010000003.1 GCA_014804355.1 Lachnospiraceae bacterium
GGCTAATGTTCCGCGAATTGGTACAATTGAAAAGAATCACATTCAGAGCAGTTTATCTTTTGTATAAGCTGTTCTTTTTTGTTGCTGCTCTGAATCTGATACTTTCCTTAAGAATTGTAGCACAATTGCCCGTGTATTTCATTAACTTCCTACAAATCACATTTCAAACCATCTACAAAATAAAGTTATAGGCGCATTCAAACATCTTAATACATTGCATTTTAAACTGCCAAAATGCGAAAAAGGCGGGCAATGACATGTGTCAAAGTCCGTCTTTTTTATAAAATTATTGTTTTCTGATAAAACCTATTTTCACACCAAAATTGATCAAAACAATGATTATATTCTTATTTATGCATACGTATTAGTTCTACTATCACATATTCATTACTGCCTCTTCAAACTCCTGTTCTGTCTCTACAAAGCAATAAGGCTCATACTCACCATAAGCTGATGGACGACTAATTGTTACTAATTGGATAGTATCATATCCCACCATCTGCACCAGTTTTTCCTTAAATTCAGCCAAATGCTGACCGTGCGTCATCTGCAACGCCATACACCCTACATCATTAAACTTCTTCGCAACCAGATAGCACATGTTTCAGCATCTCCTTAAATTCACTTTCGTTTTTAATTCTAGCATCTTCGTAATCCTGACGCAAGATACAGCCAAGACGATTTTTATATTCCCTTTTGTATACATATTTATGCAACCAATTATTAAACTGCCTGTCATAATATGTATTATACTGAATTTCAATCGGATAATGAAAATTACTCAATTGGAAATAGATGTGCACTCCCCTATAACCATCATCATTCGACTTTCCGCAGGACATATCAGCTACACGAATATTTTCGCATGCTTCCACGCCTAAAATATCCTCATAATTATCACACAGAGTTCGAAAGCCTAACATATCATTAAAAACTTTTGCAACCTGATGATCCGGATAATACCTATCATATTTTAATTTGACCGATTGAATACTTTTTATACGATAATCTATTGTAATATCATGAAGGTATTCACAAGTATCATACCACTTATTCACTTTTATCAGTTCATTCAATAACACGTCTTTATCAAAATAATGCAGATTTTTCTTCAACCGGATGCCCATATCAGATTTATAAGACAGATCCCTTAACTGAGCAAAAGACAATCCATCTCTTCTTAATATATTTTCTAATAAATTCAGTCCGTTATTCACGCTGTTTTACACCAATCCCTAATAATATAATGATATATTGCCAATTCCATTCAATGCATTTTTTCGATTTGTAAAATATCCCCATCAAACACTACTTCCAACAGTATACAAAATATCCCATACCAGCTATCAAAAAACCAATATGGGATATTACTGCTATTTATTATTTCATCCTACCTATTTCCATTCTCGACAATATATCAGTTCTCTCCCATCTTAAGCAATTTCGCGCTCTGATCCGCCGCAATACATGCGTCAATTATCTCCTGAATATCGCCGTTCATCACCTTATCCAGCTTATATATGGTAAGGTTGATCCGGTGATCCGTAACACGTCCCTGCGGAAAGTTATAGGTTCTGATCTTCTCCGAGCGGTCGCCCGTGCCGATCTGGCTGCGGCGCATCTCCGCTTCCGCGTCATGACGTTGCTGCTGTTCGATATCATAAAGTTTTGCCTTCAACAATGCAAAAGCCTTCGCCTTATTCTGAATCTGTGACTTCTCGGTCTGGCTGTACACCACGATACCCGTGGGATAGTGAGTCAGACGGACCGCGGAATCTGTTGTGTTGACGCACTGTCCACCGTTTCCGGACGCTCTCATAACGTCTATTCGTATATCCTTATCTTCAATCACGATGTCGATATCTTCATCTACCTCCGGCATCACCGCTACACTGATGGTTGAGGTATGGATACGCCCACCGCTCTCCGTCTCCGGCACACGCTGTACACGGTGCACACCGCTCTCGTATTTTAACACGGAATAGGCGCCCTGTCCGGTCACCATGAAGGTAACGCTCTTCATACCGCCGATTCCGATCTCCTCCACTTCCATGGTCTCCACTTTCCACCGTCTGCCCTCGGCATAATGCACATACATACGATAGATTTCCGCCGCGAAAAGCGCTGCCTCGTCACCGCCCGCACCGGCGCGTATCTCCACGATGACATTCTTCTCATCATTAGGGTCCTTGGGCAGAAGAAGTATCTTCAATTCATGCTCCAGTTCCTCCACACGCTTCTTCGCTCCGGTCAGCTCCTCTTTGAGCATTTCACGCATATCCTCGTCAGACTCGCTTTCCAGCATGGCTAAGGAGTCCTCGATATCCTGGTTGCACTTTTTATACTCTTTATAAGCATTCACAATGGGAGTCAGATCGCTCTGCTCCTTCATCAGTGCACGAAACCGCTCCTGATTATCCGCAACGGTGGGCTCACTCAGCTCATTCATTATTTCCTCAAATTTTCTCAGTAAGTCTTCTAATTTATCAAACATAACTACCTCCATGATTCCGCTCTGCGGAATCTCAAATCCGAAAGTTCTTCTCACGCTATTACACTATATACGCCATACACCACCCGGTCAAGTCCCGCAAAGTCTTTGACAACCTCTACTTCTGAATATCCCGCATTCTCCATGAGCCGCCGAACTTCCTCACCCTGATCGTATCCGATTTCAAAGAAAAGCATTCCTTCCCGATTCAGATACGCGCCTGCCTGCGCTATGATCTCACGATAAAAGTATAGACCGTCCTCCCGCCCATCCAACGCCAGATGGGGCTCATACGCTTTCACTTCGGGCATTAACGTTTCTATAACATCCGTTCTTATATATGGCGGATTGGAAACAATGATATCGAATTTATCGCGGGAATCCAGTTGTTCAAAAAGATCGCTCTGTATCAATAATACTTTCTTTCCTGTCTCTGCCGGCTCTTCCGACTCATCATCCGGCACTGCTTCCCGATTCACTATCCTGTCCGCACATTCCTGCCCGTTCCGCTCTATCCCAAGTATCTTTCGGGCATTCATCCTCGCAGCCTGCAATGCCTCTTCTGAAATGTCAACGCCTACCCCCGTACAATCATTGGAATAATGCAGCAGACTCAACAGAATACATCCCGAACCGGTACACATGTCCAGTATTCTCATCCCGTCATGGAGATGGCGCATGACTTCTTCCACCAGCACTTCCGTATCCTGCCTTGGGATAAGAACATTTTCATACACATCAAAGGTTAATCCCATAAAATCCTGTTCACCGGTGATCTGTTGAAGCGGCACATGCTCTTTTCTGCGTGCAATACAATCTGCATAGTTCTCATATTCCTGCGCCGATATACTCTTCTCCCCGTGAACAAGAAGCGTATTCCGGTCCGTTCCACAGCAATATTCCAGCAACAATCTGGCATCAAGCTGAGACTCAGAAATTCCCGCATCCGTAAGCTGTCCACATCCCCAGTTATATAATTCTTTATATGTCAACTCATCATAATATAACATATGCTATTTCCGCTATTATTTATATTGCTCATATTATTTCTTCAGATATACTTCCAGCCTCCGTCAAATATCCGGTATCATCTTCTGTTCACTGCATATCGCCGTCTTCTTCCGGCGTTTCATCATCCTTCAGCCACGAATCGTCCACTTCGTACCCGAACTCCTCATACAAGTACGCCTTCCAGTCAAAAACCGCCTCCACCGCAGCAATCGCAACCTCTACCATGCTCTCGTCCGGCTCTCTGGTCGTCAGTCTCTGCAGCCACATGCCCGGCGCGGAAATAATCCTGACCAGAATATTGTTACTTCTGCCTGCCAGCCGGATTATCTCATAAGATATACCCGCAATCACCGGAATCAGCGCGATTCGAACCAGCACGCGGTACACGGGACTCTCCACCCTGATAAAGAAGAACAGAACCACGCTTACAAACATAACAAACAACATAAAACTCGTTCCGCACCGCTTATGCTGCTTGGAGCTTCTCATGACATTTTTTACCGTCAGAGGCCGTCCCTTCTCGATACAGTTGATACACTTATGCTCCGCGCCGTGATACATATATACGCGCCTGATATCCTTCATCAGGGAAATACTGAGCACATATCCCACAAAGATCGCGATGCGCAGCACACCTTCTATAATTGCCATAAAAGAGTCGCTTCTGACATATTCCTCAAAAAGCGAGGTCACGTAATAGGGCAGCACCATAAATATACCGATGGCAATCGCAACGGAAAATACCATGACGATGGCGCTGAACACCTTATCCGCCTTATCCTTGAAGATTCTGTTAAAAGCCTTATCCGCCGCCGTCTCTTTTTCCTCGGTTTCCTCATAGAATCCGGCAGAAAAGTTCAGGCTCCTCATTCCGAGGATCAACGAATCTATAAACTGAAAAATACCTCGGACAAAGGGTATATTCAACAGTTTACTTCCGTGAACAATGCTGTTATAATGCTCGATCTCAACCTCGATCTCCCCATCCGGCTTCCTTACCGCCACGGCATACTGTTCCTTATTCTTCATCATAATACCCTCTAAAACCGCCTGTCCGCCGATCCCGGAGTAATGCATATTCTTTTTCTTAGCCATTATGTTGTTCCTCATTTTTATCTGTCTTCTCAGCACGGAAGAATGCAAAGCTGAAAGCGGCATTCTTCCAGACGAAACTTAGTAACGCTTAGTATGCGTTCTTTGCATACTTAGCGTTACTTTTCGTCTTGTTATTAGAAAAGGTTGAGATATGCACCTCAACCTTTTTGTACAAAACTTATTTGCTTTCCACACCGTATTTCTTATTGAACTTATCAATACGTCCGCGAGCCTGTGCTGCTTTCTGCTGCCCTGTGTAGAATGAATGGCATTTGGAACAAACTTCCACGTGAATCTCAGGTTTTGTAGAACCTGTCACGAATGTGTTACCGCAGTTACATGTTACTGTCGCCTGATAATACTCAGGATGGATTCCTTCTTTCATTTTACAACCATACTCCTTTCCGTGCTTGCTTCTAAATGTAAACAGACGTTTCCGTCGTTATTTTCTCATCCCATGCCGCCGTAAATCGACAGCTTTTATATTGTAGCATAGGAATTTCGGCTATGCAAGCCTTTTATTAAAGAAATTTCATCTTCTTGACCATATTGACGAACTCAAAATTATTCTTGGTTCTGGCAAACATATCCAGAATCTTCTCCACTGCCTCATCCGCCTTCATGCCGTTTAAAGCTTTACGAATGATATTGATTGCCTCAAGCTCGTCCGGTGTCAGCAGCAGATCCTCCCGTCTGGTACTGGATTTCGGAATATCAATGGCAGGAAATACTCTCTTCTCAGACAATTTACGATCCAGCACCATCTCCATGTTACCGGTTCCCTTGAATTCCTCATAAATCACGTCGTCCATCTTGCTGCCTGTCTCTACCAGTGCCGTAGCCAGAATCGTCAGGCTTCCGCCCTCTCTCATATTACGCGCCGCACCGAAGATCCTCTTGGGCATATGTAACGCCGCCGGATCAAGACCGCCGGACAGCGTACGTCCGCTGGGTGGTACTACCAGATTGTATGCTCTGGTCAGACGGGTGATACTGTC
The DNA here is from genome assembly GCA_014804355.1 of Lachnospiraceae bacterium. GTDB lineage: Bacteria > Bacillota > Clostridia > Lachnospirales > Lachnospiraceae > UBA3282. Next base: position 5,596 of record JAAUZY010000003.1, read on the forward strand.
TAAGAGAATCACCACATCTCTGCCGTGCTCCACGAGACGTTTTGCGCGCTCAATCACCATCTCGGACACTCTCTTGTGATGTTCCGGTAATTCATCAAAAGTGGAGTAGATAACTTCCACGTTAGGACCTTCGATCGCTTCCTTAATATCCGTTACTTCCTCCGGACGCTCGTCGATCAGCAGAATGATCAGATGGGCATCAGGCGCAGTTCTGGTGAGCGACTTTGCTACCGCTTTTAATAAAGTAGTCTTACCGGCCTTAGGCGGCGATACGATCATACCCCTCTGTCCCTTGCCAACGGGGCTGATCAAATCCATGATACGCATGGCAACAGACGCTCCCGGTGTCTCCAGCTTTAGTCTCTCGTTCGGGAAAATAGGCGTCAAATTCTCAAAATTCGGTCTGCGCATAGCGATTTCCGGCGGATAGCCATTGATCGATTTCACATATAAAAGAGCGCTGAATTTCTCATTCTGTGTCTTTACTCTCGTATTACCCTCTAAAATATCACCTGTTTTTAAACCGAAACGGCGAATCTGGCTGGGTGCCACATAGACATCATTCTCACCGGGCAGATAATTCTCACACCGGATAAAGCCAAAGCCGTCACTCATAACTTCTAGAATACCGCTGGCCGTAATACCGCTGTCCAGCTCAGAAGGAAACTTCTCTTCCTCAGCGCCTTCCTTCTTCGGCGGAACCACGGATTTCACTGCCACTTCCTTACCCGCCGCTTTGTCTTTCTCATCCTCCGCCAGCATGGCTTCCACGATCTCGGCTTTCTTCATAGTGGAAGTACCCTTGATTCCTCTTCCCTTAGCGATCGCCTTCAAATCGGCAAGTGCCAACGATTCATACTTTTCTCTCATACATGCCTCCTGTATTTTAATAAATCATCTATTATATACATTCTTCCGTATACGTTCTTTCGTCTAGGGATTTATAACCTGATGTGTTATCCGAAATGATCTATCTCTGTCAATGCGAATATTATACACTAGATTTTATGAAATAGGAAGTATTTTTTTATAAACTTCGAAAAATCTGTGATTTGGCGTTGCTCTTCACACTTTTGTCAAAAGCCTCGCACCTGGTACTGTTCATGGGTAATCTAAAACGTACGCGCATATGGAGGTTAATATCTACGGAGCCGCGCTCTCGCTCCGTAAAAAGCGTAGCAGCACTAAGTTCGTGAAATACCTCACTAAGTGCTGACGCTTTTTAAGGGGCTCCTTAAGAAATTAACCTCCATATGCGCTGGGTATTGATGGTGTTTGAACAATATATACGACTCTTTGGGTGGATAACAGGCGTTGTTTAACTGTCACAACAAAAACATTGCAGTTAAAGTGCAAATATTATATGATATAACAATGAGCAGTGCAAACGGTAAGCTGACAAATTGGCTGCTTGCAGACGCATTTGTCGGATTACCGTTTGATAGGGCGAAGCCCGACAGCGAGATGCAGCGAAGCGGAATCGAGCTAACACTGCGAAACAAGGAGAACACTCTTATGATCGTTGAAAATGCTACAGCTGCAGATATTGATCTCTTGACGGAACTAAGATTGGCATATTTGAAAGAGGATCTTGGAAAGTTAAATGACGATGATATCGTGAAAATTCGACGGGATCTGCCGGATTATTTCAAAAGAAACCTCAACCAAGATATCTTTTGTTATTTAATGAGGGAAGGCGAGAAAATCGCGGCCTGTGCATTTTTACTGGTAATTGAAAAACCAATGAGTCCGGCGTTTATAACCGGCAAAACGGGAACAATATTGAATGTCTATACGGATCCGCTATATCGGCACAGAGGGTATGCCAAAAAGATCATGAACAGAATCCTGTCAGATGCAGTTGTAAAAAAACTAAGCGTTATTGAATTAAAATCCACAGAAGCCGGACACCATCTATATCAATCTGTCGGCTTTACGGATGAGATATCGCACTATCATTGCATGAAATGGTATAATCAGCAAGTGCTAAATCACGATTTAACCTAATTGCATACTAATATATACGCATTAAATCATATTTTAAGAAATGAGGAAACCACTATGACAACTAACGAAAAAGCCCTTGCATTACACGAAAAGTGGCGGGGAAAACTGGAGACAGTGTCCAAGACGCCCATCAAAACAAGAGAGGATCTTTCCCTCGCCTACACTCCCGGCGTTGCCAAGCCCTGTAAGGTCATCGCACAGGACAAGGAGGCCGCTTACACTTACACATGGAAATCAAACACCGTGGCAGTGGTATCCGACGGCAGCGCCGTATTAGGACTCGGCAATATCGGTCCCTATGCCGCTATGCCCGTTATGGAAGGTAAAGCCGTACTCTTCAAAGAGTTCGGCGGTGTCAACGCGGTGCCGATCTGTCTGGACACACAGGACACGGAAGAGATCATCAAGACAGTTACCTATCTTGCACCGGGGTTCGGCGGCATTAATCTGGAGGATATCAGCGCTCCCCGCTGTTTTGAAATTGAGGAACGCCTGAAAGAGATTCTGGACATTCCCGTCTTCCACGACGATCAGCATGGAACCGCCATCGTTGTGCTGGCAGGTATCATCAATGCCCTGAAAGTCGTAAAGAAGCAGAAAGGAAACTGCAAAGTAGTGGTCAACGGTGCCGGAAGCGCCGGTATTGCGATCACAAAACTTTTGTTAAATTACGGTTTTACCAATGTGATCCTATGTGATAAGGTAGGAATCATCGGTAAATCCACCGATGGATTAAATGATATGCAGAAAAAGATGTCCGAAGTGACCAATCCGAACAACGAGTCCGGTTCACTCGCCGATGCTTTAAAAGGCGCCGATATTTTTGTGGGTGTCTCTGCGCCCAATATAGTAACGCCTGATATGGTATCTTCCATGAATCAGGATTCCATTCTTTTCGCCATGGCTAATCCTGTTCCGGAGATCATGCCCGATGTTGCGAAAGCGGCAGGTGCACGCGTTGTCGGCACAGGACGCTCCGATTTCCCGAATCAGGTGAACAACGTTGTAGCTTTCCCGGGTATCTTCAAGGGTGCTCTCGAGGGGCGCGCCGTACAGATCACGGAAGAGATGAAGCTGGCTGCCGCCCACGCCATCGCGGGACTGGTTCCGGAATCAGAATTGAACGAAGATAATATCATGCCTGAGGCTTTCGATCCCAAGGTTGCGGACGTGGTCGCAGAGGCTGTAAAATCACATATCAAACGATAACTTGACGATACGGGAAACGACTCATGAATATAAGCAACCGAACCGCTGACCGGCACGGCAAACCATACTACTCTCTGGATGCCTATCTGAAAAATACCTACGGAGAGAAATTATATAAGATCGCGATCGACGCCGGATTCACCTGTCCCAACCGGGACGGCACATTGGGATATGGCGGCTGCCTCTTCTGCAGCGCCGGCGGCAGCGGTGATTATGCCGTCAAGACCGCAGAACATATCTCTGTCGGTGAACAACTGGCCGTCGGCAGGGCACTTTTTCACCACAAACGGATCGGTCTTCGGTTTATCGCTTATTTTCAGGCATACACCAACACCTACGGGCCTCTGCCGCACCTATATACTCTCTACAAAGAGGCGCTGCAGGAGCCCACTGTTGCCGGCATTTCCATAGCCACCAGACCGGACTGTATGTCTGCAGGCATTGTAACCATGCTGACAGATCTTCTCGCGGAATTTCCCGGCAAATTCATCTGGATCGAGCTGGGGCTGCAGACGATTCACGAAGAAACGGCCGATCTCATCAGGCGGGGCTATCCGCTGTCCGTCTATGANGACTGCGTTTCCATGCTGAGCCANGCNCACATACCGGTCGTCACCCACATCATTCTGGGTCTGCCGGGGGAAATAAAAGAACACACGTTATCCACNATAGACCACCTGAACCGGTGCGGNACATGGGGCNTAAAGCTACAGCTTCTTCATGTGCTGCAAGGCACCGATCTGGCGGCACTTTATACACAGGGCAGATATCAGCCTCTCTCGCAGGACGCTTACACCGATCTGGTAATAGACTGTCTGGAGCATTTAAATCCGGATATCGTCGTGCACCGTCTGACCGGCGACGGACCGCGGGATCTNCTGCTTGCACCCCNATGGAGTCTGGATAAACGGGGTGTNCNCAACACNCTGCACCACGCCATGAAACTNCGTGNNGCTTATCANGGGCGCTTATATAACGATTCACTNTAAAAANGGAAAGGCTGTATCCTATGACACAAGATCCGCTTACTCTCTACAAACTAATCGTACTCTACATGCTTAACCGGGTCACTTTTCCTCTGACCAAAGCGCAGGTGGGAGACTTTATTCTGGAAAGAGAATACACGAACTTCCTGACGCTCCAGCAGGTTTTTGCNGAACTGACCGAAGCGGACCTCATATCCGCTAAGACCAGCCGCAACCGCACCCAGCTGATCCTTACCGATGAGGGGCGGGAGACCCTTTCTTTCTTTGAAAACAGAATCAACAGCTCGATCAAAGAAGAGATCGACCGTTTTTTTGACGCAAACGANCTGGAAATGCGNAACGAAGTATCTGTCCTGTCCGACTATTACAAGTCTGTCTCCGGCGAATANGAGGCGCANCTGCGGGCAAAAGAAAAGGACGTCACAATGGTGGAAATCACCNTGTCCGTCCCTGATGAAGACACTGCTTCCGCGNTCTGCGCCAANTGGCAGACCCGGAACCAGGATATCTATCAATATCTGATTGAAAAACTGTTCTGANCTTCTTTTGCTGNNCCCGGCGCATCAGTGCTGCTGTATCACTTCGCTCCAATCGCTGATTCCGATCACNCGCAGCGCAAAATCCGTATATTTNGCGGATTCCGCCGTATCCACATACTTGAATGCCGTATAAATAGACTTGCGCCCGCCGCCCAGCGTGTTGATGCCCAGCGCCAGCCCCTGCGCCACTTCCGACGACGCATCNGTCTGTCTGGAGAAAAGCATGTTGTCGATATATTGGTTTGCCTCGATGATCTTATAGGCATATACAAAAGAAGCCGACTGCAGATCCTGTCCCGCAGATGATGTATACCCCATTTCACTCAAAGTCACATGTCTCACCTCTCCGGAATNNGTCAAAAACTCTTCTTTTTGCAAATAATCCGTCAACACATGGATATTCTTGATCGTGATCACGGGCGATGTCTCCGAATCCAGAACGTAAGAACCNGCCTTNCCGCTGGTGCTCCATGCCTTGGCGCTGGTCAGCGGNTAATTGTACGGATGATATGCCACACCCCAGTCAATATTGCCGCCTGCCTTGATATTCCTGTTAAATTCATCCAGAATCTCCTTGGAACTGTAACCGTTATTGGAATAAAGGCTCTTCCCCCACTGCTGATCCAGTGANATATAGACTCTGGCATTGCCGTTTACACTGACTATGGAGTTATAGAAGATACGGAACGCCTTGGCATATTCATTCACATANTTTTCCGTATCCATATATTCTATGTANTTCCACTCTNTTCTGGCATTGATCTCGTTGCCGATCACCCAGTTCATGACTTTACCGTGTCCGCTGCCGGAATAACGGTTNGCCAGNAATGANCCGATCGCCGCGATATACTCCGTTCCNTCCTCATCNGTGGCATTGAAGGCATANTAGGGCGCATGACCGCCGCCGGAGCGCGCCTTCGGATGGATCAGCTCCATATAACCGGGGTGAATNTCATTCAGGATGATCGCCGTCGTCGTGATNCCNTTGTTCGTCAANGTGGAAAAGACATANTCATANTCNGCCATNATCTGCCCGTTAAAAGCATAACTCCTGCCATTNTATGTGTANTANACAGTCGGATAATAGGCNTTGCTCGTGTTGCCGAGAATCCTGCTNAGCGGAATATTATACGCCGCATGTTTCACACCCAGATCGTCTAACTCCATCGTCCGCAATTTCTCCGGATCTACCAGCAGCCCTTTCTTAGATNTNGTATTGCCGAAAGACGGACTGTACTTCGCAATCGCCTCNGGNTTCGTGATATANCCNGGCTGACTGATAGGCATATATTCGCCGTCNTTTTTCACTGCTACNACAAATTTAGANCAAAGNCTTGAATTAGCCTTATTATAGTTTAGNTTGACCGAAAAGGTCAAATTCACATCCTTTTCCTGTTCAATAATATATTCATCGCTGCGAAGCGCCGTATCGTACGTCTTTTCCTCAAAAAGATAATAGTAACCGTCATCGCTGAGCGCAAGCCCNTCCGCCGACATCGTTATATCNACCTTACCCGTCTCAGCGTTGATCAGGCAGTTCTCTATCTTAATAAAATCAGAGGAATTGGCATCCGTCAGTTCGATCTCCGGCGGTCTGCTATGCACGCCGCCGATCAAAAAACGTGTCGCATTAAGAAGCGCCTCNGANGCGTCCTTNCCNGCGTTCTGCTTCACANGATCCTTCCTGTGCTGCCGCAGGCTGTACTCGGCCAATTCTACCGCCTCCGTATGTACCATCGCTTCCACGGCGGCACTCTCCTTCGCCTGCTNNGTCAGATAATACCGGATACCGAAGAANCTGCCTGTCCCTGCGAGAATCATAAATGCCGCAGCGGCACCTGCAACCGCCAGAATTTTCCTCTTTTTCTTCCGACGAATCTCCTTCGGTTCCTCGGGTTTCTCCGCTATGGTATAAGTCTCCTCCACCGTGATGGTGCGTTCCACGGTTCCCTCTTCGGTCACCGTTACGGACTCTCCCATCTTGACAGCTTCTTCCAGAACCTTACCTTTTCGTTTCTCCGCCCTGATCCGGGCCTTTTCTTCCTTTAACTGCTTTTTCAGNCGCTGCTTTTTNGCCTTGGCTTTCTTCTTGTTTGCCGCAACCTTTTCTTTATCTATAACGCGTCTTCGCTTTTTTTTCTTATCTGGAATCATGTGCAGCCTCTTCCTTGATTCGTTTCATATGCTCTCTGATCTTAGCNTCATAGCCGTTACCGGTAGGCTTATAGAATTCTTTTCCGTTTAATTCATAGGGCAGATACTGTTGTTCCACATAGTTGTTGGGATAATCATGCGCGTATTTGTAGCCTGTTCCGTGTCCCAGCTTCGCCGCCCCCTTATAATGCGCGTCCTGTAAGTGCGTGGGAATCGGCAGATTTCCGGTCTGACGCACCGTTTCCATCGCCTGAAAGACCGCTTCACAGCTCGCATTGCTCTTAGGCGCACAGGCCACATAGGACGCCGCCTGCGACAGGATGATCTGCGCCTCCGGCATACCAACCCGCTCCACNGCCAGCGATGCNCTGACCGCCACATTTAGCGCCATCGGATCTGCATTGCCTACNTCCTCCGACGCACAGATCATAATACGNCTCGCGATAAANGTCACACTCTCGCCTGCNNAAAGCATCCGGCTCAGATAATAGACNGCNGCATCCGGATCAGATCCNCGCATACTCTTNATAAANGCAGAGATNGTGTCATAATGGTTGTCCCCNGTCTTATCATANCGTAACACGCGTTTCTGAATGCATTCCTGCGCCACCTCAAGCGTCACATGGATCTTGCCGTCCTCACTGCGGTTCGTCGTCATAACGCCGAGCTCTACCGCATTCAGCGCATGTCTGGCATCTCCGCCCGACANCTCGGCNAGAAACGATACGGCNTCCTCNTCNATCACCGCNTCATAAGCNCCCATCCCCTTATNCTTGTCATACACCGCACGCNTAATTAATTCCCTGATATCCTCCATAGATAACGGATGTAATTCAAAAATAACAGACCGGGAAATCAACGCGCTGTTNACCTCAAANTAAGGATTCTCCGTAGTCGCNCCGATCAGGATCACCGTGCCGTCCTCCACGAACGGCANCAGATAATCCTGCTGNCCCTTATTNAAACGATGGATCTCATCNATNAAAAGNATGGTTNTCTTTCCATACATNCCCTGCAGATCTTTGGCNTTCTTCACTACTTCTTCCATATCTTTCTTGCCNGCGACCGTAGCGTTGATCTGCGTAAACTCNGCGCTGGTCGTNTTCGCAATGACNNTGGCNAGCGTCGTCTTCCCTGTTCCGGGCGGNCCGTAGAATATGATGGAGCTCAGCTTATCCGCCTTAATNGCACGGTAAAGCAGCTTNTCCTTTCCGATAATNTGCTGCTGCCCCACCACTTCATCCAAAGTAGTCGGACGAAGTCTGGCCGCTAANGGCGANTCTTTCTCCTGATTTGTACTTCGCATATATTCAAACAGATCCATTTTCNATCCTCTGTACTCGTTTTATAAGACNAATCTTTTATATTCTAACATTTTGCGCCCGTAAGCGCAAACATAATTGATGTTACCGACCGCGATTCCGCGATGGGCAATTCGACCGCGATTCCCTGCTCTCGCGGCCGATAATTGATCCTATACGTCCGCAGCCCGCTTAATCGAAAAGAATTTCATCTACCGTCACGAATTCATAGCCCTCCTTCTGCAGTGCGTCAATGATCTGCAATGCCGCCGTCACTGTGCTCTTGTATTCGTCATGCATTAGNATAATNGAGTTTTCTTTCGCCTTGGAGGTGACTTTCTGCACGATNCACGCNACGTTATCGCTGCACCANTCAAGCGGATCNATATTCCACANNACCGGAAACATGTTCAGCTCTTTCTCAAACTTCTTATCCCACGANCCATAAGGAGGNCNCACATACTGCACCTCCTGNCCTGTCANTTCCTCGATCAGCTCATTGGTTTTAANCAGTTCTTCTTTAAAAGNCTCCCCGTTGTTCCGGTTTAATTGGAGATGACTGTAAGTGTGATTNCCGATCANATGTCCTTCCTCATGCATCCGTTCGATCAGTTCCGGATACTGCTCCACATGCTTTCCCGTCACGAAAAAAGTTGCTTTCACTTCCCGCTCTTTCAGNCCGTCCAGAAGNTGCTCTGTGTAATANGGGTGTGGTCCGTCATCAAAAGTAATGGCGATCTTCTTACTGTCCGCCATGCCGTTTGCCGNAGCCGCCTTGGCCTTATAGCCTACAANCAACGGCACATAGAGGATCAACGCCGCGGCCGCGAGGATCAACANCCTCACNATTCCGATTCTTCCGNCATGNACACTTTTNNGTACCTGTCTCTNTTNCTTTCTGCCCATTACGCACCAATCCTGTTTCTTCCGGGTNTAACTTCCTGCCATGTATGTACATTTTTCGATCAATTACACCCAATATTTATACTATATATGCGCGTATCGGCACATTCAGAAGTAAGAATTTGAGTAACTGTTCAGAACCCTGTTCTTCACAGTTACGAAGCACCTTCTGAACAGTTACGAATTTGCTTCTATTCCCGGATAAATACATACAGCCGCTCAGGTAGCGGTATTTCTCAGTATAATCTGAAATGCCTTCGTATATCCATGCCCGTAATCACAGTCCAGTTTCAGCTCTCCTCCGTGCATTTCCACNATCTTAGAGGCAATACTGAGTCCCAGTCCGCTGCCGCCTTTCGTGCTCCGCGCCTTATCCGCTCTGGAGAAAGGCTCGAAGATATGCGCNGCAAACTCCCGATCTATCTCCATACCGTCATCCGCCACCGTAACTGTATACGCCTCCAGCCGCACTAATGTCCTGCCGTCGTCTCTGCCGTATCGGACCGCATTGGTCAAGAGATTGGTAATGGCNCTCGTCATCTGTATCTTATCCGCCCTGTAAGGAANCTGATNTTCCGGAATCTCCACCTGNAGNGTGATCCGCCGCTCTTCAAAATCCGTATACNGCATAGCCACAGCNTCCCGCAGAATTTCTCCCAGATCACAATNTTCTTTATGNAGNTCATATCCGCTNCTGTCCATCTTCACNTATTCAAAGAGCAGTGTGATCAGTTCGCTCATCCGCATGGATTTGCTGTATATGGCATCCAGATANTCCTGCCGTTTCTCCCCCTGCACGATATNGTCCGACAATGCCTTGCTGTAACTGCATAGCGTCGTGATCGGCGTCTTAATGTCATGGGCTATGTCGGACAGGAGCAGATTCCTTTGCCTGTCATAGGCAAGCTGCTGTTCTTTCTCCGCCTCTATCAGTTCATTCACTTTCTTAGTCACTACGCGGTAATAGTAGAATGCGCCTATCANATAGGGCAGTAAACTCACGAAGATCAACAGCAGAAANGCTACGATGATNACCACNCGCAGTAAGATTCCCANNCGTCCNTCAAANGGCGNAACNTCCNNGGCAATCTGCAGCGAATGATCCATATGACTACCGATCATACGCTGTACATAACCTGATATCCCGTCCGGAAGAAAAGAAGCAAGTATATATAATAACATCTGTAATATCCAGGCAATCGGACTGCCGCCCGACGTAATGGATATGTGCCGGCTCTTCAATATGAGAAACACCCACGGGATGACAACATTATCATAGAGTATACCGATCAGTTCCTCGCTGACAAGAATAAAGAGCATAACAACAAGGAATCGTTTGATCAGAAACCATTTGAGGGACTTTTTATCCTCTGCCCTGTTTCCATTTTCCACTGTTCTTATGCTCCCTTCATCTGGCATTTAACGCTTTTCCAACCGGTATCCCAGCCCTCTGACCGTCTTGATGTATTCCCTGCCGTCATGCTCCAGCTTGGCCCGCAGCTTGGAAATGCACACCATAATATTATTATCGGACACTACATATTCATCGTCCCAGCCTGTTTCATAAATCTGCTGCTTTGTAAACACTTTGCCCGGTTCTTCCATAAAAAGTCTCATAATCCGAAACTCCACCGAGGTCAGTTCAATCGTCTCTTCGCCGCGGTACAGCAGACACGCCTCCAGATCCAGCCGCAGATCCTGCACCGCCAGTTCCTTTACAGCTTTCTGCGCGTTTCCTCCCGCTCCCAGCGAGTAGAATCTGCGTATGTTGGAATTGACTCTGGCAACCGCTTCCAGCGGGCCGAAGGGCTTCGTGATATAATCATCCGCTCCCAGATCGAGTCCCAGTATTTTATCCGCATCCGAATCCTTAGCCGACAGCATAATAACTGGTATATTATTGTCCTCCCTGATGTTTCGCAACACCCGGTATCCGTCCAGTGCCGGCATCATGATATCGAGAATAACCAGATCCGGTTTCTCTTTCTGAATCTTATCCATAGCCTCCACGCCGTCCGCCGCTTCCACCACCTCATAACCGTCTTTTTCAAGGTACAGGCGAAGTACATCACGAATCTCCGCCTCATCGTCCGCTATCATAATTTTATATCCCATGTTCATCCCCATTTCTGCACCCATTACTTACACTTCGCGATCATATACGTAATTACTGTCCGGTAAAGCCGCCTGTCCTGTGTCATCACGCAATTCGCATAATTTACGGTACAATGCTGCATCCGTCAGCTGCACATAAGGATTCACATAGAAAATCTCTACCATACCACATGTTATTGCTCCCAGCATATGCCACAGGATAAAGGAAAGATCCAGCACGAAAGCATGCCATTTCTCGCCGTTCATCATGTCGCTGCTCATCTGCAGCACCTCTTTATAATCCAGATCCGGATGTTCCGCCAGAATATAGGATACCATGCGGTACTGATACTTCTTATAGATCCCTGGAACGACAAACAGCAGCGCCCACAGGAACACCCGCAGATCCACATGGAACATCGTCTTTACCACATTGATATAGGAATGGTCAAAAGCATAGGCCATCTCTTTGATCTCCGCTGTGTCATCCACACTTTTCAACATGAAGCGGTTTACCCCTACGCAAAGCGGGTTATACAGAAATGCACTAACCGCGCCGGCAATTATCATGCCTATCAATACGATAATACAGACAACAATTATGATTGTAATAATATATACCGCCGTCGCCGTCTCATTCATGTCTTCGGTAGCTTCAATAAGCGCGTCCGTCGTACTGTCAAGATAAATCTCTGCTTCATCCAGTATAACAAACTCTCCCGCTACCGTTTCTTCTGTTGCTCCGCTCTCGTCTTCATCCGGCGCGTCCTCCGACGATGTATCAACCACCGCAACACTGTTGACCCCGTTTGATCCGAAAGCCCCGGAAGAAAAACCGAGCCCGCTCCCTAACACCATCATCAAAAGCGACACCAGCACGATCTTCCAATAATTTCTATTCAGGGCTTCCTTCGCCCTCTGCTTTATTTCTTTTCTCGTCCACATAGGTATATCTCCTTTTCTCCCAATCAGGTCTCTTACCACCTGTCTGTTTCGTTGTTAGGGCTATGATAACACCCATTTCTTAAACGAAAAGCGGAGAAAACTTAACGTAATCTTAAAGTTCTTATGTTAAAATAGTACCATTTTACGGGGTTTGTGGCAATGGGTTGTCACTAGCTTGTCACTAGTAGAGTACACATGCTTCTATGTTATAAGATATATTTACAATAAACTCTCCTATGAAAAGGCGATCTTACCACCATTTTGTTTCTTGTACTCTCGTGCGTATTTTTCCATAATTCTGAAAAATACCTGTCCATCTACGGAAAACTCATAAACGTTATTACCGCTGCCACTATTATTGCCGCCAGTCAATCCAAGCTCTGAAAGCACTTCTAAAAGCGACTCTTTTTGCGCTTGCTTTATAGTACTTACGGGTGCTTCAATGTTCGTTCCGTGCTTCTGATCTCCGAGCACTGCCAGAAACTCTCTGTTTGCCGGTATAACTGCACCTGTGGCAAGTCTGGGGATTTCGGCGGTTTGCAAGGCGGCGAAGGCTGGGTTTGTGGCGTAAGTTGTAGGTACAGACATCCGACCAGACGCGCCGAAAGTTCCAGAACTGCTACCACCAAAAAACCCTTTAATACTGCTAAATATACCTTGCAGAGAGTTTAACTTTCCACTAATCCATTCTATGACCGATCCCACTGTGGACTTTATAGAAGCGATAACGCTGAAGATTCCAGCTTTAATGTTATTCCAAGTTTGCAACCACTTATTTTTTAAAGAATTTAACCACTCTGCCTGTCTTTGCCCTAAAGTCACAAATGCGCTATAGATATCATTTCCCCACAAACTCATTGCTTCTTTCCATGTACCGTCTGTAAAGGATACAAGCACCCCTCCGAGAATTGAATTTTCAAAGTCCTCTTTTACATATCCCCATATTTCAGTCCATGCCGCCTTAATATCTTCACCCCACAGGTTAAGTGCTTCCTTCCATGTACCGTCTGTAAAAGAATCCTTTATTCCTCGCATGGTTTCATTAAATGGTTGTGGGTCAAGATCGAGTTTTTCTGCTATCCAGCTTCCTACATTCCAACCTACAATCGCGGCTGCTACAACGCCTAAAACTGTTGTTATTGTGGCGACCATTCCGCCTAATGCAGATACCAATGAGCCTATTGCTGAAATTATTGCTTTGATTCCAGAAGCTATCAGAGAAGCAGACCTCACAACTATTTCTCCGATCGCACTTATGCCAGAAAGAAAAGTTGTAATAGTGGTGAATATTCCAGCTATTGCGCTGATTGCGCTAAAACCAAGCAGTGCCACTTTCAATGCAATTAAACCTTTTGCGATCATCTCTAAAGCGTCTGCAACATCTTCTGGACTTACAGAGTCCATCCAATTTTCTAACATAACAAGAAAATCCTTAAACTCTTGACTGTTTAAGAAGTCTGCAAGCGCGTCAGAAACACGCTCAATAAATATAATCAATCCCTCACCGATCGTTTCTGCAAACGGCTCTAAATGCTCCCAAAACTCGGCAAGATTGTCTCTTAATGCCTGCCAGTCTACTTTTTCATTGAACGCCGTAAATACGTCGAGCAGTTCTGGCAGTCCTTTTTCTATCGTCCATTTTGCAAGCGGCAAAAGAACTTTCGTATAAAAATCTGATAGTACTCCACTCAATGCGTCTGCAAGAGGGATAAGAGATTTTGTGAACCGTTCAAACGTTTCGAGAATCGGTTTAAAATTCAGCTTGTCAGCCCATTCGACCGTTTGATCTGCGGCGAGCCTTATATTATGGACGATAGCCCCTATAATATCCCGAATGTTTTCGAGAATCCGCAATCCCGTCTGATTCTCGTTCCACGCGTCTCGGAAATTGCGCGCCAGATGTCCGACCACAAGACCGATATCGCCGATGATGTGCAGTAAATCCTCAAAAATTTTAATAGTGGCTTCTTGTTGCCAGACCGTAAGGAAATCTCTGCCGATGTCCTTAATCAGCTTCCATACTTCATCGAGGGCGTATTTCCATGAATTCATGACAAATTTACCCTCGCGCTCCCACGCTTCCTTTAACGGTGCAAATAACTTAGATAAAACATCTTTTATCTTTTCAGCCATATCAAGAATGCTATTGTCGATCGGAACTTCTTCAAACATCGTTCCAGCGCCTATTCCTGCGTCTGCACTGTTTTCTTTTTCTTTTGCGTTTTCAGATGTAAGGTTGTTTAGATCGTCTAGGGGGCTAAGCTGTTTATTTATAGCCTTTGTTTCATCTTCTGTAGCTTCTGCCGCGTCTTCTGCGGCGGCGGCTGATTGTTTTATTGCCTTTGTATACGTCTTCCTTCCGGTAAGCGCAGCAATAAGCTGTCCGATCAAATTTACCGCTTCCGTAAGCCATCCGATCAGTTTTTGTATATATGGAATTGCAACGTCAACAATCGGCTTGAAAGCGCCTGCAAGAGCATTCTTAAGGGTTAGCAAACTAGCCCTTACATTCTCGATTGAGTTTTTAAATTTTCCATTTTCGTTGTATAAATTTTCAAACCCTTCTTTTATTCCACCGGTTGCACTTCGTATGAGTTTACTGATCTGGTTAAAAATCATTAAAGATAAGGCGAGATTTTTTAACCTTGCTCCAAAACCAGACAGAGAACTTTTTGTTTTCTCTGTCTCTTTTCTAAAAAGCGGGAAATGTTTCTGCGCTATCTCCTTAATTCTTTTACCAAAGGAATTAACATAAGAATTTGCTTTTTTCAGAACTTTTCCTATGGAATCAAGTGCTTTCTTTGCTATATCGCCAAGTTTTTTATAGTCTTCTTTTACCCGGCCTATGCTACCGTTATAGTCTTTTACTTCCTGTTTTAATGCAGAAAGTTCTCTAATCCGGCTATCATAATCCACATATCCTTCTGTTCTCTCAACAGCCTTTAAATCAGCAATTTCCTGCTCAAGCTGTTTTATACGCTCCACAGTTCTAATAATGCGTTGGTTGCCAACAACAGCATTCTCGCGGATTTGCGCCAGCCTCTGTTCTTCTGCGGCTTCTGCTTCAATTATTGCTTGCCTTTTTGCCTCCGCGGCTTGCGCCCTTGCTTCTGCCTCGGCTTCTTTCTGGATTCTGGCATTTTCTTTCTGCAATGCCCTTTCAGCTTGTTCCTCTGCTTTGCGCTGAGCGGCTTCTCTGCGCTCTGCCGCTTTTGCCTCTTGCTCCGCGATCTTTGCCTGTCCCGATTCTGTCTGTTTGTTCAGCTCCGCCTGATATGCCTTTACTGCGTCAGTGGCATTTTTCCACGCAAGATATATTTTGTCGTAGTCTTCATCTCCAAAGAATTTTCCCTGATCCTGCAACTCTTTCAGAGATTTTGCATACTCTTCTACATCTATTTTCAGCTGATTATAATGCTCATCTTTCTTATCAGATGGAACATCTATCTGCTTTTCTTCTGTCTTTTTTAAAGACTCGAGAGCCAATTGCGCACTTTTGATCGATTTTTCATAATCTTTATAAACAGGAGAGGCTTTTGTTCCCCCTGCTTCTAAAAAACTTTTTTGAGCGTCCGCCAGATCCTTAAGTTCTTTTTCTAATTGCTTAATATCTTTCTTAATACCAGACGTGTCAATTTTGGTATTTATCCTTATACTTCCGTCATACTGCGCCATAAAAAAGACACCTCCACATAAGCAGAGATGCCTTTTCTCTGCCCGTAACTTTTTTCAGGTTAGCGACTGAAACCAATGATCAGCCGGTTAGTTTGGTTTTCTAATCTTCTTTTATATCTCCATTAATATCAGATTCTGGAACCTGCTCTTGCACAATGGAGAAAATGAGCTTCTTAAGTTGCCTTTCATCTGCTGCCTCAAACACTCCGGCAGTAAGCAGTATTTCCAGAATAATCTTAGCAGATATTTCTGCGGCAACCTCCATTGAATTGATAACCATTCTGGCATATATTTTTTCCGCACTATCTGCTTCGCTGCATCCACATAATAATCCTCTCTCAATTTCGCTAATAGCGGCATTCTGCGCATTCCATGTTACAAACTGCTTATGAATCATCGAATGTAATGCCTTTTCCATCAAATTATCCATATTATCTCCAATCTATATATTTATTCCTGTGCAAAAACTTACATTTCGTTTCCCTTATGCAGTTCTTTCAATGCACAGTCCAAATAGTGGAAGAACAACCGCCTTGCACCATAAAAATCTGTCCTTCCCAGCGGACACCGACCTAACTTATCGTGGTACTCCAGACGCTCATAGGAAAGATTTTTCTTCACAGACAAGATAATATGCTCTGCTGCCTTTTCATCCGCCATATGAGCCGCAGAGCGCACCACATCATCATACTCACCTGATCTGACAATTTCCACCAACTCATCTACTCTTTCCTGCGTGATACCGTAATCCTTCCATGAAGCCCTGATGTTACCGGCTTTCCCCGCCTTACGCTCCCAATACTGTGCCTGATACTCCTTTACCTTGTCCGGATTTTTCTTTCTCCACATTCTCTGTTGTAAGTTGATCTTCTCCCGATTTCTAATCCGATACCGCCTTTTGTAATCCCGTCTGGCCTCCTGCGCCTGTGCTGACAATTCATTCATTCCCCATCCCTCCAATCCCTTTGTTCCTTTCCTCATCTCTATTATCTGATATTTGAGAAGGGGCGTTGTACCATTTTTTGCAGGACACTTCACCTCGAATAAATATGACAGACAATGTAAAAACGGCGCAGTTACCATCTCAGATTTCTGCACCGTCTCCCACTATATTTATTCTACTAACTGAGTCTGAGACGCTTCTGGCCGCACCCAAAATGCACTCATAGCTCCTATTTGCTGGTTGCTAAGTCTCTGAAAATGTGAGTCCGCCTTTGCCCACACATCCGATGTTGTTTCATTCTCGCTGACCGCTTTTTCAACCATGTCAGCAATCGTCTTAAACGCCTCTCTTTCGTCTGAACCGGCCTTTCGGGCAAGGCTCCCGAATACTCTGGCATTCTGGTTCTCTATTCCTTGCTTTTCACAGTGATCGGAAATCAGCCGTAACATGGTCGGGTTGCTCCTGTTCTGATCCACCATTCCGTCAATCTCCGCGTCGGTCAGTTTAATGCCGGAATTTAACAGGCGTACCACACCATCATCCAGCCGATTCCCGTTCGCCGAATAGAAATCCGTCACATGCTTCTCATACTCGGTCTGCACTGCCTGAATCTCCTCCTGTGTCCTCCTCTGCAGTTCCCGGACGCTGTTCTTATATTCCTCCTGTGCATCCAGATACCGCACTTTTTCCCTTGCAAGGTAATGCTCATCACCCTTGAATTCCCTCTGGTCTTCCTGCCACCGCTTCTGCGCCGCATCCCATTTCTCTTTAAGCTGGATTCGCTCCGGTGCCACTCTGGCATGAATTTCCTGCAAATCCTTTAAATATCCGTCGAATGTATCGTGTTTCATAGCTGTATTCTCCTTCCTGCCCTCTTTGGCTGCATAATATTCTCTGATCTCTTTTTGTATCTGCGCCGCTATCTTCTTTGCCTCTGCTACCATTTCCGGATAAAGAACTTTACAATTTTCTGTCATCGAATAAAACTCCACTATATCAAGAGAACGCTCCTGTCCTCCGAGTGTGTACTTTCTTCGCATGCCTGTTTGTTTGTCCCAGTTGTATTTGTCATAGATGTCTTCATCTACCACCATGCCGCATACAAGTTTATTCATAGTCGTTCATTCCTCCATATAAATATTTTCCCTTGGAACATAATGTACCTTTAACTCTGCCTGAAACAATGCCGTTCCTCTGTCTTCATGGCTGCCAATAAAATTCTTGTTTACATCATGAAATGTCAGGTACGCATTTACCAAATCATCCCACTGCTTCTGTGTCATCTGTGCCTGACAGTGCGGACAACGTGGCGGCTTGTCCTCATTCTGCATAGAATGATTATATAGTTCAAATTTTCCTTTGCACCTGTGACAGTGTATTTTTAAATAGTCCATACTTTTTAATTCTCCTTCCTGTTATGCTTTGGTCTTCCATGAGAAGATAGCTCTATATAGCGCATATCTGAGGGAATCGATGCAATGATTGTTCTTATCTGGATATCCAGATAAAAGATTCCCTTCCTTATCTCTGTCATACTCATACTCTATGATTTCCTTATAGGCGTTCGGGGTTCTTTTAGGATCAATGACAATTGTTCGGCGCTGTAACCATTTCATCCCATATTCTACGCTTCCAGCTCCCTTATCTACTGCTCTGGCATGGATACCCATTCGCCGCAGATCCGCTATTGATTTAGGCTCTGCAGAATCACATATAACGTCATAATCATTGTATCTTCTCTTTTTGATTTCATCTGCCAATGCTTCATTGCTGATCTTTGTACCAACATACTCGTCTAATAAATATATCTTTTCCTGACTTGAGTTGAACGAACATCTGATAAATGCCATCGGGTCAGGCATCCAGCCGAAATCTATTCCTTGATAAATACGGTCAAACTGCATCATCTCTTCATCCGTAATTGTCCGTATCTCCAAAAATTCAAATACCTGTCCGCCCGTTCCTACCGGATCACCTAAATATTCATGTTGGTATGCCCTCTCATTAACCTCTTTCAGATGTTCCGCATCGTCTATGAATTGTTGTCCTAACCATTCTGGTGGCGCGTCCAAATAACTGCTCTTATGTCGATAACTGTCACTACGAGGCTCATTTACATACTGATTCGCCCAATTGCTGATACTGATCGGCGGGTTGAAACTCTTAAATACAACGAATTTCTCACCACCGCGGAGCACCGACTGCTGAACAGTTCGGATTTCTTCTGGTCCCTGAAATTCGTCAAGTTCTTCAAACCAGAGGTACTTGAAATATCCATGGCTGGCTTTTAGGGATTTCGTTTTCTTTGCTTTATCAAGTCCACGGAAGATAATCTTTTGTCCTGTAGGTCTATAAGTGCACTGCATGGGACTCACTCCCACCTCCCACAGATGGGAAACACCTAATACATCAATCGCCCAAAGTATCTGTTCATAGACTGATTCCCTTAAAGTCACTGCATATTTGCGGAATATGGCAGCATTTGCCTGTTCATCCTTCATCATCCCGAGAATGATCTCTAACGATATAAACGAGGACTTTAAGCCACCTCTGCCACCATACAGGTCATAATATGTATGCCCGCCCTTCACAATGTCCCTATGGACTGGATAGAACACCGGAACTATCAATTTCCCGAAATCAATCACTGTCTCCGATACTGTCAACGATCTTCACCGCCTCCGTTAAATCTACCTTCTGCTCCTGCTTGTCTCTCCACTGCTCCGGTTTCCGGTTCTTAAGCCAGAATATCTGTGCCGTAGTATCCGGCGGGTAATACTTTTCTACTTCGGTCACAACTGGCTCTGTAACTTCTCTTACCCGTTTGCCATTCTCATATTCAACCGTTTTACGTGTAGAAACTGTCTGTTCCGTCTCGCGGAAACCAAGGGCTTTCTTGCGTAGGGCATTCTCTACTTCGATATCCGCAACCTCTTTCCCGATTTTTAGGGACTGAAAAATCGGAACGCTCTTCCTTTTCCAGTTATAGAGTGACCTGACAGTAATGCCCATGTTTCCAGCAATCTGTTCGTCTGTCAGCCCATCCCTCGCCCATGCTTCCAAAAGCAGGAGTTTATCCGGTTCTTCCCATTCTGCTATTGCACTCTTTGCCATCAGTGCCACCCCACAAGTCCTTTTCATTCTCTCCTATATACCATTATCTGATATTTCAAGAGATAAGTTGTACCATTTTTAACGGCATAAAAGCCACAATGAAAAACGGACAGCAGACATTGCCGCCGTCCGTCTGGCTTACTACTGTTTATTTTTCTTTGAATAGACTACCGCTACCACTACGAGAGCGATCATCCCCAGCACAACAGCAACCAGTGCTCCATCAATAAATCCGTGTATGTACATCCACATCCTCCTTTCTCTTAAATTCCAAACCCTTAACCCTGATAGAGTTCTCTGACATTTCCACTTTCAAAATGCCCTGATATTTGTCAAGGTCAATCTCCTCAAAGTGATCTTCTCCCCTCTTGCCAACAAAAGTTCTTACATTCATAACCCTACCTCCCCGCTGTTCCCGTAAAGTAAATATTCTCTTTTCATGCTTCATCACCTTTCTCGTCCACATAATCACGGACTGATATGTAAATTGCTTTTAAGAATCTTTCATTGTTGATTTTGTCTAAAAGTCTGATAATAAGTTCTTTATAGTTCATACCGCCCCTCCTTTCTCCGCTTTCTCCAAATCCTCCGCTATGCGCTCTAAATGAATTTGCACACCATACAGCGCACTTTTCATAGCAGAGGGGTTTAATATATCTGCTTTGTTACTGTCTAACTGGTTTCCAAGTCCAGCTATTACCATTGCCACCCCTTCAATTTCCGTAGATAACTGGAATAAATCTCTTGTATCCTGCATTACATCACACCGCCTTTCACTTTTTCCGCGCCCATCAGGTAGCCAAGATAAAAAAGATAAACGCTACTAAAACCGCATATATTATCAGGTGTTTTTCCTTTCCTGTCACTTCCTGCACAAAAAACCTCATGTAAAAGGTTTTCGTCATACTTGACAATAGGATTTTCATTTCCTATTTGCTTTTCAATCAGCGGAATAATGGTTTTCGCCGTTTCCTTTGCCTTCTGCTTTGCCTCATGCTTCATGCGCCATTCATGGGAATCTAACAATGCGTTGTATGTACCAAAGCCGTATTCCTCATATACATACTGCAGAAACTTCCCGGTTTCCGTTACTGTTTCATCAGCTACCCAATAATAGGGAAAAGCTATCACTTCTAAAAAGCCGTCAATATCTTTTTGCGGTACCGTGTGATTCACATACAAGATTTCTTCCTTGATGTCTGATATTGCCACAAACTCCGCTAACTCCATTTTGTACACATAATTCAGACGGAATATTAAATCTGTGGGAAGTTCTTTCGGTGTGATTCTTACTATCTGCATTTTCTTTTCCTCTCTTTACTCCGGGCAAGGGAAATGCTATAATTTCCACATGCCCCAATTTGCTTGATTGTCGGTTACTTGCCCTATAAGAAGGTGGTGCTTCCTATGGGGCGTTTTAATTTGTATAAACATCTCCTGAAATGCATAGGTAGCGGCTTTTGCCATTCTGACTCACTGATATGCATCCATCAATATTCTTATCAATGCTATCAAGCGACACAGCCATCTCCGACAGGTTGTTATTGATGGATTCCAATGCCTCCACCAGACGGGTTAATAATTCTTCGTTCATATGTTCTCCTTTCTTTTTGTGGGTGGTATATACATCATGTCCGTTTGTCCTCATGTCCGCAAATACACCCAATATTCATCTAACGGACATTAGGGACATTGCAGACATTTGAATTATTGAGGACATTGCAGACATTCAAATACATATTTTCTCTCTCTTTTATGCCCCACCCTTTTCATATCATAATTAATCCTATCTACAGCCCAAAACAAACCCTCATATTTATTTATCAGACTGCCAACCTTGCGCACATCATCATATATCTGACAGCCTAAATACCTACTGGCTTCTACGATATCACTAGCCGAGCCTTCCCAATGGTCACTGCCCTGTTTTACCAGCTTTCTAATTGTTTCCACGATCGGACTCTGCTCATATTCTTCCAGTAACCGCTGCCCCTCAACCTCTTCTTCCGTTCCAACATATTCCCACTGGAATGATTTTTTATTGAATCGTATTTTTAGCTTTTGGGTTTCCATGTCGCGCCCGGTTATATGTAAGGTAGCTTCTTCTGCGTACCGATCATCTTTGGCAATAACCCATGCACAATCAAGAGCGCCCATGACACCAACAGAACCAGATAGTTCATTGAATACGTCATAAGGATCTTTCATTTTTCTAGTATGATGTATAAGCATTATCCCCATATTATGCTGATCTGCTATCTGCTTTAAGACCTTAAAATCGTCATAATCCCGATCGTAACCTGTCTGATTCTTTTTCGCAGATTGACGTATCATTTGAAATACATCAACAACAATCAGCTTTATCTCTGGATGCTCTTCCAACTGATACTCTATTTGTACCTCGAATCCTTCACCAATTCTGCCAACATCATCTGTTCCCGTTATTACATACAAATTATTGGGATAGTCATTTTCTCTTAGAATTTGCTTTAAACGATTTTTAGGTCTGCGTTTTGTACTCTCAAGATCAAGATACAAACAGGCATGTTTTGTGCAATCGAATTTAAGGAACTTCCATCCATTGCATATGGCTATACATATAGCTAGCGCCATGTAACTCTTGAAATACTTGCTCGGTGCGCCTATCATAGACAGCCCAACCGGAAGAATATTTTTAATAAGCCATTCTATTGGCGGAATATCCATTTTCTCAAGTTCTGCTGCCGTTACTGCCCTTATAGGCTTAAACTCCTTAAACGGTCTTGCCACACCATTGTCGCAAACTGCAGTATGTCCTTTCGCTTTTTGCTCCAACTCTTCCAGTTCCTTATCTATCTTTGCAATTTCTGCATCAATAGCTGCTTCTTTTTCTGTAACAGTTCTATTTTCCGTCTTTCTTCATCTCCTCTCAGGCACCTTCCTAACGCACTCTTTAATTCAGCGTCACGCGCCATTTCATATTCCTCGATCCATTCTTTATAATATTGCCGCGCTTTACTACAGCCGGCTACTTCTAATGCAGCTATGGCCTTGTCTGGAAAAGATGGATCTGTAATTTCATAGCCATAGACTTTTTTGAAGAAACCTTTCGTAAGCCTCATTCCCGGCTGAATACTGTCAAGTAACTGCTGTTTGCTCGGGTTCATCTTTTACATCCTCAATCAGATCAACAACCTTAACACCCAAAGCCCTTGCTGCCGCACCCAAATACTTAGGCTTGGTATAAAATCCTCTCCTCATTGAATAAACAATGTTCTTTGACAACCCTGATTCCGATGCAAGCCCGACCGGGTCAACTCCTGCCTCAGCCATTGCAATCAAGAATTTCCGGCTGTCCGGCTTTAACATCGTAGTGTCTCTTGTTGCAGGCATCTCCTTCATCTCCTTTCTACTGTTCTTCCTCATAATCCTCACCGTCACACAGACACTCCTGCATGGAGATTTCGTAATCGTCCATACAAGGGAAATGTATGTAACGGTATCTGCATGTTGTGCAGTCAAAACACTTTTCGTTCATGATTTATCCCTCTAATTTTATATCACTCAACATTTTCGTTCTTTTGTGGTACAATCTCCTTATTAAGTGCAAAGGAGAAAACCTATGATAGAACTAGAAAACGCAGAAATAAAAATTTTACAATATATAAACCATCACCCAAACCAAACATACACTCAAATTTATAAAAAGTTTCCAAAATTTAAGGAATGCTACCATCGTTTGGAAAGCAACCATATGATTAAGAGTAATGACCCAAACGATAATCTCAGGGGAAACGATTATGACGCCTTAAACAATCCAACTACCATTCAGATTGGCCGAAATGGTACTATTTTCTTAGAATCCAATAAACTTTTAACTGTTCGATATATCATAACAAGTTTAATCATTCCAATTATTGTCGGTGTTGCTTCTGCCGTTATCGCTGCCCTTATCCTTGCAGCATAATTTTGTAATAAATTCTCTAAAAATATTACATATATTACGAAAATTGATAACTGCGAAAGATATTCCAGTAGCGATTACCGCACTCAATATTATTTGTTTTATCGTTTTCACCCCTCTCTACTCTAAAACAATGTACTTTTTGATCTTCAATGATTCCAGTTACATCCATGCCAAACTCTTTAGCCAATTTCCAAACAATACAACAGATACTTCCTCTTATTGAAAATAACATCTTACAATCTGTCAATATGTGCTATACTAAAATTACCCACCAGAGAAAGGAACAATATGGAATATGAGTATCACACATTCACTTGCCGTAAATACAGAATAGATACTACAATAGAAAACGGATATGATATTGTAGACGGCAAGAAAGTTTATAAAACCGCTAAATGTTCACTTATGAACAGGGACAGAAAACATAAATGTCATGGTATGGAATCTCCCGATTTTCCTTGCCCTTATGTAAGTCTTGCTACTAATTCACAATCAAATTAACTTTACTTGACTGGTGGGCAACCTTTTTAAATGTCTTATCATCCTCTTATTTTCTTAATACTACCTCCATCTTTTTACTTTTAACCCTCAATGATTTCAGTTACATCACACCCAAGAGCCTCTGCCAGCTTTCCAACAGTAACTGTACTTACTTTTCTACTATTGAGAATAGTCCGCATTCGCTGGGGACTTGCCCCATAAGCTTTGGCAAGTTTGGTAATGTTATAGCTTTTTCTCGCCATTGCCACATTTATTTTTTCTCTGTCAAGTTTCATATTCTCACCTCGCTTCCTTTATATTCATTTTTGAATATTTTCCCTTGACATCACAATAATACTATTCTATACTGAATATGTCAAGAAAATGTTTTCATTTTTGAATATTTTATTGTACAATAATTTTCAGAGGTGAAAATATGGGAATAAATGAAGTTGTTCAAGTAGGAAGTAGAATAAAAAAATACAGAAAATCTAAAGGGATTACCCAAAAAGAAGCTGCAAGGCTTTCCGGAATACCCTATTCAACATATTCTAATTATGAAAATAACAATCGTGAACCAAATGAGGCACAGTTACGAAAAATCGCCTCCGCATTTGGCACTTCGGAAGTTGAATTATTGGGATTGACAAAAGAAGAATTTCTAAAGCCCTTAAATGATGAAGTTGCATATCTTAATTACTTATTGTCATTGGGATATGAATATGTAGATACATTTTATGATAATGAAGAAGGATATGACAGATGTATTTATGTTGCAAGTGAAAATATTGATATTCCTTTAACAAAAAAAGAGTATGAGCAGTTAAAGAAATCCATTATCAGTGATACAGAAACAGAATTATATAAACTTAGAAAAAAGAAAGGTATTTGATAACCGCCCCGCAGGAATAGCACCTGCAAAAGATACGACAAAGAATAACTTACACCGAACCACATACAATAACCATGAAAGGAAGGTATAAATTATGAGCTACCAAGAAATTGCAAAAAACATGATTGACCGTCTGCCGGAAGATAAGATGATTTTCGTTATTAACATTTTACAGAATATTGGCGAGATGTCCGGGCTTGACATATACCCAGAATTTGAGCCAAATGCCGAAACGATAGCCGCCATGGCTGAAACGGATGAAATGATACGGACAGGAAGTGGGCAGCATTTCCGAGGTACAGCCGAAGAATTCAATAACATGATCCTGGCAGAGGATTGAACATGCTAAGCCTAAATGCTTCCACCGCATATGAAAAGGATCTGAAGCTTTGCCAGAAAAGAGGATATAATCTGTCTCTTTTAAACGCTGCCATAAACACGCTTCTTATTCCTGCACCGTTGCCACCCAAAAATAGAGACCATGCATTAAAGGGTAATTATACCGGGCGACGGGAATGCCACATCGCTCCCGACTGGCTGCTTATATACCGGGTATATGAAAATGAATTGTATCTTGAACGTACTGGAACCCATGCTGATTTATTCGGTATGTAAAATTTGACAAATGAATATGTATAACATATAATAATGGCACACAATAATAACAATTAATCAAATTGCAAAGGTCGGAAAGGCCCCCGACGCACTCGCGAGAGTACCTGAGATGATGGATACGCCGCCCATCTTGTAATTTGATGACCGTAAAGGTGTGACCATTTGGTTGCACCTTTTTATATTTAAAAGCAATCCATTTTCGTCCTAACGCACATTGACAATATAATATGCTTACCTGGGGAGCCGATAGGGTGTGAATACCTCCATTCCGAGCCTTGAAAGGAAGGAGGCGTTTTTATGAGTACATATGAGGAACTACAGATTATGCTTACTGTTGGACTGCTAATTGTAGCCATTCTGAACATGAAAAATAAAAAATAGCACCCCCGCTCTAGCAAAGTAAAGGTGCTATTTTTATAACCAATATTTTCGCCGGAAACGGATAGGTGTACACTATCGTATCGGCTTCCTTGTTAAGCATATTATAACCAATATACAAAAATCTGTCAAACGTTAAAACCGCCCCTGCGCCAACAGGAACGGCTTAAGATATATCCCCGAAGAGATACAATAGGTCTCACAAACCTACAAATATTGTATCATCTAAGGAAACAGCTTGCAAGCAAACTACTCAGAAAAATCAGATAGTTTACTGGCTGTTATTTTTATACTCATTTTTAGGAGGAGGACACACTATGCCGCGTGGAAAGCCAATGAGAGCCAGAAACGGCTACGGTTCCGTCGTGAAGCTGTCCGGTAAGAGACGGCAGTCTTATGAAGTCCGAGTCAACACCCGCATGGATGAGCGCTATTACCCCGTGTATGACGTTCTGGGGCGTTATGAAACCCGCGAAGCAGCCATGATCGCACTGGCAGACTTCAATAAGGAACCTTACCGCATATCTGACCGAAATATAACGTTTTCTGCCCTGTATGAACTATTCTACAAGGACAAATACGAAGAGAGCGGGCGAACTTACTCACAGAGTACAAAAGACTGCACTAAATCTGCCTACAGCTACTGTGCGCCGCTCTATGATCTGCCTTATAGAGATTTACGAACACCAGATTTTAAAAGCGTCCTCTCACAAGAGGGAAAGAAAGGCAGACCACTATCACATGCCTTGCAGGAGCATATTAAGAACCTTTTTAGCCAGATGGACAAATTCGCCCTACAGAATGATATCATCAAGAAAGGCTATTCCTCATTCGCCAATATTACAGTATCGGAAGATGATATGCCGGGAGTACCCTTTACGCATGATGAAATACAGTTGTTATGGAATAACAAAGATGTTCCTTGGGTGGACAGTATCTTGATTTACATATATTCCGGCTGGCGGATATCTGAATTACTCCTAATGCCACCAGAAAACATAGATTTAGCTGCCGGTACCTTCCAAGGAGGATTAAAAACCGAAGCAAGTAAAAACCGCATTGTACCGATACACTCAAAGATACACGGTTTTGTTGAGCACAGGCTTTCCATGAACAATGGCATATTGTTTGCCCTGAACGATCTTCCAATCGGCGCGCAGGCATATACCAGATTGTTTAAAAAAACCCTTACCTCTATCGGTATCACTACATATCACACCCCACATGACTGCCGTCATACCTTTATATCGCTTCTGGATAGTGCCGGTGCCAATCAGGTCTGTATAGATCGTCTCGTCGGACACGCCTCTAAGACCATCACGACCAGAACATATACACACAAAACAATAGAGGAACTCAGAGAAGCTATAGAAATGATTTAACCCCTCCACACTGCCACGTCGGAAGGGGTAAACTTTGTCACTAGTTTGTCACTAGTAGATTTCAAAACATATGTTATCAGTAACTACCGTAATCTTTGAAAGCCGCATAAAACCAATATTTCTTATCACAGCGCAAACCAGAAAAAAGCCTCTTTTTAACGTAATCTTAAACCCATCATTCATTACAAAAATTCATATATCGCACATACAGTCTCTCAAACTCTTCACGCTCAGCCAGATTAATACTTACTATAGAAGAAAGACTCTGCTCCAACATCTCCTGATTCGTCTTTCCTCTCCACAGATCACGCCCCAGCATATAGGCTCCTGCCAATGACGTATTGCCTACCGCCTCCACCCTGCCGCGCATATGTTCGGGCAGAAGTCCGATGGAAAAAGCCGCTTCCACATCAAGATAATAACCGAATCCCCCCGCAAGATAAACGCGCCCGATCTGTGACTCTCCCATTTGCCTCCGCAAAATCTCTACTCCGGCACGCACTGCTGCCTTAGCCATCTGTAAATCACGTATATCCTTATTACTGAGCCGCACTGCCGGTTCTCCCACAGTAACCCCTTCCGTAAAATAGGGTTCTGCAAGCAGCCCGGTCTCATCCAGTATTCCCTGCCTTAAAAGAGAAGCCGCACAGGCAATCATGTCACTTCCTATAACTCCCGCACCGGCGCCGCCTTCAAAAGCCGGACCTGCAGCGGTGGCGGTGACGATCATGTGTGTACCGTCGGTAATCGCCATCTCTCCGTTCGTGCCTAAGTCAATCAGTATTGTGGCATGAGTCTCGTTCTTATCTTGCACTTTAATCTGAGGTTCAGTTCGGTTTTGAACCTGACTTTTGTCCTGAAGATCAGCCCGGCCTTGAACCTGATTTTTGTCCTGAGGTTCATTCTTATCCTGCACTTCACTAATGTTAGGAAGCCGCTCTACTCCACATCCCCCGGAAAGCATCCCCAGCGCATAGAGCCCCGCCACGATGTCCCCGCCTACAAAGGTACTGATACCCGGAACGAGCCAGACCTTAAAACTCCATGCCGGATTCTGGCATTCCTGCAATCCGATCTCCACCGGCGTAAAAGGACTTCGTCCCAGCGATGATACGTCATATCCCATAAAAAGATGCTCCATAGTGGTGTTACCGGCGATACACATAACTCTGATACCGGTTTCATTTGCCGGCATTCTCTTTGACAGCCATCGCTCAAACTGTGAAACGCCTCGCTCCAGCACTTCTATTACTAACTTCTGTAATATCTCCCTGCTCCCATCACATGACGCCTTAATCCTTGACAACACATCTGAACCGTAGCGCCTCTGCGGATTCATCTCACAATAGGTATCAATGACTCGTCCGCTCT
The DNA here is from genome assembly GCA_014804355.1 of Lachnospiraceae bacterium. GTDB lineage: Bacteria > Bacillota > Clostridia > Lachnospirales > Lachnospiraceae > UBA3282. The sequence goes on from JAAUZY010000003.1 coordinate 34,530, forward strand.
CCATACCCATAAGCTGCATCGCTATGGTGGTTGTCCCCAGATCAACCGCTATTATAAGATCTTTTTCTGTCTCCGATTCCGTAACGTCCGATTTCTGATTTTGAGTCTGTTTATTACGTTGACTTATTCGGTCATTATTTTCTGTCACATCTATCATGTCGGATACAATCTCTATCCTGGCAGCGTCCGCGAGCACCAGTTTTATGACACAGTCGTCTTTAGGCCTTGCCAGACATGCGAGCCGGTATCCACAGCGCAATTCTTCCGGCTCCATCACACTTCTTTCCAGTGGGGTGGGCATCGTCACTCCTTCCAGAAACTGTATCCTACACCGCCCGCAATCTCCTCTTCCGCCGCAAAAGCTACCACTGATCAGATTATTTTTCAACAAAGTTGACATGATTGTCGTTGATGAATCATGCGTCACAACAATGGCATTTCCATTTTGTGTATTCAATTTTGTATTTAATTTTTCGCTTCCCGTAACAACTGTAATTTTAATCTCTTCAGACAAACTGATTTTTCTCCTTATCGTAATGATAATCAATACCAGACAGTTTATCCTCAATCTCTCCGCGGTCTATATCCAGATCATCGCAGAGCGCTTCTAAACTTGCATAGTAATCACGTAGCTTCAGATTAATATAGCTGAGCAGCATAACCGGATCTTTTGGTATCATCTTACCCCATCCTTTCCTTCTTCATAATTTCATCCTTATATCACCTAAGGTCCATCTCAACCCGATACTCCTGCCCGTCGCTGACAACGCGCGCCATGGCACCGCTGATTAACGGCATCATCGGAGACAGATGTCCGATATCCACATCCATGATCACCGGCACGTTATATTTCCGAAGCATCTCATACGCGGCCTGATAATGATCGATACCGAACTCCTCCACTCCCATACCGTTAAGCGGTCTTCCGATCAAAAAGCCGCTGCAGTGTTTGAACCATCCGGCGTGCTCCATCTGCCACATAGCCCGCCTGATCCCCATCAGATTCAGATCGCATGCCTCCAGAAACCAGAGGATACCATCTTCCTTATACTTCTCCGTAAATGTTTTCACATTATCATATTTTGTTCCCAACAGATTCACCATACAGTCCACACAGCCGCCAAGGAGTCTACCGGAGAAATCGATGAGTGCCTCCCCTGCCGTCCCGCCATCGGCTGTTGCACCGTTCTGCTGCCGGCGCTCTGCTCCGGCAGTTTTTACCTCACTGCTCCTGGTCACAGCAGACAGACTCTCGATATTCGTCCTGCCGTCAGGCATTATATATTTAATAACAGTTGTTTCAGTAAGATTGTACGGCGCATAGGGTTGTTCCTCATCCTTCACCGACTCTTTTTCCCACATAGTATATCCCTGCATGGTCAGTTTCCGTCCCTGCAATAACAACATCGCATCTTCCAGCGACTGATGCAGCGGCTCCATGCCATAAGATGACGCACAGGGGCCGTATACGGAAGCCGTATCGCACAGCGTCGTCAGCAGGAATGTCATATTGGTATTATCCGAATATCCCATGTACCATTTAGGCGCTGCCTTACCGATTTTATCAAAATCCACATAGTCTAAGATTTCACACATCAGTTCCCCGCCGCCGCAGGATATAATACAGTCATTCGTCTCCCTGCAGTAATATTCAGTTAATTCCGCGCCGCACTGATCCGGTGCGTTACTGATCCCTACCCCCTGCTCCACGTAGCAGTTCGGACCGAGTTCCAGATGAAATCCCTGTGCACGCCATTTCTCCTGTGCACGCAAAAATCCGCTCTTGTATGGTTCTGTAGCGCACCCGAAGGATGGCGCCACGAAAGCTATCGTACCGTTTTGCTGTAAAAATTTAGGATATCGCATGTTATTCTCCTCCTATTATCCTATTACTTTTGGTGCTCGTCCGATTTGATCCATTTAATCATAAAATACCGCTTATAGTTTACCATCTTGCCATCACTATGTAAATCTGCTTTCCGATTCAACCACTCTTTTGATTATTCTTTCAATTACTCCATAGGAAATCATCGCAGGACACGCTATATTTAGCATAACATTCATATTCCAACTCTTCAATCAAAAGCAGCAGGGCACTTTTCATAGCCGCCCTGCTGTTTCCGATCCAAATCTCTTTTTTCTGTAATTACTATTTTACTAAATTGCTTTTTGTTAATTGCTCTTTCAAATTGCTCTTCCTATTTGCTTTTTACTATTTACTATTTGCTCTTACTAATTTCCTTTTCTAATCATTACTTCCGCACTGCCGCCAGCTTCCCGTCCTGTAACACGATCTGAATCGTATCCTTCGCCTCCACCTGATCCGCCAGAATCAGCTTCGCCGACAGAGTCTCCACATACTTCTGGATATACCGTTTCAGCGGTCTTGCACCGTATACCGGGTCGTAAGCGTTCTCCACGATAAACCGCTCCGCCTCCGGTGTCAGCTCAATCTGCAGTTCTTTGTCTGCAAGCCGCCTGTTCAGATCATCCACGATCAGACGGATAATGCCGCCGATGTTATCCTTGGTGAGCGGCTTAAAGAGAATCGTCTCGTCCAGCCTGTTCAAGAATTCCGGTCTGAAATGATTCCGCAGATCACCCATCACCATCTCTTCCGCCTCCGGTGTGATCGCGCCCTGCGCGTCGATACCGTCCAGCAGATAATTCGCGCCGATATTCGAGGTCATGATCAGGATCGTGTTCTTGAAGTCCACTGTTCTGCCCTGTGAATCCGTGATCCGCCCGTCGTCAAGCACCTGTAAAAGCACATTGAACACGTCGGGATGCGCCTTCTCTATCTCGTCGAACAGTACGACCGAGTAAGGTTTTCTTCTGACTGCTTCGGTCAACTGCCCGCCTTCCTCATACCCCACATATCCGGGAGGCGCTCCGATCAGTCTGGATACGGAGTATTTCTCCATATATTCGCTCATGTCGATACGAACCATGTTCGCCTCATCGTCAAACAGTGACGCAGCCAGCGCTTTGGCCAGTTCTGTCTTACCCACGCCGGTAGGCCCCAAGAAAAGGAAGGAACCGATAGGTTTGGTAGGATCTTTGATTCCGGCTTTAGAACGAATAATGGCTTCCGTCACCTTCGTCACGCCTTCATCCTGCCCGATCACCCGTTTGTGTAACTCGTCATCCAAATGCAGTGTCTTATTCCGCTCACTCTCCGTCAGCTTGGACACCGGAATTCCCGTCCATCTCGAAATAATCTTTGCGATCTCTTCATCGGAAACGCTCTCATGCACTAGAGACAAATCCTCTTTGCTGACTTTTTCCTCCTCAATCTCCAGCTGCTGCTTCAAAGAAGGCAGCTTTCCATAGCTTAATTCCGCCGCTTTCTCGTAATCGCCGTCACGCTGGGCAACCTGAATCTGGTTGTTGACCTCGTCAATCTCCTCACGGATCTTTGACAGTTTCTCCACGGAAGCCTTTTCATTCTCCCACTGTGCCATGCGATTTTTCAGTTCTTCTTTTAACTCCGCCAGCTCTCTCTGTAAATTGCCGAGGCGTTCTCTACTCAAGTTGTCGTCCTCTTTTTTCAAAGCAGTCTCTTCAATCTCTAACTGCATGACCTTACGCTGCAATTCATCCAGCTCCGTCGGCATGGAATCCAGCTCCGTCTTAATCAGCGCACACGCCTCATCCACCAGATCAATCGCCTTATCAGGCAGGAATCTGTCGGAAATATAACGGTTAGACAGCACCGCAGCGCTGACCAGCGCGTTATCCATGATTTTCACGCCATGGAAAACCTCATACCGCTCTTTCAGTCCACGCAAAATGGATATGGTGTCCTCCACCGTCGGCTCCTCCACCATAACCGGCTGGAAACGCCGCTCCAATGCCGCATCCTTCTCGATATACTGGCGGTATTCATCTAACGTCGTCGCACCGATACAGTGTAGCTCGCCCCGCGCTAACATTGGCTTAAGCATGTTGCCTGCATCCATGGCGCCGTCCGTCTTGCCCGCGCCCACGATGGTGTGCAGCTCGTCGATGAAAAGAATGATCTGCCCGTCACTGTTCTTCACATCATCAAGCACCGCTTTCAGACGCTCCTCAAACTCGCCCCGGTACTTCGCCCCCGCAACAAGGGCGCCCATATCCAGTGCAAAAATCTTCTTGTCTTTCAGCCCTTCGGGTACATCTCCCCTGACGATACGCTGTGCCAACCCCTCTGCTACCGCAGTCTTGCCGACGCCGGGTTCGCCGATCAGCACCGGATTATTCTTCGTCTTGCGGGACAGGATACGGATGACATTACGAATCTCATTATCTCTGCCGATTACGGGGTCTAGCTTCTGGCTTCTCGCTTTTTCCACCAAGTCCTGGCCGTACTTCTCCAAGGTATCATAGGTCGCCTCCGGATTGTCCGAAGTCACTCTCTGATTGCCCCGTACCGTAGACAACGCCTGCAGGAACCGCTCCCTTGTAATGCCAAACTCTCGGAAGATTTCCTTGATTTCTCTATTCTGGTGTTTGATCATTGCCAGGAATAAGTGTTCTACAGACACATACTCGTCGCCGAGCGCTTTTGCCTCATCCTCAGCGCCGATCAGGACTTTGTTCAGCTCCTGTCCGATGTAAATCTGCCCGCCCTGTACTTTGACCCGTTTGCGCAGTCCCTGTTCCACGCGGTTCACGAAGTATTCCTTCTGTATTTCCATCTTTTCGATCAGTTTTAAAATCAGGCTGTCGTCGATGGTGAGCAGACTGTAAAGCAAGTGCTCCTGCTCGATCTCCTGATTGCCGTATTCATATGCCAGTTTCTCACACTGTTCTACTGCCTGTATGGATTTCTGGGTAAATTTTGTTAAGTTCATAACAGCCTCCTTTTCTGGGTGCGTATGGAATTGTTGAAAATTCAATGTTATGTCAACTCTTCTGTCATATGCGCTGCCGGTGACTTGTGGCATTTTTTATCACATCTGTTCTACTGACACTATCACAATACAACGAATTGTTAGCACTGTCAANAGGTGAGTGCTANTATTTTCAGTTATTTTTTGCAAACCCAGTGTTTATGCGGGTTTGCGGGTTATAAAATTTCTGTAAAATCGATTTTTTGGGCTTACTACACCACTGCTACACCATTTTTGAAAATTTCGATGTACTNATTTTCCGCTGCTCTTGCATATCGCTCTACTTCCTCTTTAATATCCTGCTTATTCGCAATATGATTATACACATCCATTGTCAGCAGACGTTTCCCTGATTTTGTCGAACGATTTTTCNCATCTGCATGAATTTTCTGTCCTGTTAAACTACAAAAAAACTCCTTCCCGACAAGGTTCTGTTTATATCCGAACCTGCCAGAAAGAAGCCAAGCCTTCTATTGTTTATTCTTTTTCTNAAAACCAAATATCCTAATACACTGTCAGGTATCTTCTGCTGCTTCGCGGCAAGCGTTTCTCCTGGCTGCACGAAATGCTCCACATAATAGACGTAGTCCAGATTCAGTGACCCAAAATTCAATATTTTCATTTCTATCCCCTTTCTTTTGCACAAATTGCTCAACCAACAGCGCATATGATTTAGCGCAATATCTTATTCTGTCCCACTCGAAGTTCCCTCTCTTCTCCGTCCGGAGCGATGAACATTGCTCTGGTATTAGCAGGTATCTCCACCATATATTCCACCTGCTCTCCTTGGTATACCCAACGGCTTCTCACCATTCCCGCAGGAGAATCAAAACTGCTGGTACAGAAAAAAGATGCACAGGAGAAATATTATCACTACCGAGATTATCAAAAAGAATTGGATACTGTCTGTACCAATATCCACTCTGCATTGGGACAACAGCATACCAGACCAGCACGTAAACAGGAACGGGAAGAGATATCCTGACTGCAATTCAGATTCCCTTGATTTTTATTGATATTATAAATATAATATAAATATGAATGGCATAAAATTTGAATGGGATAATAATAAAGCACAGGCAAATATTGAAAAACATGGCATCACTTTTAATGAGGCAAGCACTGTTTTTTCAGACGAAAATGCAATCCTGTTTGACGATCCCGGGCATTCAATGGATGAAGAAAGGTTTATGCTATTGGGAATGAGCAGCCAGGCAATAATGCTGATCGTCTGCCACTGTTACCGGAGTGCTGATGAGATTATCCGTATTATTTCAGCAAGGAAAGCAACGAAAACGGAAGCACAGCAGTATAATGAGATCAATAAAGGATGGTGATTTTGTAATGGAAGAAATGGATATGCGGGAGGAGTATGATATTAAAGCCTTAAATCCCAGAAAAAACCCTTATGCGAAAAAGATCAAAAAACCTGTTACGATGAACATGAGCGTTACAACGATTGAATATTTCAAGTCAATGTCTGATGAATCAGGTATCCCATATCAGGTCCTGATGAATTACTATCTGGACGACTGCGTAAGGCAGCAGAAGAAACTACGGTTTGTGGGCGGTTCAGAATCTGCCGGTATATAAATTTTATACAACAGGAAGGAGCATCCGGCATACCGCCGGACACTCCTTTTTCTGTTTTCTGCCTATTCCATTTAACTGTAAACCAATTCCTGCAAAACGCTCTCCTCTGCCATTGCTGTCAGCATATTCATATGGGCTGTCCATGCAAGCTGGTCTTTTCCTTTATCCGGTGCAGGATATTCTTTCAACAGGCCTTCCATTAAAATCTCCATCCTCTCTTCGGCTGCTTTTTCAACCTCTGCCAGATGTTTATCCAATTTTCCGGATAAGAGCATGCCCGGATACCAGCCTGCCCGGTTCTCCTTCAGGAAAGTTTTACGGAGCATTTCATATTTTCCAGTCACCGCATGCGTCTCCCCTATGGTCCGGTTCGGGAGCAGATAATCCCCACATTGGTAATAAGTCAGTTCCATTCAGATTCCTTCTCTTGCTTTTGCGCTTTAAAGCGTTAAATTTATTATGTCCTATATCGTGTCAAATTTCAATCACTATTTCATTTTTCTTTTTGGCTTTACGTTTTCTCTGCGTACGCCACCCTCCGGCACGGAATCTAGGGACAATCTTTTCTGCCCGCACCATAACTGTAAAATTAGCTTTATCTGTTCCGGCGCAGCTCATCCGCCAATACTTCCGCTGTCCGCAGGACGATCTTCTGCTCATATGTCTTTAAATGGCTGATCCGGTATAAGACATCCCTGTACTTTCTTTCTGTTTCCCCTGCCGGGACAATCCCGAGCAGCCCGTTTGCATCCGTATCCAGCGCATGCACCAGCTTTATAAATATCCCTATGGTCATGGACATCTGCCTTCCTTCGATCCGGCTCACTGTGTTGGCGCTGATCCCCGCTTTCTCTGCAAGTGTTTCCTGTGACATGCACAGTTCCATCCTCCGGCTCCGTATGCGTTCCCCCAGCATATTCACTGGGCCACAGTTTGAAAGTT
>JAAUZY010000004.1 GCA_014804355.1 Lachnospiraceae bacterium
TGCTGATGGGTGAGAGATATAAGATGGCAACGGGAGAGTTCAAGGATCTGCTTCGTGGTAATTACGGGCAGACGGTTAAGCCTATGAGCCAGGAAGTGATCGATAAGGTTATTCCCGGCGAACCGCGTTCTACCGCTCGTTCCGCCGAGGCAACCGGTCACGTTGAGCCGGAGCTTGCAGGTCTGGAAGCAGAGATGAAGGAATGGAAACAGCAGGATGAGGATGTATTGTCCTACGCACTGTTCCCGCAGGTGGCGATCGACTTCTTTAAATATCGTCAGGCACAGCAGGAGAAAGTAGATATGACTCAGGCAGATACTAAGAATGGGGCATACCCAGTATAAAAGTAATAAAACGTAAATTGATGATTGCGAGCCAAACCTTTCCGTGAATATGGGAAGGGGAGGTTCGCAATTATATTTTTGCATATGAGAGGATAGATGATAGTGTTTAAACGGTTTTTAACATTTGCATTGGCAGGAATTTTGGTATTTGAGACACCCGCGACGGCGTATGCCGTCCAGCCAGGTGGAGGGATAGAGACAATAAATGAGGCTGATAATCTGGCCCTAGAAGACGGGGCAGATGGAAATATAGATGATTCATCGGATCAAACAGGCGGAACTGAAGAAACAAATACAGGAGATCCTTCGGATGATTCCGATAAGAGTGATGGCGAAAAAGGTGCTGATAACAGCGACGGTGCCAGCGATATCGGTAACAGTGCCGGCAGCGACGATTCCGATAACAGCGAGGAGAACGGGTCTGATGGCGATGCGGATCATGCGGAAGACAGCGGTGATGATACTGATGGGGTATCCCGTGAAGAGCCAGGAGATGACACCGGGTCGGAAGATGCTTCCGTTTCAGAAAACGATCTTTCTATCTCCGAGAATACTATGTTTGCTGTGGCGGATGTTGAAGCCGTATCCCCGGCGGAGAACGCTATTACCGAGATCTCCTATGAGGAGGCAAAGAATAACGGTGTGACGATCAATGCGCCTGACAGCCGGGAGAGCAGCGCATGGTATTCTTTTACGGCGCCCAGAGCGGGGCGGTATGCCTTCTATACGGACAGCGTGGATTGTGAGGGCACGGGTTACATCTATGTCAATCTGTACACAGCGCCTTCTGACAGTACAAGGAATCATTGGGCACATTTTGATCCCAACGGAAACACATTTGTAGATTACTGGTATCTGTGGATCAGTACTGATTATATGGAAGCCGGGGAGACTGTCTATATTGAAACTTATGTAAAAGACAAGGCAGGCAGAACGTTTACGATAAAGGTTTCCGACCAGATCGAAGCTGAGGCGGATGCAGACGGCGTGAGCAGTCTGGTGCTTGAGAACGGTGACAGGCTTACGTTCAGGGCACAGGCGGGGTGTGAGCGGCTGCGGTTTCATGCGGATGCCGACTATGTGGACAAGAGCAATGAAGGCAGGTATTTTATACGGCCATATTGGGGGCCAGCGGATCACAGTGAGGGAGATCAGGATGTAGGCGACGTTAGTTTGACTTCCGGGAGAAATATTTATCTCAGAGCACTTGGTGGGCGCGAGGGCGAGGTAGAGTCGGGATCAGTGGCACAGGACACGGCTTACGATGTTTCCTATATGGTCATGTATACTCCGGAGGAAGATTTACGCAAAGCGCAGTTTGTGGCTCTGCTTTCGGGTACACAATGCGTTACCAAAGAAAAGGGAACGGATGACTGGCTGTATATTCATGATAACGAATGTACGGATCATTCTATCGTGTTGGATGTGGAGCCGTTTCCTTCACAGGGAGGGAGCAGTAAGAATATTTACTGTTATTATGCTCCGGCGGACGGGACGGAGCCGGAACAGTTTGTACTGGTCGACAAATATAAGCGTTATGAGTTTACGCAACTGCGTGTGGGGACAGAGTATCGCTTCGATTTTCGGACAAGCGAATGGGGAGAGACGCTTAAGTCGGTCACTTACCGGACTACGGGAACGCCGGTGGAAATAAAGGTTTATGATTATGAGGCCAGCTTATCTGAGGACTTTCGTACGCTTTTCCTAGGCGCGAAGACGAACTATGTGGATGGCGACAGGCCTGTGATTCATTATTCTTTTCAGGATGCGCTGGAATATCTGCATACGGATAAAATCGGAACCCGCGCCTATGAAGAGACTGCTGAGGAAATCAGTCTGCGCGGCGGAGTGGAACATGTAACAGAGTATGTTTTTCTGCCGAATGAGACATACGAGTTGAAGGTATGGCTGGAATTTCGTGATGCCTGTATTACCACGGAGCCGGTGACGGTCCTCCTGCATACACCTGAGAAGGCGGTTTACGGAGAAGATGAAATCACCCTGAAGGTTACGCAGGACAGTGAGGTCAAGACCACAGCCAACTGTGAATTTCAATTGCCGTCCTATGTGCCAAGATGCTATCTATATTATAAGCCGGAAGGAGAGACAAGGTATAGGTCAACAAGCAAGGCTCTGGACAGTGCTCATTCCGGACCTGAAAGCATATCGATCAAAGGACTGCAGGCCGGTGCAGAATATGATTTCGTAGTGTCCCTTGGTGGCGTCTTGACCCGCTGTTCTCTAAATCTGAATGAATCGGGCATGAAACTTACAAGGGTGAAAGATGAGGCCACAGACTTTGAGAGCCCATATGACTTCACCCATACATACCGACTCTCGGGAACGAAAGAAGAATTGTCGGGAGAGTATTACCTGCAGCTTCAGTATGTCAGTGCGGACAAGTGGGATAGCTATAGAGATGTCGGGTCTGCGGTATGTCTCAACGAGGCGAGTCAATATCAGACGACCTTTTCCAGCGCAGGAAATACCACCCTGTGGCTTGAACCGGGGGAAGAATATTATCTGTGCTGGCTGGTGGGTAAATCTAAGAATGTAACCAGAGACAATGCGGAATGCTGCCTGTATGAGAAACTGACCACGCCTTCCGCTGCTCCTCTGCAGATCGAGGAGAGCGGCTATATGGAGTACCGGGTGACATTGAATGAGCAGGATGTTGCCGGTATGAAAGCGCATGACAGAAGCAGGGCATTCAAAGCCTATATCAGAAGGGAAGGCGCCTCCTCTTATACGGAGTATCCTTCGAATTATACTTTCAGTGCGGCGAATAACTACAGCTGTATTCTGACAGGATTGAACCTTGCGTTTAACAGCCGATATCAGCTGGTTATCGGGAGTGAGACGGAGTTTAGAATTGCGGAAGGTATTCTGGTTACCGGTGACGATGGACAGAAGCTCAGGATTGATTCCGTGAATGCTATGGTGACTGTTGCCGATCTTTCCTACACGATACAGGGCATTGATCCAAATAAAAGACCGCTTTTGATCCTTTATTTCAGAAAGTCGGGCAGTGCGGAATGGGAGCGGAAATATTATACCGGATATACGAATGGCAAAATTACACTGAGGGGATTGCAGGATAGTACGGAATATGAATATAAGATCGGGCTTGGAGCCAGCTCAACTACGCCGATCAATGAATTGACCTGTCTACAGCAAGGCAGCTTTACCACCCATGAAGAAACGAGGCAGATATCGCTATTGTCTGTCAGACCGAGGATGGCGGATGTCTCGTTCACCTGTTCTGTCAGCGGGATGGAAAACAGCGCAGCTGACGATTCTTGTCTGGTATTATGGATCAGGCCCGCTGTGAAAGGAACGGGACAAACGGGCTGGTGGAGAGGTACTGATACCAAAATCAGCAAAAATAATGCCAAGGTCGAAATAGGGCTTAGCAGGCTGGAGAAAGAGACAGAGTATGAATACAGGATCGGATTAGGCAGGGAAGGGGTTCCGCCCGCTAATGAGCTGGCTGCCGCGATAGAAGGATTTTTTACTACCACACCGGATCCCCGTAAAGTGACGGTCATGACAACGCCCGGAATCTACAGGGCAGGCTTTGACTGTGTCGTAAGCGGGGTAGAGAGTTCCGGTTATCTGATCTGCTATTTCCGTGAAGATACGGAAGAGGGAATATGGCACAAGGCAGCGGCTAAGAGTGTATCCGAGTCTTCGTCCTCGGTATTGCTTCGGGCAGGCGGACTGAAGGAGAACGCACGTTATCGGTATAAGATCGGTTTTGGCAAAACTGCCAATGTGGAAGCAGATGCGTTGGAGCAGCCGACGGAGGGAGCGTTTACTACCAATCCGGATATCCGCGAAGCGGCGATCACATCATCTCCAAGGGTGATTTCCGCAGACATTGCGTATACACTCGCCGGGATGGAGCATACGGATGACGATTATCTGTGCGGTTATATCAGAGAAAAAACTGGCACAGGAGAGGCTGGCGGGGAGAATGCCGTAGATAGTAACGGGCAGGCGACAGTCGCATGGGAACATCAATTCTCTGTACCCGTAAATAATCGCAGTACGGGCGGCAGCGTCAAGATTATGGGATTAAAGGCGGACACGGAATATGAGATGATCGTAGGCTTCGGCGCCGTTGAAGACTGCGGGACGGATCAACTGATCCATACAAAAACCATAGAGCTTGCGACTTTAGAGGATGTGCGTAAAGTTTCTGAGGCAAAAGCCGATGTGAAGGAAACAAGCGTTATTTTGAGTGCGCTTTTTGAGGGCAACATCGAGCCACAGGCTTCTTACGTGATCTTTTTCTATAAAACAAAAGATGAAAAGAATTGGCATAAGGTAGGATATGTCACCAATGCGAGCGGTGTGGAATCCAGAGAATGCAGCACAACATTGACCGGATTGTTCAGAGATACTGAATATGATTTTGCGGCGGTGGTCGCTGATTCAAGCAGCGGGGTGTCTGACCCTGACAGTGTGACAGATATCAATAAAAAGGCAACTGGCGAATTTAAGACAACGCCGGCAGTGGCTCCTGTTTCGGTCACGCTTTTGCAGGAGAATCTGTATCTGAATGCAGCTGAGGCGTACAGGAATGAAAAGGGTTACGGATATGAGGAGCTGAAAGTCTCATGGCGCCCTGATAAGATCACCAAGGACTTTGTGTGGGAGAGCAGTAACCCGGATGTAGCTATAGTGTCGGAGGACGGCAAGGTGACTGCGGTTGCACCGGGAACTGCAGAGATTACGGTGGCTTCCCTCTATAATCCGGAAGCAGCGGATACATGTCATGTGGTAGTAAGCAATTATCAGATTGGTCATTTGGACGATGCGGGGAATATCACATGGCAGGATAAGGAAATGTTTGAGGCTGTAAAAGGGCAGCGATACAGCAGATACAGCCTCTACGATCCGGGTACGGGTACGCCTGTTGAGCTTGCGGACATTACAGTTGTTTCTGACAATGAGACGGTTGCTTCATGGAATGAGGGCGAGATCACGGCCAATCAGGTCGGTACGGCGAAGCTGATATTTACGGCTTCGGATTCGGTCAAGGCCTATATGACGGTACATGTGAGTTCTGTGCCCGGCAAGGGATTTGATATTATCGGATTTACCGCAAGCAATTCCAATTATCCGGCAGTGCAGGAAGAGGAGAAGGATGAAGAACGTGTGCAGTATACACTGGCATGTAAATCCGGTCTTACGTATACTGCAGTAGGGGAGATTATGCCCGGAACCACCGAGTTTGTAAACAGTGACTTTACATGGAGCATTGATGATACGGCTGTGGCTGAAGTGACGGAAGAAGGCGTGGTCACGCCCAAGGCAGCGGGTAAGGCAGTACTTCGCGTTACACCGAAAGACGCGGGCCAAGATGGCGGGGCACCATATACAGGGCAGACCTGCGAGATAACGCTGCAGATCAAAGAACTGGCTTCCGAGCAGCTAGTGAATGCAACGCCTGTCTATGCGCTGGCGAATATCAGCAGCAAGATCGGTGATGTGAGAATGCCGCTGGAAAAAGCATGGGAAGGCTGGCAGTGGGAGGAACCGAATACGCCGATCATCATTAACGGTGTCAACAGGGCGTCTTATCCGTTCCGGGCAGTCTATACTGGAGAGGAATACTATCCGGAAGAGAAGACGATCAATGTGTATATTGCGAAAGTGACAGGAATGTCAGTATTTGAAGACGCCGATCCCGGACACAACAATGTGGTCGAGGTAAGCACTGTGGATGAGAACGGTGATCCGACAGAGGATTCCGATCGTCTGGCATTGACGGTAGAATCTTTGTATTATGGGCGATTGAATCCTTATGAAGAGACCAATTATTACTATGACGTGGATGTTACTGCCCCTGCAAACGTGATCGTGCAGAATGAGGGCTTTCAGGAGGAGAATTACCGGCTGTGCAAAAAATTTAATATTGCGGCAGTCAAGCCGGGTAACTATACGCTTACGGCGGTCATTAAAGCAAAAGACAAGAATAACAGTCATGAAAAGATACTGGCAAAGAAAACCTATAAACTGAAAGCCGTTGCGGGGAAGATGGCCTATGTGAAGCTGGTACCGGAAAACGCGGATGACGTGATCCTCGAGAATGACAGGATCATTATAAACAGCGATAAAAATGTGACGAGCTTTGATGTGCATACCGAACTGACCGATAGGAACAGCACAAGTGCGGAGGACTTCTCTGCCGTGAAGATCGCATGGAGTGTCACGGACAAGAAAGTGATTGCCGTGAAACCGTCTAAGGATACCCATTCAGCGGAAATCACCGTCAAGGGGGAAGGACATGCGATCCTGACGGCCAAGGTTAAGGATGCGGCGGGACATACGGACTCGATCCGAATCGAAATACAGAACAAAATGCCGCGTATCAATACGGAGAAGGTAAATGTCAATCTCGCATACGATTATGATACGACGGCAGGCAGGAATCTGGCCAAAGTATCTTCGGGGATGGTGGAGATCGTTCCGGCATACGGTGAGAAGGTGGAGAGCGTTACACTGTATGATGGTGACGGGGAGACGATCTGTTCCGATCTGCTGATGGTAAATGAGACGGCGGCCTCCGTCTGCAAGCTGCTGATTCGTGACAGTAAGACAACAAAGACAGGAACCTATGATTGTGTTCTTGGCGTGAAGACAAATGGCAGGAGCGAAGCGTACTTCTATCCGCTTCGCGTGACGGTAAAAGATGAGCAGGCAAAAGTGACCGCTAAGTCTAACAGAGCGGCGAATCTGTTCTATCGGTCTGATCCGGCATCGGTGGATATCGCTGTACCGGGATCAGTTAGTATTGAATCAGTAGTCTGGGAGCCTGAAGAGGCAGATCAGAATCACGGATTCAGCGCCGGAACCGTTGAGTANGCAGCTTATGATACTTTTAAGAAGGCGAATAATGNAGAGCGGTTCTATTTTAAACAGGGAGACATTCAGCTTNCAGACAAAAATAAACCTGCGGATACTAACANCTTTTCAGGGAAAGTCAAGGTGAAAGTACAAGGGTACAAAGAACCCAATGAAGGCGTGAAGGTTTCCCTTAAATGGAATTATAAGAANCCCGCTATTGTCACGAAGGCGGCTTCTGCTACGCTGATTCCCNCGATGGNTGACCATAATGTGGGCAGATTCGATTTATATAACAGTACGGATAAGAAAACATTACTCTATAACAATGACAGTGCGACGCAGCAGAATCCGAAATATTATTACAGTGAGTTGAGCTGTGACAATGACAGTGTGAAGTTTTTGCCTAACTCCTCTNCGTTGGGCTGGCGTAGATATANCTATACCGGCAGCAAAACGAAAGGAAGCGAGAAACTTACTCTGACGATCAGAAATGCCGATTGGAGGGAGCCGGTATATGCGGTACATACTGTTAAGCTGGCGGCACCGGTGCCTTATCTTACGAATACGCAGTTGACGCTGAATACGACGCGGGTCGGTACTGTGTACACAGAGATCGGACTGAAAAATGCGTATGACGGTAATCTGAATTGTGACAACATCATAGTTGAGGGCGGTAACCCGAAAGCAAAGGCGCTTCTTGCGGAGGACCTTCTGGAGATCAGTCAGGACAGCGTGCAGAAGAACAGAGTCGTTGTAAAGGTAAACCGTGCGGAGACTATGGATCAGGCTGCGATTGCAAACGGCACTTATCCTTTTAAGNTAACGCCATGCTATACGGATGCTTATGGAAATATTGTGAGGGCGAAGACGCTGAATCTGAAGATCAAGGTAACGAACAAAGCAGTCACCGCTAAGGTTAAGGTGTCCGGTAAACTGGATCTGACCAAGGAAATCGGTAATAACAGCTCCAATTATATCAGTTTGAAGACGACGTTTAAAAATATCGGCAGTGATTATACGATCAAGAGCAATATGAGACTGTACGGCGAATACAGCAATTATTTTGATCTGCGGCTTCTTCCAAACTATCCCGGACAGTATCGCTTGAGGATCAAACAGGATGGCAAGCTGAAAGCNGGGCAACGTTATAAACTGGCGCTCGGGTACACCATTGTGATGGAAAACGGCGATACCTTTACGGTGAGGAGTCAGACCTTTACGGTGACACCGAAGCAGAGCCAGCCGAAGATAAGGATATCCGATAATAATCAAACCCTATACGCGGCGGCGGATACGCTGTACAGAACTTATAAAATGGAAGTGCTTTCTGAGGGTGGTTATATCATCAATGATGTGTCGGGCAGCTTAGACTGTAATAAGGATGGCAAAGCGGATCTGAAGGTATATGGTCTCACGAGACAGACGGACAGCAATACGGTTACTTTCAGGGTGGCGATCGCGGACAGGGACGGTATCATGACGATTACCGGAGTGAAAGGAAAGACCTACACGATTCCGGTTGTCGTACAGTTAAAAGGAAGNGACGGCATTACCAAAGATTTGAAGACGAAAGTCAAGGTTACGGTGAAGCGATAAACAGGTAAAATAATAATAACAGCAGAAATCCCTTGAGCAAGGCATATTTTTACAAGCTGAGATCAAGGGATTTTTGTATGANATTTTTTTGCATTTTTTTGTAATTCTTAGTTGACNNAGGTTACATAATATATTATAATAACATATGTTACCAAAAGATGATATATTTACGATACGAGAGAGGGTATATCTTATGGCAAGAAAAGAGACGATCACAAAGGATGAAATATTAAATGCGGCATTTCAGATGACCAGANAGAATGGNTTTTCGCANGTGAGCGCCAGAACNCTGGCGGCNAAGGCAGGCTGTTCNACGCAGCCGATNTTCCGGGTGTACAAGAANATGGAAGANCTGGGTGAGGATTTGTACAATAAGGCGATCAGTTTTTTTAATGATTACTACGACAAATTTCCGAAAACGAGNGATACGCCTTTTGTTAATATGGGACTGGCCTATATNCGGTTTGCGCAGGAAGAACAGCAGCTTTTCAAGCTCTTGTTTATGTCNGANGACCGGCACGGNAAGAGTCTGTATGACCTTTTAAACGGTGAGAACGCAACGGTGGTCAGGGANATCAACAATGCCAAGTTCTACGGNTGCAAGGATCCCAGCGGAATGTTTATGAGAATGTGGATNTTCATTCACGGATCGGCATGTATGTCNCTTACCGGCGACTATGATTTGCAGGAAGAAGATACGATTAAACTGCTGGAGGAATCCTATAAAGCATTTCTGAACGTATAGTAACATGCNGTCAAATATTCGGATNGGGCGTTGANGGCAGATATCGGAATGACAGANCGGCATAGAAATGAAACANTAACGGCACAGCAGATGAGAAGGGTATATTGCGATAGAAGATGGTGATACAGAATCGTTATGATGTTATAACAAGGATCAATGAGCATTACGGCAAAATGAGTAAGGGTCAGAAGGCAATCTCCGCNTTTATTTATGATCATTATGATCAGGCGGTGTTTATGACCGCCGCCAAGCTGGGAGAGACGGTAGGTGTCAGTGAGTCCACCGTTGTTCGNTANGCNATGTTCATCGGCTATAACGGTTATCCGGAATTCCAGCGCGATCTGGAGGACTGGGTACAGAATAAGATCAATTCCGTCCAGAAGATCGGTGCCAAGTACGGGAAGAGCACGCAGTCNGAAATATTGACTTCGGTTTTGGAGGCGGACATAGAGAAACTGCAGGATACGATACACAGTCTTGANCCGGTGGCTTTCGAAACGGCGGTGGATATCATACTGGAGGCGAAAAACGTCTATGTGATGGGTGTAAGAAGCTGTGAACCATTGGCGGATTTTCTGCACTTCTATCTGAATATGATTCGCGGCAATGTGATCCTGCTTAAGACTACAAGTGTGTCGGAGACNTTTGAGCAGATGATCCGCATCGANGAGCAGGATGCCATGATCGGNATCAGCTTTCCCAGATATTCCATGCGTACCTTAAAGGCGATGGAGTTTGCCAANGANAGNAANGCNAAGGTGATCACGGTNACGGATTCGGTGCATTCACCGATGAATCTGTATTCNTCNTGTAANCTTCTNGCCAGAAGNGANATGGTNTCNATNGTGGATTCGCTGGTGGCGCCNCTTAGCGTGATNAANGCNCTNGTGGTNGCCATGTGNNTGAAACGGCCGGAAGAAGTAAAGACTAATCTGAAGAATCTGGAAGAGGCNTGGAACAATTATCAGGTATATCTNAATGATGANATCAANTTNATNGACGAGGANCCGATGTTGAATTACTCTTTGAGGAAAAAAGAAGATTAAAGAGCTTAGGACAAGCCGAAGAATGCAGAATGGATGAAGGATGAGCAGTGTGATNGTANTAGGCGGCGGCGCGGCCGGAATGATGGCAGCGTACGCCGCCGCAGAGTGCGGGCACAAAGTCCTGCTGATAGAAAAAAATGAGAAGTTGGGGAAGAAGCTATTCATCACNGGNAAGGGNCGCTGNAATGTGACCAATGCCTGCGAGCAGGACAAGCTGTTTGAAAATATAGTGAGCAACCCCAAGTTTTTATATAGNGCTTTNTANGATTTTGATAATAGGCAGNTGATGGATCTGATNGAGAAAGCGGGCTGTCCGCTTAANGTTGAGCGGGGAGAGCGGGTTTTTCCGGTATCGGACCANTCATCTGATATCATAGCAGCTATGGAGCGTCTTNTGCNGCAAAAAGGNGTCGAAGTACGTCTNCATACCGCGGTTAGAGAAGTTNTGGCCGAAGANGGAAAAATAATGGGTGTATTNCTGNNAGACGGNAGGANNATGGCGGCTGATGCAGTNATACTTGCCACAGGCGGNTTGTCTTACCCGACCACAGGNNCCACNGGNGACGGNCATCGAATGGCAGGANAGCTNGGTCATACNCAGAAAGAATGTACNCCGGCGNTGGTGCCTATGGAGATTAAGGAGCCGTGGTGNNGTCAGCTTCAGGGGTTGTCTCTTAAGAATGTTACGNTGACAATGGAATGTGGNAAGAAGAAGGTCTGGCAGGGATTCGGAGAGATGCTGTTTACNCATTTCGGNATCAGCGGGCCGCTTGTNCTNTCTGCCAGCAGTTATTATAATAAATGTAAGGATAAGGATGANGTTACGGTCACNNTNGANTTGAAACCGGCGCTTACGGCGGAACANTTAGATAAAAGGATCTTGCGNGAATTTGAACAGAANCNGAANAAACAGTTGAAGAATGTGATAGGAAGCCTGTATCCTTCCAAANTGACACCGGTCATGATNGACNTGTCNGGGATCGGCGGGGAGAAGAAAATCCATGAGATCACAAGNCAGGAGCGGGANCGGCTTACANCGGTCACAAANGGNCTNNNGATGCANGTGAGCGGNCTNCGGGATTACACGGAAGCNATCATCACGCANGGCGGNNTCAAAGTTAAAGAAGTGAATCCTTCCACGATGGAATCNAAGCTGGTGAAAGGATTGTATTTTGCAGGNGANCTGCTTGATCTGGATGCNGTCACNGGNGGATTTAATCTGCAGATNGCATGGTCTACGGGACATCTGGCAGGGAGCAGTATACCGGACACTGGCGAANNCCGGNCAGACGAATGAGANNTNGATGAGAGAAGANAGANTAATGACCGCNGCATTATGNAGAGAAGCGGAATACATAGAACAAAGAAAGACGAGGAANAANGTATGAGNNNTAATATTGCCATNGACGGNCCTGCNGGNGCNGGNAAGAGTACNATCGCGAAGAAAATNGCGAAGAAGCTGGGATANATATATGTAGATACGGGNGCNATGTANCGCGCCATGGCNTTGTATCTGCTCAGNGAGNATNTNGNNCCGTCGGANACGGANNNNATCAATNTNAAGTGNGNGGANGCNGATATNNCCATNGGNTATGAGAACGGNGAGCAGATCGTATATTTAAACGGNGAGAANGTNAATGGNCTGATCAGNACGGAAGANGTNGGNAATATGGCATCTGNCAGCAGNCCNAANCCNAANGTCCGCAAGAAAATTGGTGGANNTNCANCANAAANTGGCNGCCAGCAAGGANGTAGTNATGGACGGCAGNGATATCGGNACNTGNGTGCTNCCNNATGCGCAGGTNAAAGTNTATCTGACNGCNGACAGCAGAGTNCGNGCCGAAAGNCGNTANAAGGAANTGACNGATAANGGNATNNCCNGTNATCTGGATACNATNGANAANGATATNATNGAGCGGGATCATCAGGANATGACCAGAGAGNTTTCTCCNCTNNNGCAGGCAGNGGATGCCACACTGATAGATTCTTCATACATGACCATCGATGAAGTAGTGGAAGCTGTTATTGCATTGGTTTCCGATTAGTGAGCCGTTGGTTGTGACGGTAGCATGCAGTTTATGATATGCAGGTGGCAGAAGGATAGCGAACAGAAAAGTAAGTATAAGACAGAAAGGCTCAGTTATGGAAGTAATTTTGGCAGAACACGCCGGATTCTGCTTCGGGGTTAAGCGGGCAGTAGAACAGGTATATGAGCAGGCAGATACAGGCAAACCGATTTATACATACGGACCCATCATCCACAATGAGGAAGTGGTAAAAGATTTAGAACAGAAGGGTGTACAGGTGATCGGGACGGTGGAAGAGCTCCGTAAGATCACGGAAGGAACCGTAGTAATTCGCGCCCACGGCGTGCCGAAAGGAATCTGCGGGATAATAGAAGATCAGGGATTGGAGTGTGTGGATGCCACCTGTCCCTTTGTGAAACGAATCCATAATATTGTAGAGACGGAGAGTAATGCCGGCAAAAAAATCGTGATCATCGGCAATGCCGGGCATCCGGAAGTAGAAGGGATTATGAGCTGGTCGAAGGAACCCGCGGCGGTTATTGAGTCACCGGAAGAGGCACAGAATTTCACCAGCGGACAGGGAGAAGAGATTTGTGTTGTTTCCCAGACGACATTTAACTACAATAAATTTCAAGATATGGTTGAAATTNTCATGNAAAAAGGGTACAATGTTAGTGTTGTGAATACTATATGTAACGCTACGGAAGNGCGACAGACNGAGGCNAGNGNNATAGCNGCNNAGGTCGACGTTATGATAGTAATAGGTGGTAAACATAGTTCTAATACACGGAAGCTATATGAGATCTGCATGCAGGAGTGTGCGAACACGTATTTTATACAGACACTTGATGACTTGCATTTGGATTTACCTAAATCTGTCCGACTGGTGGGTATTACAGCAGGGGCGTCCACCCCAAACAATATTATCGAGGAGGTTCAAAATTATGTCAGAATTAACTTTTGAACAAATGTTAGAAGAATCATTAAAGACAATACACACAGGAGAGGTTGTTGAAGGTACCGTTATTGATGTAAAGCCGGAAGAGATCATACTCAACATCGGATATAAATCAGATGGTGTTCTTACCAGAAACGAATATACAAACGAACCTAATGTTGATTTGACAACCATCGCTAAGCCCGGAGATACCATGGAGGTTAAGGTGCTCAAGGTAAATGACGGTGAGGGACAAGTTCTCCTTACTTACAAGCGTCTCGCCGCAGACAGAGGCAATAAGCGTATTGAAGAAGCATATAATAACAATGAAGTATTAAAGGCGAAGGTAACACAGGTGCTTGAAGGAGGCTTAAGCGTTGTCGTGGAGGAAGTGAGAATCTTTATTCCGGCAAGCCTCGTATCCGATACTTACGAAAAAGACCTGACCAAATATGCGGGACAGGAAATCGAGTTTGTAATCAGTGAGTATAATCCGAAGAGAAGAAGATATATCGGTGACAGAAAGCAGTTGATCATGGCTGAGAAGGCCGAACTACAGAAGAAGCTGTTCGAGACGATCAAGGCTGGCGATACCGTGGAAGGCACAGTGAAGAATGTGACAGACTTCGGTGCATTTATTGATCTGGGCGGATGTGACGGACTGCTTCATATCTCCGAGATGTCATGGGGCAGAGTGGAGAATCCGAAGAAAGTATTTAAAGTCGGCGATGTTGTGAAAGTGTTGATTAAGGAAATCTCCGGCACGAAGATCGCACTCAGCCTTAAGTTTGAGGATCAGAATCCGTGGAAGGGCGCCGCTGACAAATATGCGGTCGGTAATGTGGTAACCGGTAAGGTTGCACGTATGACGGATTTCGGTGCGTTTATTGAATTGGAAGCCGGTATCGATGCACTGCTGCATGTATCTCAGATCTCCAAGGAACACATTGAGAAACCTTCCGATGTGTTAAAGACAGGAGAAGAGGTAACAGCGAAAGTCGTTGATTTCAATGAGGAAGATAAGAAGATCAGCTTAAGCATCAAGGCAATGCTTGCACCCGAACCTGATGAGAATAAGGCTGAGGATGATAACGCAGATGTTGTTTCCGTAGATATTGACGCAGTGATTTCCGGTGAAAATGCCGATGAAGAGACAGAGGCATAGTATAAACTATAATATCATTAATAGGCGGTGGGGATTATGGCATACGATTATGAGTATTTCAAGAAAGCAGTCTTTGATTTGACGAAAATTGATTTGAATGCTTATAAAGAGAAGCAGATGAAACGTCGAATCGATACGCTGATTGCAAAAAACAAGATTGTCGGCTACGACAAATATATAGCGTCTCTGAAAGCAGACCGCAATATGTTTGATGAGTTTGTAAACTATCTGACGATCAATGTGTCTGAATTTTATCGTAACGTGGATCAATGGAAACTGTTGGATCAGGATATATTCCCTGATCTGATCAAGCGCTACGGAAATAATCTTAAGATTTGGAGCGCGGCGTGCTCAACGGGTGATGAGCCTTATTCTCTAGTAATGGCATTATCCAAGCACTTGCCGATGAATCAGATCAAGATATACGCAACGGACTTAGATAAGCAGGTTATCGCGAAGGCTAAGGCAGGATTATACTCGGAGAAGAGCGTGATAGGTGTTCCGGCTGATTTGAAGAAGAAGTTCTTCACGAAGATCGGACCGTCTTATCAGATTTCCGATGAGGTGAAGTCCAGAGTAGAGTTTAAAGAACATAATCTGTTGAAAGATACATATCCGACTGACTATCATCTGATTGTTTGCCGAAACGTGTTAATTTATTTTACGGAGGAAGCTAAGGATGAAGTCTTCCGTAAGTTCCAGAAGAGTCTTAAGCCGGGAGGATATCTGTTTATCGGCAGCACCGAGCAGATTATTAACCATAAGGATGTCGGCTTCGACAGAAAGAATTCTTTCTTCTATCAGAAACCGATGTAAGAAATTTAAAGGGACGCTTCCATTGAAGTGTCCCTTATTTTCCGAGTTTACGAAGCGAAGCTCGATTTATTAATAGGTCTTCGCCATCCTCCCGAGCAGATACTGCGCATAGCGGGAGAACAGTTCCCTGTCAGTTTTCATCTCATCAGTCAATTCAAAGAAAAGATCTTTGCTCTTATAATCCCGTTTGAAGAAGGGCTCCGTGAAGATATCCCATTGCGGCAGATAAGTGGAGATTTTGCGTGTATAGCAGTTGGCGGCACCGGCCTGCACACGATGTTCCTTATCCACGAAGGAAGCAACGGACTTATGTAGGGCTACATCTTCTTCGGGAAGATAAAAGTAGTCTTTATAATTCGAATAGAAATACTTCATTTCTTCTTCATAGACCGGCACTTTCAGGATACCTTCTGACAGCTCTCCGCTGAAATAGCAGCCGTTTGACAGATTCGAGATCGTAAACGGAAGCGGTGTGGGAAGTTCCAGTTTCATAAGGAGCTCTTTCCTGTCGTGTCCGTGATAATCGACATAACGGTTGGACTGTACTTTCTTTGCTTTGACCGGAACGTTAAAAAGATCGTAGAAAGCGAGCAGCGGCAAAATTTGCAGCATACCCTTCATATCATCACTGTTATGGAGCAGGAGAACATTATATATTTCTTCCGAAGGATTTTTCACATATTCATGATACAATCCGATTAATTCACCACCGTTGTAAACATCTTCCCGGTCGATGCCCATCAGTTCTTCCAGTGTTTTCTGCTTACAGTTAGGCGTATGCAGGAAGAATTTGTAGGGCGAGATTCTTTTATAGAGATCGATTCCTTCAAAATTGTCAAAATTGTATGGCAGCTGTTGCATTTCACATTTCTGCAGAAGATAGGGCAGATCAAAATTATTACCGTTAAAATGGACTAAATGCGTGTAATCCGCGGCAAAAGAAAAGAAATCTGTAAGAAGCGCCCGTTCTTCATCATAATTTTTTGCAAACCACTGCTTGATATGCCAGCAGCCGTCGTAATTGTAAGCGGCACCGATCATATAGAGCGAGGAACTCTTAGCGGTAAATCCTGTCGTTTCGATGTCAATAAACAGCAGTTTATCAAGCGGTGCGATTCGCTCTAAGGGGTATTGTATGGTAAAGTTTTCTAAGGTTTGGTTAATTGTCCGCATAATGTTCTCCTACTGCAAATAACTTAGGTATATACTAACATATTTTTTGAAATAGCAGTAGTTTTTTTCGTCGAAAAATAGTATATTTATAAGTAGGTTGTTTCGGAAGAGAATTATTCCTATATTACAATGCTGATCTGTGTGATATAGAAGCCGATGGCCGGCAGATATAGGAATTGAACGATACCATAAGGAAAGAGGGGCGAAGAATGGCGAAGTTAACATTTCAGGGCGGCATACATCCCTATGACGGCAAAGAATTGTCTAAGGATAAGCCTATCAAAGCAGTGCTGCCGAAGGGTGATCTGGTGTATCCTTTATCACAGCATATCGGGGCGCCGGCGAAGCCGATCGTGGAGAAGGGTGATCATGTCTTAACGGGACAGAAGATTGCCGAGGCGGGTGGTTTCGTGTCTGCACCGATCTACGCGACGGTGTCCGGTACGGTGAAATCCATTGAACCGAGGCGGGTGGTTACCGGCGATAACGTGATGAGTATTATCATTGAGAATGACGGATTGTATGATGAAGTGGAATATCCGGAAGTCAAGCCGCTTGAGGAGATGACCAGAGAAGAGATCATCGAATGCATAAAGGAAGCAGGCATAGTCGGCATGGGAGGAGCGGGTTTCCCGACTTTCATCAAGCTGTCACCTAAGGAGCCTGAGAAGATCGACTATGTAATTGCCAACTGTGCGGAGTGTGAACCATATCTTACATCTGATTATAGAAGGATGATAGAGGAACCGGAGAAATTGATCAAGGGCTTGAAGGTTTCTCTGCAATTATTCCCGAATGCAAGAGGAATACTTGCGGTGGAGGACAATAAGCCGGATTGTATCGGAATATTAAAGAATCTGACGAAGGATGAACCGCGTATCAGCGTGAAGGCATTAAAGACCAAGTACCCGCAGGGAGCCGAGCGTCAGATCATATTTGCAACGACGGGACGCGCCATTAATTCCTCCATGCTTCCGGCGGATGCAGGCTGTGTAGTTAACAATGTGGACACCATTGTGGCGATATACCATGCCGTGTATGAAGGCAAACCTTTGATGAATCGTATTGTTACCGTGACCGGTGATGCGGTGGCGGATCCACGCAATTTTATTGTGCGGATCGGCACGAATTATCATGAGCTGATCGAGGAAGCCGGAGGATTTAAGACAGAACCGGTGAAGATCGTCTCCGGCGGACCGATGATGGGATTCGGTATTTTTAATCTGGATGTACCTACGACAAAGACGGCCTCGGCGCTTTTGTGCCTGACGCAGGACGATGTGTCACGCATGGAACCCAGCGCATGTATTAAATGCGGACGCTGCGTAGAAGCCTGTCCCAGCCGGTTAGTACCGAACAAATTAGCTGTCTATGCACAGAATTACGCGGAAGAGGAATTTTTAGCGCTTGAGGGAATGGAATGTGTGGAGTGCGGGTGCTGCAGTTTCGTCTGTCCGGCGAAGAGACCGCTGACGCAGTCTATCAAATCCATGCGTAAGATACAGCTTGCGAAGAAGAAAAAGTAGGGAGAAAGGAGCACATACAAAGATATGAGTGATTTAATGAAGGTATCTTCTAATCCGCATGTCAGATCCAAAACGACAACGGGCAATATCATGCTTGCCGTAGTGATCGCCCTTCTTCCGGCGGCAGGTTTCGGTATCTATAATTTCGGATTAGACGCACTGATAACAATTGTTCTGACTGTGGCGGCCACAGTGCTGACAGAGTTTATATTCGAGAAAATATGTAAGAAGAAAGTAACGATCGGGGATTATTCGGCGGTAGTGACAGGTCTGCTGCTGGCGTTGAATCTTCCGGTATCTGCACCTTGGTGGATCGGCGTGGTGGGCGGCGTGTTCGCGATTCTGGTGGTGAAGATGCTGTTCGGCGGTCTGGGACAGAACTTTATGAATCCGGCGCTTGGTGCAAGATGCTTTTTGCTTATTTCCTTTACGTCCATCATGACGAATTTTGACTGTGACGCATATACCGGGGCGACGCCGCTTGCGAATTTGAAGAATGGTGTGGATGTCGACATACTGGACATGGTGATCGGCAGAACCGCGGGAACGATCGGTGAAACTTCCATGATAGCGATCGTGATCGGCGCCTGCTTCCTCATTCTGCTCGGCGTGATCGATCTGCGGATTCCGGGCAGTTACATAGTAAGCTTCGTTGTTTTTATCAGTATTTTCGGCGGACATGGGCTGGATTTTGCGTATATCAGCGCGCATCTGGCGGGTGGCGGTCTGATGCTCGGTGCATTCTTCATGGCCACCGATTATGTGACCAGGCCGATTACGAAAAACGGGCAATATCTATTTGGAATTCTGCTCGGTATTTTAACGGGAATCTTCCGTCTGTTCGGTCCGTCAGCGGAGGGTGTGTCCTATGCGATCATCCTCGGTAATCTGCTGGTACCGCTGATTGAGAAGATCACTCTTCCGAAAGCTTTTGGTAAAGGAGGAGAAAAGGTATGAAAGAAATGATGAAAAACACCGGGATCATGCTGGCGATTACGATTGTTGCCGGGCTGGTGCTGGGATTTGTATATCAGATTACAAAAGAACCGATTGCCAGACAGGAAGCGAATGCCAAACAGGCGGCCTGTCAGGAAGTTTTTAGTGATGCGGCAGCTTTTGAGGAAGCGGAGATCAGTATGCCGGATGAGGCAGGATGGGCGGCGGCCGGCTACGGGCAGGAGCGCATAGACGAGGTGATGAACGCAGTAGATACATCCGGTAATTTGTTAGGTTATGTAATCACGGTAACCACGAAGGAAGGCTATGGCGGAGATATTCAGTTTAGTATCGGTGTGCGTCTGGACGGCACTGTAAACGGAATGTCCATTTTATCCATTTCAGAGACGGCAGGACTCGGTATGAAAGCGGAGGATGTACTGAAACCGCAGTTTGCCGGTAAACAGGTGGAGCAGTTTGAGTATACTAAGAATGGTGCAACATCGGAGAACCAGATCGATGCGATCTCAGGAGCTACCATTACGACGAATGCAGTGACTAATGGAGTCAATGCGGGATTATACTATTTCCGGACGGAATTGGGAGGAGGTAGTGGCAATGAATAATGTAAAAGAACGCCTTATCAACGGTATTGTAAAAGAGAATCCCACATTCGTGTTGATGCTCGGCATGTGCCCGACACTGGCGGTAACCACATCCGCGATCAACGGATTGGGCATGGGACTTACCACAATGGTGGTGCTTGCACTAAGTAACGTGTTTATATCGCTTCTTCGCAATATCATACCGGATAAAGTACGTATTCCGGCATTTATCGTTATTATCGCGTCTTTTGTGACAGTGGTGGAACTGCTTTTGCAGGGATTCATTCCGTTTTTGTATGACGCACTGGGAATCTATATCCCGCTGATCGTTGTAAACTGTATTATCTTAGGACGTGCGGAAGCTTATGCATATAAGAATCCCGTGATCCCGTCTTTGTTTGACGGAATCGGTATGGGGCTCGGATTCTCGGTAGCGCTTACCTGTATCGGTGCGGTGAGAGAATTGCTCGGTGCAGGAGAGTTGTTCGGCATACATGTGATGCCTGACAGCTTCGTGCCGGTCAGCATTTTCATTATGGCACCGGGAGCTTTCTTCGTGCTGGCAACCTTGACGGCAATACAGAATAAAGTCAAGATTAACGGGGAGAAGAAAGGCAAAGATATGTCTAAGATACAATCCGGCTGCAATTCGGACTGCATGAACTGTTCCGACAGCGGATGTGCGCACAGACTTTATGATGAAAAAGTGACAAAGGAGGATGAGAAGAATGGTTAAGGATTTGCTTGTGATTTTGATCGCCTCCTCGCTCGTAAATAATGTGGTATTAAGCCAGTTCCTCGGCTTGTGTCCGTTTCTTGGCGTGTCTAAGAAAACCAACACGGCGACCGGCATGGGCGTGGCAGTTATATTTGTTATCACGCTGGCATCAGCGGTGGCGGGTGCGATCTATCAGTATATATTAGTGCCGCTCGACATTACATATCTGCAAACCATCGTCTTTATTCTTGTCATTGCGGCGCTGGTGCAGTTTGTGGAAATGTTCTTAAAGAAGTATATTCCTTCCCTGTATCAGTCACTGGGCGTATATCTTCCGCTGATTACGACCAACTGTGCAGTACTTGGGGTGGCGCTTACCAACGTGCAGAAGAGCTACGGGATCGTGACAGGAATTGTGAACGGGTTTGCCACGGCGGTAGGATTTACAATTTCCATCGTGATTCTTGCAGGGATCAGAGAGAAGATGACCTATAATGACATACCGGAATCCTTCCGGGGTATGCCGATCGTCCTTGTTACTGCGGGATTGATGGCGATTGCCTTCTGTGGATTTTCCGGATTATTATGATGGGGAGGTATGAATATGACCGGAATACTGATGGCGACACTGGTCGTAGGAGCGGTAGGGTTATTTGTAGGACTGTTCCTTGGGGTTGCCGGCATTAAATTTAAGGTAGAAGTGGATGAGAAGGAAGAAGCGGTTCTGGGCGTGCTGCCGGGTAATAACTGCGGCGGCTGCGGCTATGCGGGCTGTTCCGGATTAGCGGCTGCTATCGCTAAGGGAGAGGCACCCGTCAACGCCTGCCCGGTGGGCGGTGAGAAGGTTGGTAACCAGATCGCGCAGATCATGGGCGTAGAGGCGGGCGAAAGTGTCCGTCAGGTTGCATTTGTCAGGTGTCAGGGGGATCGGGACCGCACGAGAGTGGATTATGATTACAGCGGCATAGAAGACTGCCGCATGCTGGCTTTCGTACCGAACGGCGGACCGAAGTCGTGTAATGACGGCTGTCTCGGATTCGGAAGCTGCGTGAAGGTATGTCCTTTCGATGCCATACATGTGGTAAACGGCGTGGCGGTAGTGGATAAAGAGGCGTGTAAGGCCTGCGGCAAATGTATTGCTGCGTGTCCGAAGAATCTGATTACGCTGATTCCCTATTATGCGAAACATGTTGTGGCATGCAGCTCTAAGGAGAAAGGCCCAGCGACGATGAAGGCGTGTGATGTAGGTTGTATCGCATGCCAGTTGTGCAAGAAAAATTGTCCGGCGGATGCAATCACGATTGAAGAGTTTCATGCGACAATTGATCAGGAGAAGTGTATCGGGTGCGGCGCGTGCAAGGAGAAATGCCCGAAGAAGGTAATAACGTGAAAGGGATATGAGTAATATGGACGGACAGTTAAAATGCGGAACAGTTCTTACCTCTGAGAGCGGTAACAAATATATGGTTGAGAAATTGTTGGGATCCGGCGGGCAGGGCGAGGTGTATTCGGTAACTGCTAACCACAAGACATATGCGCTGAAATGGTATTATAAGAATACCGCAACCAAAAATCAGAAAGAAATACTGGATAATCTGATTCAGAGCGGACAGCCTGACCCTTCTTTTTTGTGGCCGCAGGATATGATCTTTAAGGTATACGGCGAATCTTTCGGCTATATCATGCCGCTCAGACCGAAGAATTATAAAAGCATTGTGGATATGATGAAAAGAAAGGCAGAGCCGTCTTTCTACTGCCTGTGCAAGGCGGCATATAACCTGACAAAAGGGTACAATGCGCTGCATGGGAAGGGATACAGTTATCGGGATATTTCTTTCGGTAATGTATTCTTTGACCCGGATACGGGGGATGTACTCATATGTGACAATGATAATGTTTCTTATAACGGAGCGAAAACCGGCATATACGGAACACCCCGGTTTATGGCACCCGAGATTGTCGTAGGCAAGGCAAAGCCTTCGAGAAACACGGATTTATTTTCTCTGGCGGTGCTGCTGTTTTACATGTTTATGCTGAATCATCCGCTGGAAGGCAGACGGGAAGCACAGATCAAATGCATGGACATTCATGCGATGAACCAGTTGTACGGAACAGATCCGCTGTTCATTTTTGATCCGGATAACAGAGATAATCGGCCGCTTGCCGGATATCAGGATAATGCGCTTATTTTCTGGGATCTATATCCGCAGCAGTTAAAAGATCTGTTTACGGCATCATTTACGGTAGGCTTGCAGCAGCCCAACCGGAGAATAACGGAGAGTAAATGGCTGGAAACGTTTTCAAATCTTATGTCTGGGATCATGATTTGTCCTAACTGCGGCGCGGAAGTATTCTACGATGGGCACAAAGATGCAAACAACGTTATGCATACATGCTGGGGCTGTCAGAAGGCGGTGCCCGTTCCCACCCGACTTGTGGTCGGCAGAAGCACAATACTGCTTATGACTAATACGAAGATTTATAAACATCACATAGACGGTGAACATGATATGGAAACCGTAGTGGGAGAAGTGGTACAAAATCCGAATAACCCGAATCAGTGGGGGATTAAGAATCTGACAAAAGAAAACTGGACATATATTAAAGCGGACGGAACACAGATTCCCATAATGGAAGGACGCTCGGCTGCAATTGCTAAAGATACGAAGATTGACTTCGGACAGTTGATTGGAGAATTTCATTAAGTTTTAATAAGAATGGAAGATTAGTATGGAAGACTATAAGATTCTGGCAAAAATCATACAGGATTATCCGGATGCACTTTCGGAGAGGAAGAAACTGCAAGCTCTGTTTTCGGACTATTTTCCTCAGGACAGGCTTAAAAGAAATACACTGTTGATGGTATTTGACGATGGCATCGTAAACGAGATGAGGGGACTGACGCAGATGGATAAAATTGTGTTGCATCGGTTCGTTAAGTCAGTTGAGCAGGGATACGGAATAAGAACAAAAAATGCAGAAAATGCGGTGCTTACATGGGCACAGGCAATGGGACTTTCGCCGGACAACGGGCGGTCTGCTGCGCAGGGCGGTGAACCGGAAGCGGTGCCGTCGGATGAAGAAAGCGTAAAGGAATGGACTGCGGTTGAAAGCGAAAGCTTATATGAGTATGAAGAGACATCGTGGGGAATCAAGATCCTTCGGTTTGTGGATTTTGATGAGAATGTTGTAGTCATTCCGAATGTCATTGAAGGGAAAAAAGTAATTGCGGTTTGGAATCATGCTTTCAAAGGATGCGTCGGAATAGAAAAGATCATAGTTTCGGAAGGGATAGAAATACTGGGGAACGGCGTATTCCTTAACTGTAAAGGGCTAAAGGAAGTGGTTTTACCGAGTACCTTGAAGCGGATCGGCACGACGGACCCGGCGGGCTGTCCGGCAATATTAGGCGGTATGACCAAATTTGACGGTGCTTTTGAATATACCGCATTGGAAAGCATAGTGATACCCAATCGAGTAAAGTATATCGGCGAATATACTTTTGCAGGCTGCGGAGAACTGGCAAAAGCCACGCTTCCGCCTGATCTAAAAGAGATTCGTCAAGGGACTTTCCGCTGGTGCAGAAGCTTGGAAGAAGTAGTGTTCCCCCGGGAACTGGAGGTAGTCAGATTGTCGGCATTTGAAGGATGTGAATCGTTGAAAACGGTTGATCTGCCGGAGGGTGTAACAAGCATCGAGGAAGGAGCGTTCGCGGGATGTAAGAATCTGCAGAGCATATATATACCGGATTCCGTAGTGCAGATCGGCGGCGGAAAAGGAAGTGGATTTTTACAGACATTCGGGGAACCAGAAGAAAGACGTGAGGATTTTACCATTTTATGCAATGCAGGATCTTATGCAATGCGGTATGCCAGAACACAACAAATAAAATGTGCAAGCGCACGATATTAAGGAGGAAATACTATGTCAGGACTGAAAAGACCGGGAGGAGAACTGGCGAGCAGACCGTTACATTTTTTTTGGATCGTGGACTGTTCCGGTTCCATGTACGGAGAGAAGATCGGTACGGTGAATCATGCGATCCAGTCGACCATACCGGAGATGGTGTCGGCGGCGGAGAATAATCCGAACGCCCAGTTGATGATTCGTACTTTGAAATTTTCCACGGGTGCGTCATGGGTGACGAGCACCCCGGTAAATGTGGAAGATTTTGCGTGGGATGACTTAGAGGCGGAGGGCGTAACAGATTTAGGCAAAGCGTTCGAACTGCTATCGGCACAGCTTACGATTCCGCCGATGTCAGACAGAGCATTGCCGCCTGTCTTGGTATTATTGTCAGACGGGCAGCCTACGGACGATTATAAGAAGTCGCTTGCGGAGCTTAAAAAACTTCCGTGGGGCAAGAAAGCCGTTAAGATAGCGATTTCCATCGGGCAGGATGCGGACGATGACGTCCTGGTTGAGTTTACGGGAAATAAAGAGCTGGTTTTGCAGGCCAATAATGCAGCGGCGCTTACGAAGATGATCAAATGGGCATCTACCGCAGCCTCTCTTGTTTCGGCGCCTGCAAGCGTTGCGATGAACGATGAAGGAGCGGCCGGCGGAGATGGTACGGCACCGGTGATCGTGGACATGGGCGGAAGGCTCCCTGATCTTGATGACATTCAGGAAGGTGATGTTTGGTAGAAAGGACGTTGCATATGATACGAAGTGTATTCGGTGAATCTGTGCAGGGCGCATCCCATATCAGAAACGGCAGGGAATGTCAGGACAGCCTGAAAAAACTGGAAAAGGATGATGACACGGTTATATTGGCGGTGGCTGACGGACATGGGAGCGATTCCTGCCCGTACAGTAAGACAGGTTCCTATGTGGCAGTGAATGTATTTTGCAAAATTCTGGGCGACTATTTGGAGACTTATGACGGACAGCCGGAGCTGCTATTAACATTCCTGAAACGGGAAGGCGATACGAAGGTGGCGCAGGCGATCGATGCCGAATGGAAGCGCAGAATATTGAAGATTCACGCTAACTGCAAGAGGGAAGCACTTTCGGATGCGGAAGGTAATAAAGATAAAGAAGCAATCTATAAGATGTATGGGAGCACACTTCTCGGACTCGTCATTACGAAAGAATTTCTTTTTGCTTTCCAGCTTGGTGACGGAGATATTGTAAAAGTGTCGGAGACGGGCGTACAGAATATAATTGAGGCGGATAAGATTCTGGGAACGGAAACGCATTCGCTCAGCAAGGCGGAGTCTTGGAAGAAAGCCATCACTTTTACAAAAAAACAGGAAGAGGATGAGCGACATCCTGTTATGTATATGCTCTCCTCGGATGGATTGGCAAACAGTTTCAAAAATGACGATGAATTTAAAAAAACTTGCAACGACTACTATACATTGCTTAACGAGCATGGGGCAAAGGAAGTATCCGATCACCTGAAAACATGGCTTAGCGAAACAAGCGAATTAGGGTGCGGTGATGATATTACGGCTCTTTTTGCCTATTACGATGATCGGAATTGTGAGTGATTACTGCTGGTGTCGAACTTTGAAAGGGAGGATTGCCTTGGTTGAAAAAATGGAAGCCCGGATCGCGCTGTGTAAGTGCAAAGAGGGCGGAAGAACATATGGTGTGCGCTTTGAGAAGATGGGCGACAGCTGGAAATATACATGGGCTTTTCCGGTAAAAGAAGCATCCGCAAAGCGGGAAAACTATGATAAGACGAAAATTGTGGGGAATCTTGTGCCGGATAATGGATATCCGGGATGTCCTTATTGCAAAACAATGGATTTTGTTGTCTGCAACTGCGGCAAATTGAGCTGTCATAACGAAGGTGTTACCAAGTTTACATGTAACTGGTGCGGGCTGACCGGGACGCTTGGCAGATATGACGGGTCCGGTTTCGGATCAGGCAGCGACATATAGGAGGATAAATGTATGGAGACAGTCAGACTTGGAAAAACAGGGATCGTAACGAACAAAAATGCTTTTGGTGCGCTGCCGATTCAGAGAATTTCAGATGAGGCAGCGGTGCAGCTTCTCAAGAAAGCGTATGAGAATGGTATTACCTTCTTTGATACGGCAAGGTGGTATACGGACAGCGAGCATAAGGTTGGTCTTGCTTTCGATGGGATGCGCGAGAAGGTATTTATCGCTACCAAGACCGGAGCGCAGAATGCGGAGGGCTTTTGGCAGGATTTAGAGACCAGTCTTAACAATCTTAAAACAGACTATATTGACTTATACCAGTTCCATAATCCGGCGTTCTGCCCGAAACCGGGAGATGAGAGCGGCTTGTATGATGCAGCGCTTAAGGCGAAAGAACAGGGGAAGATACGGCATATCGGCATCACGAACCATCGTCTGACAGTGGCTCATGAGGCGATTGACAGCGGACTGTATGAGACGCTGCAGTTTCCTTTCTGTTATCTGGCAACGGAGAAGGACATCGAACTGGTTGATAAATGTAAAAAAGCAGATATGGGATTTATCGCCATGAAGGCATTATCAGGCGGACTGATCAACAATTCCGCGGCGGCATACGCTTATCTGGCACAATATGATAATGTGCTTCCTATATGGGGTGTACAGAGAGAGTCGGAGTTGGATGAATTCCTGTCTTACATTGAGAATCCTCCGACGATGACGGAAGAACTGGCAGAGGTGATTCGTCATGACAGAGAGGAACTTTTAGGGGACTTCTGTAGAGGATGCGGATACTGCATGCCATGTCCGGCAGGAATCGAGATCAACAACTGTGCGAGAATGTCGCTTCTTTTGAGGCGTGCTCCTTATGCGGGATATTTAGGCGAAGAGTGGCAGGAAAACATGATGAAGATAGAGAAGTGTATTCATTGTAACCAGTGTAAGGGCAAATGTCCTTATGGCTTGGATACGCCAACTCTGTTAGAGAAGAATCTGGAGGATTATAAGAAAGTTCTGGCGGGAGAAGTGCAGGTGTAAAAAAATCGAGCAAGCTCGGAAAAACAGAGGAAATTATTACTGTGGGAAACCGCTTGTTCTATGAAGTGTGCTATCCTTCGTAATAAAAAGCGCTTCCGTATTATCCAGGGATTCAATCAGTTTCATTCCTTCATCAAGACCGAGGAAATAGCAGGTGGTAGACAGGGCATCCGCTTCTGTGGAGGTGGGTGCCAGAATGGTCACACCTGCTATATTGTTATCCGCAGGATAGCCGGTTTGCGTATCTAAGAGATGATGATATAAAATATCATCATCATAGAAATAGCGCTCATAGATACCGGAGGAAACAACGGATGAATCGGTCACATTGATAGCGGTAATGGTTTCTCCTTCGGCGGCAAAGGGTTTCTGTATGCCGATGCGGTAGGGCTGTCCGTCCGGCTTATTGCCGATGGTAATCAGATTGCCGCCCAGACTGATACATGCGCTTTCTACGCCCTGTGAGAGCAGATAGTCTTTCAGGCGGTCGGCAATATATCCCTTGGCGATGAAACCAAGATCAATAGCGGCATGAGAGTCTGTGAGAGTCACCACATTACCGTCAAGTCTCACAGCATGATAGTCAATATGTCCCAGTGCTTCCCGAATGGCGCTTTCATCCGGAATATGGGAGTTTCCTTCAGAACCGAAATCCCACAATTCGCTTAAAGGCAGAACAGTGAGGTCCACTCTGCCGTCAGTTAATTCTGAGTAAGAAAGGGCAGCTTGAAGCAGAATGACAGTGTCATCAGAGACCGTGACAGATTTACCGACGCTATGGTTGATATTCCAGACATCCGAACCCTCCAATGTAGCGCTGAACATGTGCTCATATTCCCCGATCAAAGAAAAACATGCCTCAATATTCTGCATACAGGAATCATAGGAGCCGTGGCTTCCCGTATCGTAGAGCGTGATCGTAACCACGGTATCAAGATAGAAGCCGGTTTTAGAGACAGGTTCAGATGTACGTGCACAGCCGGATAGCAGGATGGCAGATAATAAAGCAAATACTTTGCACCATACAAAATGAGAGCACTTCAGTTTGGGATTCATGTGTCTAGATTCCTCCATAAGGCTTGTTGGTGATAAACTATGTCTTAGTTATTGTTCAAACATATCCAATACCCAGCGCATATGGAAGTTAATTTCTTAAGGAGCCCCTTAAAAAGCGTCGGCACTTAGTGAGGTATTTCACGAACTTAGTGCCCGTTACGCTTTTTACGGAGCGAAAGCGCGGCTCCGTAGATATTAACTTTCATATGCGCGTCCGCATTAGAAATATTGTCACATTCTCTTCTTCATAGTATATCCGCAACCGGAACATTTTTCAATTTGTCAAATCGCCCATAACATGATAACATAAATAAAGCATATAAGGGCGAGTGCAATGACAGTCTGCACAAAAC
>JAAUZY010000005.1 GCA_014804355.1 Lachnospiraceae bacterium
ACTTTGCTTGTATCAAGACTGCTTACATCCAGTGTGGTCAGATTTGAACAATCATAAAACATACCGTTCATACTTGTCACTTTGCTTGTATCAAGACTGCTTACATCCAGTGTGGTCAGATTTGAACAGTGTGAAAACATGCCGCCCATATCCGTCACACTGCTTTTATCAAAACTACTTACATCCAGTGTGGTCAGACTTGAGCATCCAGAAAACATGTCGTTCATATTTGTTACTTTACTTGTATCAAAACTGCTTACATCCAGTGTGGTCAGACTTGAACAGTTATAAAACATGTCGTTCATATTCGTCACACTGCTTGTATCAAAATTACTTAAATCCAGTGTGGTCAGATTTGAACAGCCATTAAACATCCAGCCCATATCCGTCACACTGCTTTTATCAAAACTGCTTAAATCCAGCGTGGTCAGATTTGAGCATCCAGAAAACATGCCGTACATATCCGTCACACTGCTTGTATCAAAATTGCTTACATCCAGTGTGCTCAGACTTGAACAGTTATTAAACATCTGGCTCATATTCGTCACACTGCTTGTATCAAGGTTTTTTAGATTTATGCTAGTCAAATTGCCGCAATCGTAAAACATGCCTAAAGCGTTTGTCATACCTTCCACATCAATTTCTGCGGTTTTTATTGATTCTCTATAATAATACCAAGGTGCATGTGCCGATCTATTCCAATCTCCAGATCCGATCACTGTCAGCTTCCCATCCGCATCAATCACCCATGATATATTATTGATTGCCCCGCTCGCGATATCTCCAGATTCTTCCTCAGAAGCCGCCATCATCGAATTAACACTCGGCTCATCTTCTGCCACTACAACCTCATCCGCCGCATTCTCCGAGACAGATTCCTGCTTTTCCTCCGCGGGCAGCGTAATCTCCTCGTCGTCCAATTCCGGATTCGGAGCCTCTGTTTCTTCCTCATCAGTATCCACCAGCGCTGACGATTCTGTCTGCTCATCCCCTGATTCGTTCTCAGACGAAGGTTCCGCTTCCTTTTCTTCCCTTTCATCATCCATGACACTTGTGTCACTTCCGCTATCAGGATCTGTCAAGGACGCAATCTGCCCTTCATTCAAATCACTTGAAACGGCCCATACATTTAACGACGCCGCATCTGTAAAGAGCAGCGCTCCGCACAATAACCCCGCTGCTAATCTTGTAAAAATTCTTTTCCTCATTACGACCTCCTCATAAAACTAATCGTTTTTAACTATTTTTTATTATATGTTTGCCAATACTTATAGTCAAGGTCATAATTCTTATAGTCTATTATTTGCGGTATCTATTTTTCTTACGCTTGAAATATATGATGATAGAGGAGGAACTCGTTTTGGCGAAGATAGATTACAAAATGCTCGGGGACCAAATAAGATATGTAAGAAATCAATTACATATCTCGCAGGAGCATTTATCTGAATTATGTGATATTTCACCTTCTTTCATGGGTCATATTGAAAGAGGTACACGAAAAATGTCTATGGAAACTTTTGTATCTGTTGCCAATGCCCTGAACGTCAGCACTGACTATCTTCTTTATCAACAGCTTCCGAATAATGATGCAACAATAACCGGAATCATTGAAACGGTAAAGCAGAACAATGAGGCGCATTACGATAAATACATCACCATTATCCGCGCTCTGGCGGAAATTTCAGACCATCTGTAATTTTAATTTCCTATTACACACAAAAAGAGAAGGCCGTGATCTTATGATCCGAGCCTTCTCTTTTTGTTACTTTTTTTACTTTCTATTAATCTTCATATCCGTTCGGATTGCTGCTCTGCCATTTCCAGGAATCTGCGCACATATCCTTGATTCCGTACTGCGCTTCCCAGCCTAGCTCTCTCTTAGCTTTATCCGCGTTGGAATAGCAGGTTGCAATATCGCCGGCACGTCTGTCCTTGATCACATAAGGAATCTTCACTCCGGTCGCTTCCTCGAAATTCTTCACGATATCCAGTACACTGTAGCCTACGCCCGTACCCAGATTATAGATACAAAGTCCCGCTTTCTCCTCGATCTTCTTAAGCGCCTTCACATGACCAACCGCAAGATCTACTACGTGGATATAATCACGGACACCCGTTCCGTCCGGTGTGTCATAATCGTTACCGAACACGCCCAATTCTTTTAACTTGCCTACGGCCACCTGTGTGATATACGGCATCAGGTTGTTGGGAATTCCGTTAGGGTTCTCGCCGATCGTACCGCTCTTGTGCGCACCGATGGGATTAAAGTAACGAAGCAGGATGACATTCCATTCCGGATCCGCCTTCTGCATATCGGTAAGAATCTGCTCCAGCATGGATTTCGTCCAGCCGTAAGGATTCGTACACTGTCCCTTCGGGCATTCCTCTGTGATCGGAATAATCGCCGGATCTCCATATACGGTAGCGGAAGAAGAAAAGATAATATTCTTCACGCCGTTCTTGCGCATAACATCCACCAGCGTCAATGTGCCTGCGATGTTGTTCTCATAATATTCCCAAGGCTTCTGTACGGACTCACCCACGGCCTTCAGTCCTGCAAAATGTATACAGGAGTCGATCTTTTCCTGTTTAAAAATATTCTCTAAAGCTTCTCTGTCCAGAATATCCGCCTTGTAGAACTTCACCGGTTTACCCGTGATCTTCTCTACACGCTCCAAAGATTTCTCACTGGAATTCGCCAGATTATCCACAACCACTACGTCATATCCTGCATTCTGTAATTCTACTACCGTATGTGATCCGATATAACCTGCGCCGCCCGTAACCAAAATTGCCATTTCAATACACCTGCCCTTTCTTCAATCTGCTGCCTTGTGAAAATGTTAATCGGATGAATCCGATACATTGTATCACTTGCATATCCTGTTCTTGTTTTACCCATAGTGTACACTCTCAGCCACGTTCTATACAAGCTTCTAATGTTATTCAAATCTGTCAAAATGTTATATTAGTTCAGACATGCAGAAATAATTGCGCAATGCATCCGTGGGAGCTTGCTCACTAAGGATACATTGTGTAATTATTTCTATAGGGCGGACGCCCGACATGAATAAGCTGCTTGCAGCTTATGAATGGCATGGCTGAATGCTAGAACATCACAACTCAATCCCATTCTCCCGACACAGCTCCCTCGCGCTCTCCACGGAATCTATTCCCGTCTTATTCTTGATCGGCGCGAACTCATGGTTTCTGACTACCTCATAGGGCAGGCACGAATCCAGTTCATGAATCATATCCAACACAAGCTGCTCAAACTTATATCCGTTGGGACTCTCCGGCTTCACTGCCATCCCGTTGTCATCCAGATAAGGAATCTTCTTCTCCACGATGTGCAGCGGCAGCTTCCTCGCCACGATCTCCTCCAAGTCTTTTTCCCGGAAAAGGTAATTCAGTATGACACCGAAATTGTACGCCGGTTCTCCCTGCGCATCAGTGGCGCTCATCAGCTCTTCCGTCATCTCATAGTACTCCACGATGGACGGTCTGCCGTCTTCCAGACAGATCGCTCCCACCTTCTCGTCCGGCGCATTCTTCCTGACTACCTTAGCGCCCACCGCGCTTCCCGTGTCAATGGTTGCTCCCACAAAACAAGGATCGGCAATGCGCTGCAGTACATTGTCTACCGCAAAGACATTCAGCCATTCCACACCTGCTTCCCTGATCTTATCCACCACGCCCCATTTCATCATGGACAAAAACCAGCCGCCGTTACCGTTAGGCGACGTGGACATCTTCCATTTTTCTTCCATATATACCTTGCCGTTATAATCGGATGCCGGTGCCATATCCTGCATGAAGAAGGTCACATAATCCGGATTATAACCAAAATATCCTTTTTCCTCAAAAAAAGATGTGGTCGCCTCATGGTTCTTATCGCTGGTCATAACATAGAGCGGAATCCACGCCTCCGCCTGATGTACCACATCCAACAGATTTTCCACCAGCCGCTGAAAAATAAATACATCCTTCGTAAGCCCGATATTATAGACCCCCTTCGGTGCATCGGAACCAAGTCTGGTGCCCATACCGCCCGCTAAGAGCACGGCTCCCACTTTTCCGGCCTTGATCGCCTCTAAACCGATCCTGGTATACTCTTCCCGTCTGCTTTCAATTTCCGGAAGCTGCATTACCTCAATCGGGGTAATTTTACCTCTCGGATTCATTTCTTCCTTATGCCGGCATTGTCCCAATACTTCCAGATCCGTATTTTCGATCTGCGCAATCAATGCCTCTTTCTCATAACCGCTCAGATCGTCATAGTATTTCAGTACGTGTAGTTGTCCGTATTTCTCCAGTTTGTCGTATGCTTCCCGATATCCCATTTTACTCTCCTTCTCACTCGCTAATTACACCCCTAGGCTCTACGCCCAGACCCGCCGTACTTGCTCTATTCTGCTTTGCTTCTACCCCGCAGTGTCGCTCGATTCCGCTTCGCTTCATCTCGCTCGCGGGCTTCGCCCTATCACTGCTCATTGCCATCGCGTACATTTTACCATGAACCCTTCTTTACCTCAATGTTTTATTTTCCCTATATTCTTTAAGTTACCATTTCAGAATATAGCCAATATTCAGCACCGGATAGTATATTCTTCAAACAATTTCCCACAAATATATAGCCGTCCAATCATGATATATGCTATACTACATGTAACGCTAATATACAGTCTTAAAAGTTCTAAATATTTGCCGCGGGGCAAACCGCAATAACCCGCCATCAATTTTCCGGAGGATTACGATCTATGAAAAACAATAAGAAGAAATCATCCCTCGCGATTCCTGTTTATCGCCGGCTAAGCACGAAACTCATAGCCTCCTTTCTGGTGCCTGTAATCTGCATCATCCTGTTAGGCGTCATTTCATACCAGCGGGCATCTGCCGCAATCATCTCTAACTATGAAAACTCCCTGCAGGAAACAATGACCATGACCAATCAATACCTGACGCTGCTCGTCGACACGGTTCGCTCCAATTATAAGTCATATCTTTCTGACACTGATCTGGCAGCCTACCTTAAAGATAATATGGACGAGTCTCAGGCTAAAAAGTTTGCCGTTGAATACACTAAAGATTTAAAGCGTGAGACAAATACTAATTCCTTGGTGAGTGATCTCTATATTATCTCCGACGACGTAATCTCTCTTACCAGCAGTGCACCGACTACTTCCACGCTTTTTACGGCATATATACAGACTCCGGAGGGCGCACAGGTCAATGATGAGCGCTCTTCGTATCATCTGTTCGGCAATCTGTGTGATGCCGATGAGGCGCTTGGAACCCATAAGCTGAACTATTCCCTTCGAATCGCTAAATACATACATAACTGCAAGTCCATCCTGCTCATCGACATAGACAGAGACGCCCTCTCTGATTCCCTATCTTCCCTGAGCGCAGGTGATGACAGTTATGCCGCACTGATCACACACGACGGAACCGAATTTTATTCCGATGGTAACGCCACCCGCAACTCCGTGTTTACATCCTCCGATTTCTATAAAGAAGTGGCAGAATCGGAAGAAAGCGGTATGAAATACGTGGATTATAACGGGCAGAAATATTTGTTTCTTTATTCTCCCATGTACTCTCCGAAATCACCACAGGGAAGCATGATCTGCACCTTGATTCCGGAATCCACTATTCTGGCACAGGCGGCGGGCATTAAAACTGTTGCCATGATTCTTGTCATTGTAGCCGTACTCATAGCACTGTTGCTCGGTTATCTCCTATCTGCACATATTAACAGTAATATCTACCATATTTTAGGACAACTGCAGATCGTCTCAGACGGCGACCTGACGGTAAAGCTGCAGACCAAGAGCAAGGACGAATTCAAACTGCTCGCCGGCGGAGTGAATTCCATGACGGACAGCATGAAGGCTCTGATCACCAATGTCACCGAGGCAAGTGACTCTCTGAATCTGGCGGCCGGACAGGTAAGTTCCGCCTCCGAAGCCTTCGTCCGAACGGCAGAGGATATTCAGAATGCCATCACCGAGATCGATACCGGCATAACGCAGTTGGATTCCAATTCCGAAGACTGCCTGACGCAGATGGACTCACTGTCCGACAAGATCGGCACCGTGGCGGACGGTACAAAAGATATCATCACCATGACACAGCATACAAGCTCCTCTATCAGTGAGGGAATCTCCTCCATGTCCGTTCTGACGGACAGCGCGAAGAAAACTTCCGAGATCACGGATCATGTCATTCAGGCGATCGAGGCGCTGTCAGATAAATCCCGCTCTATCGGGCAGATTGTGGAAAGTATCAACAGTATTGCAAAAGAGACAAACCTCTTGTCCTTAAACGCTTCCATAGAAGCCGCCAGAGCCGGAGAAGCCGGACGCGGTTTTGCAGTCGTTGCTGAACAGATCCGTAAGTTAGCTGACCAGTCCGCACAATCCGCCGGACAGATTCAGTTGATCATAGACGACATCGTTACGACGACTTACAAAGTTGTCGATATTGCCAAAGAGGCGGAATCCACCGTGGAGTTCCAGGAGAAAGCCGTGGCACAGACTACCGACGCTTTTGTCACCATGGATTCGCAGGTACATACCCTCTTAGACTCCATCTCGGAGATCTCCGATAGTATGCAGAATATGGAAGATGCCCGCACCGCTACTCTGAATGCAATAGCCGGCATCTCCGCAATCTCCGCCGAAACCTCGGCCGGTTCTGGCAATGTCAGCCAGACCGTGAATGCACAGCGTGACACCATCCAGACATTAGATACCGCTGCGAGCATCCTGCAGGAGCGCGCCGCGGAACTTACCAATCTGTTACGTCAATTTACCATCTAAAAGCCGCGCTGTTTTTCTGCGAACATAGAAGAACGCCGGAATTAAAAAGATATCAGCGAAAATCCACGCCAGAGGATTGGCAAAGCATACTGCACGGAACCCGAAATACGGGACGAGCACGAAACCTGCCAATCCTCTTGCTAACATCTCGAACGCACCGGCAAACACCGCAAGCTTACTGAATCCCATGCCCTGAATCAGAAATCGGACAATATTCACGAGCGCAAGCGGGAAATAGAACAATGTATTCGTTCTGATAAAAGCATATGCATTAGCCAGAATATCCGCCTCACCGGCATCCAGAAACAGATGCAGCAGGTTAGTTCCCAGCATATATGCAATGCCGGCCGCAACCATCGAATATACCAATCCCAGAATCGTACAGGACTTTAAACCCTGATCTACCCGTTCCAGATTCCCGGCACCCACATTCTGTCCGCCATAAGTCGCCATCGTAGATCCCATTGCATCAAAAGGACACATCAGAAGCATACTCAGTTTACTGCCAGCCGTAACCGCCGCCACAGCATCGGAGCCGATTCCGTTAACGGCACTTTGCAGAACCACGCTGCCGATCGCAGTAATCGAGTACTGCAGCCCCATGGGAATTCCCATACCGCACAGCTTACCCACACAGTCACGGTTCCACCGCCATTCGTCTCCGGATAACTTCAAGATAGTAAATTTCCGATACATAAACACAAGGCAGCAGACCCCTGCCAGAGCCTGTGATAACACAGTAGCAACAGCAGCGCCCCCGACTCCCATATGAAACACAATAATACATAACAGATCGAGGAAAATATTAATAATTGCCGCCATTATCAGAAAAATGACCGGTGTCCTGCTGTCGCCCAATGAACGCAGAACCGCCGCCGTCATATTATACAGATATGTGACCGGAATTCCCATAAAAATAACCACTATGTAACTGTAAGAGCCTTCTATGATATCCGCCGGAGTGCGCATGGCCTGCAGAATCGGACGGCATAAAATAACAACCGCAATGGTCATGACCACTGCAAAAATCAGTGACAGCCACACACAGTTCGCCACATATTTGCGTAGAATCTCCTCATGCTTCGCACCGAACTCCTGTGCAATAGGAATGGAAAATCCGCTGCAAACACCCATACAGAATCCGATAATCAGAAAATTCACGGAGCCTGTAGCTCCAACTGCCGCAAGCGCGTCCACCCCGAGATAATGTCCCACGATAATGGTATCCACCATACTGTAGAACTGTTGAAAGATCAAACCGAACAAAAGCGGAATCGCAAATCCAAGGATCAGCCGAACCGGGCTGCCTTTCGTCATATCTTTTTCCATAATAATACCCTGTCCTTTCTCTTCACCGCAGACATCTCTGCGGCACGATATGCCTGACAAGCAGGTACACTCCTCAACTTGAATTTCTTCAAATCAACATAGCACATTCCTATGCCGACTGCAATGACTAAAATCTAAAATTCCGGATCACATCTGTATTGACAATCTTGAAGTATTCGGCGTATTCTTATTAATACTACGGTTACATACAATTG
This sequence comes from Lachnospiraceae bacterium, assembly GCA_014804355.1. Classification (GTDB taxonomy): domain Bacteria; phylum Bacillota; class Clostridia; order Lachnospirales; family Lachnospiraceae; genus UBA3282. Next base: position 8,369 of record JAAUZY010000005.1, read on the forward strand.
TTGATACGGAGGTCACCATGAAGGACAGATTCTACTCCCAAATACTGAAATTGGTCGTCCCCATTGTAATTCAGAACCTGCTCAGCGCCGCCGTCAATTCGGCGGATGTTGTCATGCTCAATTACGTGGGGCAGTCTTCGATCTCGGCGGTATCCCTTGCCTCAAACTATGCCAGCGTTCTTTTTATGGTATACTATGGGCTGGGTACGGGTGCGACCTTACTGTGCGCACAATACTGGGGCAAAAAGGATCTGCAGGCGATCCGCGTGATTGAGGGAATCGCGCTTCGTTTTTCCCTTCTGATCACCGTTATCTTTTCCGGATTTGCGCTGTTTGCTCCGGATCTTATGATGAAACTTTTTACTACGGATGCGGAACTGATCAGCATAGGTGCCGGTTATCTGCGGATCATGTCGCTGACTTACTTATGTTGGAGTATTATTGAAATATACCTTGCCGTGCTGAGAAGCGTAGGCCGGGTGACGACCGCGATGGTTCTAAACGTTATGGCTTTCACACTGAATATCTTCTTAAATGCTGTGTTTATTTTCGGCCTGTTCGGTGCGCCGCGTCTGGGAGCAGTCGGTGTTGCAATGGCAACCGCCATATCCCGTATCTTGGAACTGCTGGGATGCTTCTTCGTTTCGCTTGTACTCAGCAAGGATCTGAAACTGAACCCTGCCTATATGTTCATCCGCAATAAAGCGCTGCTTAAGGATTTTATCACCCTGTCTCTGCCCGCGCTTGGCAACGATGTGTCATGGAGCGTTGCGTTCTCCATGTATTCCGTAATTCTGGGTCACCTAGGAAGCGACGCGGTAGCTGCCAACTCACTGGTAGTAGTCGTCCGCAACTTCGGTACGGTACTTTGCTTCGGAACCGCAAGCGCAGGCGGCATTCTGTTAGGCAACGTTATGGGTGAAAACGATATGCAACGTGCGAAAGAGTACGCTTCCAAGCTCTTAAAGCTGACCGTCATAACCGGCGCCGTAGGAGGCATACTGATCCTCATCGCCACTCCTTTCGTACTGCAATTCGCCTCTCTTTCGGAGACGGCTATGCACTATCTGAAATACATGCTGCTTATCAACACCTACTATGTAATGGGTGCGGCTGTCAATACTACCCTGATTGCGGGCGTGTTCCGCTCCGGCGGCGATACCCGTTTCGGATTAATCTGTGATTCCGTGGACATGTGGTGTTATGCGGTTCCCTTAGGATTCATTGCCGCATTCGTACTCAAGCTGCCTGTGTTAGTGGTCTACTTCCTGCTGTGTACAGATGAGTTCGTGAAATGGCCATGGGTCATCAAACGGTATCATAGCGGCAAATGGCTTAAGAATATTACGAGAGACGACCTTTTTGCACAGGAAAAAGAAGGATAAACCGAGAAAGGCACGGTCACGGTAATGCAATACTATCTGGCACCCATGGAGGGAATCACCACTTATATATACCGAAACGCGCACGCACGGTACTTTGGCGGAATCGATAAATATTTTACGCCTTTTATCAGTGATAAAAATTTTATCACAGATAAAAACAGTAATAAATCAATCAATGCGAGAGAAATCAGAGATATTCTGCCGGAAAACAACGCAGGAATCCCTCTTGTACCGCAGGTACTTACTAACAACGCCGGCCGCTTTCTCGCTGTTGCAGATAAGATCGCTTCCTACGGCTATGACACCGTAAACTTAAATCTGGGCTGCCCTTCCGGCACCGTTACTGCCAAGAAACGCGGTGCCGGATTCTTAAGCGTTCCCGATGATCTGGATGCTTTTCTTTATGAGATTTATGAGAAATGTCCCTTAAAAATCTCCATCAAGACACGGCTGGGCGTATCCGACCTTGCAGAATGGGACAGGCTGCTTGATATCTATGCGAAATATCCGATTCACGAATTAATTATCCACACACGCTTACAACAGGAATTCTATACCGGTACGACGCATCCCGAAGCCTATGCAAAAGCCGCATTGCGACTGCGAGCGGCGGGTACTGCCAATCAGATTCCTCTCTGCTATAACGGAGATATTGTTTCCGCAGAAAGTCTTGCTACGACTGTGTCCGCAGTCAACCATGCCTCTGCGCACATGGATCGTATCATGATTGGCCGGGGTGTCATTCAGAATCCGGCTCTTGCCGGAAAGTTACAACGGTCTCGTTCTGATGGCACCGTATGCGGAAGTCATGAAATAATTCCGTTTTCCGATCACGCTGCCTCCAAGGAGGTCTGGCGTGCATTCCACGATGAGATTCTGGAGGGGTATATACAAATTATGTCCGGAGATTCTCCCGTTCTTTTCAAAATGAAGGATCTCTGGACATATATGAGCCATAGCTTTACAAACTATGAGAAATATTTGAAAAAGATACGCAAAGCTAACCGCATTGCAGAATATATCAGCGCTGTGGACAGACTGTTTAACGAGCAGGCAATCCTTAACTGACGCTCTTTTATACTCTATAATATAAAAGCGGCTTGCTCATAATCCTTCACGTAATACTTGATATTCGTCCTGCCTTTTCGGATAATCGCATGTCCCTCCGCCTCCAGCTTTTCCCGCTGCGCCTCAACGCCTCCGGGATACTTCGGGTTTAGCTCTCCGCCGGCCTTCAATGTTCTCCAATACGGCGTTTCATCCTCTGTGCGCTGGTAACTAGCCCATGCCGCGATCGACACGAAGATTCCGGCCGTAATAGGGTCGGTGAAATCCGCACCATTTTCTTTTGCCAGATAGTCTCTGACCATCCCGACTGTGATCACTTTCCCGTACGGAACTTTCTTCATAATCTCATCATATGTGAGCGGCGGCGCAAAATACATTTTCTCTCCGCCATATTTCTTAATCGTAGTCTCATCAGTCACAATCTGTATCTTCGGCATATCCGTAGCCTTATGCAGCATCGCATTAAAATCCTTCTTATCTTCATTCGCCATTCCAAGCACCTCCATGGCTACATCATAGACTACTTTCTACAATCATGCAATGAGACGGTTTTATAATTTATCTGCTGCCGAGTTCTTCCCGAAACAACTGCTCTTGATATTTTCTATCCTTCGCTGCCCGCACAATATCATCCATGCGCCCCTGCTCTGACAATAAAATGATCAATTGGTTGATCCTATCTGCCTCACTTCGGCTGCCTTCTTCCCTGCCTTCTGCTCTACTGTCATCCATCAAGTCCCTAATTGCCTTACACATATCGATCTTACCTTCCTTTCCGTAATAATCCTTTACCTCAAGCAGTTCTGCTGCATTAGCGTAATGTGACACTACATCAAACGCGTCTTCTTCCATGTTTTTGTAGTAATCATCTTGTTCCACAAGCTTATACAACGCATGCTTATCTTCTGCGCAGCGTATAAACTCAAACACCTGCCGTACGTCCGTCTTAAATACGCTGGTATCATTAAATCTTCTAACATCTATCACATGAATCCTGTAATCTGAAACCATTTCCTTCAGTTCGTCCGGTAAATCTGTAAAATCTATTATCTCATGTAGTGACTTCGGTCCATCCCACGCCTCTTTACCAGAATAGAGTATAAACGTCACCACCGGATACAACCGGCTCTCTTTTCGGAAACCATATAAATATTCCCCAGACTCCAGTCCTTCATGATGTTTCCTTACTTCCCTGCGAATCCTTGCCGCTTGTTTCTCATACTCACCTACATCATAAGCCATATTCCGTAATGGAATTGAATAATCTATTACTTCCTGACTTTCAATTCCGATAATAACAAAATTCACACCAAGCGCTGCTCTCCTGACACTGTCACGTATCCTGCTCCGTCTGTAATTTCTCGCATTTTGCCATTTTCGGATAAATCTCATACCCCGCCAATAGCCTGTCTGCGTATCGATCTCTTGTAAATCTGTTTCCGCAACAACCTGCTTTCCCCGAAACACCATTCCGTTAATAATGTCGGCGTAACGCCCATCGTCTGAAAAATAGCTTTTCCATTCGATATCCTGTCCCATATTCAATTCCTCCTGTGTATCGCAGGAATCATTCAAGAAAACCCCTGCTTTTTGCAATTTGAAGTATAAAAGCATGAATTTTCTGAATTTATGGCTACATTCAGCGTAACACTTTGCAGTCATATAGAATTGTTTAATGATAGGAGAAATTCTCCACCAGAGCACAGACGATTACTAAATTACATCATCCGGTGCATAGAAAATATGCTTTGAATAGAGTGTATCACGATTATAATTTTGCGTCAATTATTTTAATAAATTTTAATTCTAGTTCTCAAATATGTTCCGTATATCTGCATTTAGGGAACTGGGAACAACCATAAAATTGTTTACCTGCATATTCACCTTTCTTAGCGGTACGTATTACCAACTCTGCTTTGCAGCGTGGACAGATTCTCCTATTGCTCTGCCTTGACACGTTTATTTCCGCCTCTTCTTTCAACACGTCCATCCCTATTTCTGTTTCCGAAACAATATCCGGGGCAGATTCTGTTATTATTTCGTCCGATATTCTTTCCTTCTCCATACAATCACCGGACATTGTTTTCCGTGAATCATAGCCTCCTCTTTCTGCCCCATTCTTATTAGTACTCTCATATTTTATTGCATTGACATTATTAATATGCTGTATTTTTTCATATGCTGTTACTTGTGTATAAGGATACAGAATCCCATAGATACGTTCTATATCCGTTTGATTAATCGCTTGTACTGTATAATTGCCAATACATTTTATTGTTGAACTAATATTTTGCCTATTAATGACCTTAACATCCGTGCTTTCAACTGTAACATCTTTCAACGTACATCTCTCTGAAAAGGCAATAATCGAATAGATCGGAACTGTATTCCCAACTATTTCTCTCAACCACTTTATATGTGTTTTGTTCTGCATAATAGGATTATAAAAACGCTCTTTTCGGGATTTGCCCTTACCATTTGGAAGCGTTTGTGTCCATGTCTTTCCATTCTCACTTCCAAATATCCAACCACTGTAATTTTTACTTTCAATGACAAAAATACCCGTTGAATGAATGAGTATTACATCAATTTCTGTGGTTGTACCATCGGCTTTAGGCAAATAGCAATTAAAAAGAAATTTTCCTCCATCATTTTCAAATCTTCTTAATCTTTTATATGTCAAATATTCTCCATATCTGCCAATATCACTAATTGTCTGAAAATAACCGTTCCCGGTCATTTTATAGTAAGTACCTTGTCTAAATAAAAATTCTATGATTATGGAGCCCAGTATTATAATCAGAGTAAATAAAATAGTAATTTGTATATACATATTTTTATTCCTTATGTGCAATATAATTATTTTTGTAATCCATATGATATCACACTGACACAGCGCAATGCAATCAAAACCTTAAGTATTATCTCTCATAGACCACAGCCGGTTGTAAAGAGACCACTATCATTTCGATTCCTGCTCTTCCAAACTTTTACAATGCATTCCAAAGAAAAAAGAAAATTAAAATTCTTCATATAATATCCCGTGTTCGTCCCACGGTCTACGGTAATGACAAGAACCGCCAGCGCCAGATTCGGATTGATTACACTTTCCAAGACAATGATTCCCGTTCCGGCAGCCGCACCTGCACCGGTTCCTGCTTTTCATACCGGTCCTCCATTCTCATACAATCCGAAAGGAGCAGTGTAGGATATGCCTTGCACAATAAAACAAGGGCAATAATATTGCCGCCGGAGAAGCCGCCAAGCACAAGCGGCAAAACTACCGTATCAAAATAATAGTACTCCTGCAGAAATGCTGCCCCGATCAGATTTCTGCGCCGCACTCTTATCCCTGCGCATATCTGGTCAAAAACTGCTTCGTCCTCTCCTCGCGCGGATGGTCGATCACCTGTCTGGGATCTCCCTGCTCCACGATCACGCCGTCGTCCATAAAAATAAGCTGATCGGACACATCTCTGGCAAAAGCCATCTCATGAGTGACAATAATCATCGTCGTCTTCTGATCGGCAAGCCCTCTGATCACCTTTAACACCTCTCCGGTCAGCTCCGGGTCAAGGGCGGAGGTGGGTTCGTCGAAGCACAGGATATCCGGCTTGAGCGCCAATGCTCTGGCAATTGCAACCCTCTGTTGCTGCCCGCCGGACAGTTGGTGGGGATAGTGCGTCATGCGATCGGCAAGCCCCATCTGATCCAGAAGTTCTACCCCATGTTTCTCTATCTGTGCGTAGATTTCTTTTTTATTCTGCTTAAAATCCGGTTTTTCTTTCGCCAGCAGTTTCTCCGATAAGGTGACATTTTCAAACGCCGTATATTGCGGAAACAGATTAAAGGACTGGAACACCATTCCGAAATGCAGACGTTTGGTTCTCAGATCCTTCCCCTGCTCTTTAACAGGCTTAGAAGCATCAAAAAGTGTCTCACCTTTTACGATAATGGAACCCCGATCCGGTGTCTCTAAGAAATTCAGGCAGCGTAAGAGCGTGGTCTTGCCGGAACCCGAAGAACCGATAATCGCAAGCGCATTTCCCTCCTCCAGAGAAAAACTGACATCGTCAAGCACTTTGGTGGATTCAAATTGTTTTCCGATATTATTTACTTCAAGAATTGCCATCAGTATACCCTTTCTCATAAAAGCGGAAAATGTACGCTCTCCACTTTCTCCACAAATCATACTGTCCCTATTATCTTATCGTAACTGTGCACAACAGGGCTCTGAACAGTTACGTTTTATCTGAAATAGTCCAGTCTGCGTTCAATATAATTAAATAACAGCGTTAAAATGCCGACAAAGATCAGATAAAATACACCCGTGTAGAACAGCGGCCATGTCAATCCGTTACTCTTCATAAAAGAGTAGCCGGCAAAAGTCAGCTCGTATGCGGCGATAATACGCGCCAATGAAGTATCCTTTACCAATGTGATAACTTCATTGGACATCGGTGGCACCACTCGCTTCACCATCTGCAAAAGCGTTATCCGGAAAAAGATCTGCGTCTTCGTCATGCCAAGCACCTGTCCGGCCTCCCGCTGCCCCGCAGGAACACCCTCGATACCACCGCGGAAAATAACAGAAAAATAACAAGCGTAATTGATACTGAACGCCACCACGGTGGCAGTGATACGTCCCGCTTCATTACCGCTCCATATATTATGCCCCAGCCAAAGACCCGGACCGTAGAATATAATAATGAGCTGCAGCATAAGCGGCGTACCGCGGATGATCCACACTAAGACCTGTATCAGATAACGCAGCGGCCTGAACTTACTGATAGAACCAAATGCCAGAACCAGACCGAGCGGCAGCGCAAATAGCAATGTAAAGATAAAAATCTGAAACGTTGTGAGCAGACCGCCTAACAGCGATTGTGTAACACTCCAAAACATAATGATTTCTCCTTCGCCGAAACCTTCCTGCCGGACCGGTTCCTATGTGAATACCGATCCGGCAATAAAGATTGCTTAGTTAGCCGGTACTACAATTACCTGTGCGTTATTGCAGTAAGGATTCGTGCACTCCATAGCGGAAGTTGTCTCCGCGGTAAGTGTCATGCCGTTCCAAACTACATCAATATTCTTGGATTCCAACTCCATAATCTTGTTATCCCAGTCAATCTCTACAAACTGCGCTTCCACGCCTAACTTCTCTGCTACCAGACGTGCCATATCTGCATCGAAGCCGATCCATTCACCGGATGCATCCTTATAATCCATAGGTGCAAAATCCGTGATGCCCACGATCATAGTGCCTTTATCCTGGATATAGGCTACGTCGCTGTCCTCTGCGGATGCAGAAAACTCGGAATCGGGTTGCTCCACTAACGCTTCCTGCACACCGTAAGTAGTAGCCATCTCCTTCATAGAACCGTCCGCATAGCTCTCCGCAAATACGGAATTGATATAGGAAGCCAGATCGGAACCTTTACGGCATCCCACGCCATATTCCTCCGTGGTCAGCTCATCTGTGTATTTCATGTTCGGATAGCTTGTGCCTTCACCGATCATGGCGCCTGCCATAAGCAGATCGATAATCGCCGCGTCAGATGTCCCGGAAGCCACCTCCATCAGCGCATCCGCCTGAGATGCTACCACGTTGGTCTGAAAACCGTTATCCTGTGCCGCCGCCTCACCGGCAGAACCGGCTTCCACTGCATATACGAGATCAGCGTTTGCCGTATCGGCTGTATCCGCCGCATCACTCTCGTCTGCCGTCTGTGTGTTGTCAGCGGTTGTCTGTGCCGCGTCGCCGGATGCGCCGCCGCATCCCGTCAGTACTGTTCCCACTGTCAGAGACAGTGCCAGCATAAGTGCAAGTTTCTTTTTCATAATATTCTCCTCCATTCTGAGGCATCTACGCCTCTGAAAATAAAAATCCTGTTGTATTTTATCATAGTAGCAGACTAAAGTAAATGGCAACTCTTTTCTTTAGCCCGCTTTCATATATTTAGGATATAAACCAAAATAATTGACTCGCATCTATTTTACATCAAATAATGTTTATAAAAATTGACATTTATTATTATAATGTTTATAATAATAAAAGTTATATATCATAGAATTTCCTATATAAAATAAAGGAACAATATATCATGAGCAAGAAATCAGTCATATTGGTGCCACAAACCGAAGAAATATTAGAACAGATGGGCGAGCAAATTAAGTTAGCACGATTAAGACGTAAGACATCGGCTGATTTAGTCGCCGAAAGAGCTGGAATTAGCAGAACTACTCTATGGGCGGTAGAAAAAGGCTCTCCCTCCGTTTCAATCGGAATTTATGCTGCAGTGCTCCATGCACTCAACAACATGGACCGTGATCTTCTTCTTATCGCTAAGGATGATGAATTAGGCAGAAAAATACAAGATTTAGAACTTACCGTAAAAAGAAGAGCCCCAAAAAGGAAGGAGAATTAAAAACATTGGATCAGCAGAAAACCGTCTTGGTTTATCAGGTTTGGGATCATAAAGTTCCTGCCCTGATCGGCAGGTTATATATTGACATAATAAAAGGCCGGGAACACTACTCTTTTGCATATGATGAAGCGTGGCTGACAGCTTTCGGTAGCAGTACGCTAATGTTAGATCCGGATCTGGCGCTTTACAGCGGTCGACAACACGTCCCCGTGAACAAAAAAATGTTTGGTATATTTGCCGATTCCTGTCCCGATCGCTGGGGACGTCTGTTGATGAAACGCCGGGAAGCAATTACGGCACATAAAGAATCAAGAAAACCGAGAGCATTAATGGAAAGTGACTTCCTGCTTGGTGTCTATGACGGTGCCAGAATCGGAGCCCTCCGATTTGCCACACAGGAAAACGGACCTTTTCTATCAGATGATACCGCGCTTGCTACGCCGCCGTGGGTTACGCTCAGAACATTGGAATCCGCCAGCCTTGCCTTTGAAAACGATGAAAGCGGTATGAACGAAAAATGGCTGAACCAACTGTTGGCACCCGGTTCTTCGCTAGGCGGCGCAAGGCCTAAGGCTACTGTAATGGCTCCTGACGGTTCCCTATGGATTGCCAAATTTCCCTCTAAACATGATGAATATAACAGCGGTGCATGGGAAAAAGTCGTTCATGATCTTGCTGGTTTATGCGGATTAAACATTCCCGATTCAAAACTCGAAACATTCTCTAACACCGGAAGCACATTTCTCGTAAAAAGATTCGACCGGAATGGCGAACGCAGAATACATTTTTCATCTGCCATGACACTGCTCGGTCGAACAGATGGCGACGAAGCTGCCGACGGATGTGGTTATCCGGAACTTGCTTCTTTCATCAAAGCTTATGGTGCGCAGCCTCGGAAGGATTTACTCGAATTATGGAAACGGATCGTATTTAACATGGCTGTTTCCAATACTGATGACCATCTGCGGAACCACGGATTTATACTGACAGAATCCGGATGGCGGCTGTCTCCGTTATACGATGTCAACCCTAACATATACGGTGATCACCTGTCATTAAACGTTGATCGCAATGATAATACAATATCTTTTGAACTGGCGCAATCCACCTCAAAATTATACGGAATAGATGAGGCCGACGCTGCCGGAATCATTTGCGACATTAAAAAGACCGTGAAAGATAATTGGGAAAACCTTGCCATAAAATATAATTTATCCAGAAATGCAAGGCAATATATGGAACCTGCTTTTATGGAATGTTATCGAAATAATTTCCTATAGCATGAGTTAAGCCCTTGGATACGAACGCGGAATCTTCACAGTCACCTTCGCTCCGCCCAGCGTACGTGCATTCCCTTGAACCGCCAACCCGCTCTCCGCCCCTGAGGAAACGGTGACATTCTCCAAAACCAACGTACCGTCATGCTGCTTTATGATCGTATCAACAATATACAGTCCCATACCATAGTGGGAGCCCGCGGCATTGCGGCTATCATCGTCCATATAGAATTGCTCCTTCGCATGCACCAGCGCACTTTCCGTAAATCCGCCGCCCGTATCGGAAATTGTGAAAACAAAATGTGTTTCATCCTGCCTTCCCTCAAATAGAATCGTTCCGCCGGCGGGTGTATGCTCTGCCGCGTTCGAGAAAATATTCATGAACGCCCGTGCAAGTAACGTCGGTTGTGCATATATTTTCTCCGTAAAATCGGAACATTCCCATTGCAGATTTACGCGGTGAACCGTGCATAAACTGTCCGCTTGTCTCTTAAGTTCCTCGAGAAAACCCGGCACATCCTCGTAATGCCTATCGACCGGCATTGACGCGGACGACTTGATCACCTCAATCATCATCTGCACATAATCCTGCATCTGTAGGGTACTGTCCATGATACAGTCAATATATGACCTCTGCTCTTCTGTAGTCTCTGTATCATCCAGCAGCTCCGTGTTGCCGCGCACAAGCGTAAGCGGCGTCTTTAAGTCATGGGCCAGCGCCGACATCTGTTCATTCTTCGTCTGCTCCATCCGCCACTGTTTCTCCAGCGATTCCTTTAATGCCATTCTCATTTCGTCCATAGCGGCCAGAATAGAATTGATTTCTTTTACCGGGCCATATGAAATTGTAAAATCCAGATTCTGATTCTGTATCCTGTCTGCGGCTGCAGCAAGCGGCGACAACTGTCGTCTGACTGTCACATGAAACCGGGCCGCCACCGATAAGATAATCACGAGAACCATCACCAGAAAAACGACTAACAGCAATACTTCCGGAGACGGCAGATACTTTCTGAGTACGGCAGACCGATACTGTACAATCAGTTGATACCGCAGTACGCAGCATTCCGCTCCTCGCGGAATTGCCAGATAATAAGGCGCCCCGAAATAACTGCCCCCGTTGAACCTTTTACCGTTAACCACATCCCATGCCAGAGCCGCTTCCTTATCTCCCATATCTCCGCTTAACACTCTGCCGGCCTTGTCAAACACCGTATATCGGCACAAATCCGGAATCAGCTCTTCCGACAACTGTTCCGCCGTCTGTATTCTCTCGACGGCAGACCGTGCCTGATCTTCCGCATAGTCTGCCGGATATACCAGATTACTCGCAAGCAGCATTACGAATGCGCACACAAGAGCGAGAACTGCCAGCACGATCCCCATAAAAATATATAAGAAATATTTCAGAAAAAACAGCCCGATAGACCTGCCTGTCACTCTTCCCATTTGTACCCAATCCCCCAAACAGTTTTAATCGGCGAGTAATGATATCCTTCCAGCTTCATCCGAATATTTTTGATATGCGTTGTGATCGTCGTATCATTGCTCTCGCCGTCGAATCCGAATACCTGCTCATAGATCTGCTCCTTAGAGAAGACCTGCCCATGGTTTCTCGCAAGAAACTCACAAATCAAATATTCCGCCTTGGTTAAGGCGATCTCCTCACCGTTTACTACAAGCTGTTTTGCAGATAAGTTAAACCGGGAACCGGCAAAGGAAAGCCCTATGAAATGTTCCCTTCTCTCCCGCCTAAGATGAGCCGCCACCCTCGCGCGCAGCTCGGCCGCCCCAAAAGGCTTGCAGATATAGTCATCCGCGCCTTTCTCCAATCCGTACACCAGACTGCTCTCCTCGGACTTCGCCGTAAGGAAAAGAATAGGACAGTCCACAATACCACGAAGTTCTTCACATAGTGCAAATCCGTCCTTGCCCGGCATCATCACATCTAATAGAATCATGTCAAAGCCGTCTACTCTTATTCCATCCAAAGCCGTTAAACCTGACACGGTTGTCACATTATGTCCGTCCTTACTGAGAATCCTGCTGATCATTGTCAAGATCGCCGCATCATCGTCTACCACTAAAATATTTGCCATATGTGCGTAAATTCCTTCCCTACGTTTTTTCACGTAATTCTTATTCAGCTTCCGTTGCACTGACTCGACTGCCAGTGCAGCACAGATTTGCACACTGCTTCGTTTGTGCCCGCAACAAACTGCTACTCATTCCAGTTCACGCCTTCCCATCTGCAGCTCCACATCAAATACAGAAAAAGCGCCGTTATCGTTACCGCCCCGCATATCCACATTTCCCTGCCACAATCCACGACGGGCAGCTGCTCCGTACTGTATGCATACATTAGGGAACAAACAATCCTGGAAGCCCACGCCGCCGGAAACAGAATCCAGACGGAGTCTCCCAGTCCTGTCAGAAGAACCGCTGACAACAGACTCTCTGCAATTCCCAGCCCGACAGAGATTCCCTTACTAAACCGCAGAGCAAGAAACATATGCCATATATATAAGAAAATACTGCCTCCCACCATGGCAAGCGCGGCAATCCAATAAAAGGAGTACCGCACAGCATGCTGTTTCAGGACAAAATAATATCCTGTGCCGAACAACACCGCTGCCAACGCGACCGAAAATGTCCCAAATACTATCAACAGCAGCGGTTTAGAAATAAAAGTGCTTTTCCTGTCAGTAACTGCAAGCATCATCTGATAACCTCCCGCATAGGACTCCTGCTCTGCTACTATAGCACAAAAAGTCCCGATCAGAAAAGGGTATCCCAATCCGATTATCTGGAAATATGCCTGTACTTTGCCGTAAGCATTCCACGGCGTGACTGCATAATATATCAGAAAAACGACTGCCATAACGCTGGGAATAACCAGATGCGCTAACCGCAGCGGTGTGTGCTTTGTTTTCATATAGTCAGCCCTGATATATCGCAATAAATTGTGCATTAGATCGATTCCTTTCTGTCATACATTCCCCGAAACCAGCGTGTCGTGGCACACGTAAGCACTGTAAACCAAAACAACGAGATCATGATGCCGGGAAAGATAACGGATGTGCTCATATACCTGCTGCCGGACTCAACGATCAATCCATTCGGCATGATCTGCAGCACGGGACACATCAGTCTGAACGGAACGGACGCCGGACAGACCCACCACAGTTTAGATGCTCCGAGCGTGATCAGACTGCCTACGGTAATCGTCATACATGTAAAAATCGCGGCAAACATCCCGAAACGCGTCGACAGTGCCATGTACAGAGGTATCTCCCACAGATAGCAGATACTCAGAAGCAGCGCCGCAGCAAAACCATTCGCAGCCGATATCGTCGTTCCGATCAGAACTCCGCCCACAGCCGTACCGACAAAAATCAACAGATTTGCCCACAAAAGTTTTATTGCATAATATAAAATTTTACCCATCCAGCACCTGTCCGGTGCAATCTGCGTCGTCAGCATGTTGGCATAATGCTGCTTTTTCTCTTGTCTAATCCCCAAATAACACAGAACAGAGAGCATACCCGGAAGAATCATCGTATACCACCAATTCCATGCATTTACGGAATAGTATGATGTTCCCATACTCAGAAAAAGCGAGATCATCACTTGCAGGACTGCCGCCGACAGCGGCAGAAAACTGCCGAAAGAATGTCGCATCTTAAGCCTCTCTGCTTGCATTAGCTCTTTCATCTTACGCACACTCCTTTCCCGCATCCCGAACTACTTTCATGAAAAGCGCCTCCAGATCTTCCGTGTGATCTACCGCACCGCTGTACCCAAGTCTGCCGCCCGCAATGATTCCGATATGATCGGCTATCTGCTCCACCTCACTCAAAATATGGCTGGACAGAATCACTGTAATCCCCTGTGCCGGGAAGGATCTGATCAATTTCCGCAGTTCCTGTATCCCCAGCGGATCAAGTCCGTTAGTCGGCTCATCCAGAATCAGCAGCCGCGGATTATCCAATAGCGCCAGCGCAATGCCGAGCCGCTGTTTCATCCCCAAAGAAAACTGTCCCGCACGCTTCCTGCCCGTATCGGTTAAATCCACCGTTCGTAGAACCTCTTCAATCCGATCCTCCGACAGTCCAAGCATAGTTGTCCGTACTTTAAGATTTTCTTCAGCCGTAAGGTTATCGTAAAGCGGCGGCGTCTCAATCAGTGCTCCGATCTGGTTCAGATCCCGTCTTCGCCACACATGTCCGTCGAAGCGGATCGAACCGGAATCCGGCCGCAGCATACCCGTAATCATCTTAAGTGTCGTGGATTTGCCCGCGCCGTTGGGACCCAGCAGTCCGTAGACCGAATTTCTTTCAATCTGAAGCGACAGATCATTTACCGCCGTCTGTTTCTTGAATTTTTTGTTAAGATTAATGGTTTCCAGTATAATATCCATTTGTATCCTGTCCTTTCCTGCGAAGCTGCCGCACGCCTGCCGCCATGAGCCCCGCATGCTTTATTAAGAATAGGATATAGGGCAATTATGAAGATTTGATAAAGATAATGTACCGAGTATGAAAAAAAATGATATACTGTACACAACAGCAATAAATCATTCCAACCGAGGTGACCTTATATTATGAAGAAACACACTACAGGAGCACGCTCCATAAAAACACATACTAAAGTAGCGCTTGCCATTGTTACCGTCCTACTGTCCATACGCCGGATCAGCCTGATTTTTATCAAAAATATTCTGGCGGCAGTTCCGAATAGAAATGATGTAGCGCCGGAATCCCCCGCCAGTGTCGAAGACCTTACCGCCGATCCCGCTAAAGCCACATTCATGAAAAACAGAAAACAACTCCGTGCGATGGGAAGCGAATTTGAACAGACCATGCAGGACGCTTCCATCACAAGCAGCGACGGTTTGAAGCTGAGCGCCAAATACCGGATACAGGATACACAGAACCATCGCTGGATCATTTCCATCCACGGCTATAAGGATAGCCATCACTTTATGCTGCCCTACGGCGCGGTCTTTTATCGGAAAGGATACAACGTTCTGCTGCCCGACAACAGGGCACACGGCGTAAGCGAAGGCAGTTACATAGGGATGGGCTGGCTCGACAAGGAAGATATCTCCTTATGGATTGAGTGGATCGCCAAACATGATTCTGAAGCGAAAATTATTCTGCACGGTATCTCCATGGGCGGCGCAACCGTCATGATGACCGCGGGCAAGAACCTTGATCATGTGGTCGGCTACATAGAAGACTGCGGCTACACCAGTGTCTGGGATATCTTCGCCAGTGTCATGAAACGGGATTACCATCTGCCGGCTTTCCCGATTCTGCATACCTGCCGTCTGATCAGCAGGCGCAGATTAGGCTATGATTATGTCGAGGCATCCGCTCTCGCACAGATTAAAAAGTGCGACAAGCCGATGCTCTTTATCCACGGAGAAGCGGACGACTTCGTACCTACCGCCATGGGACATCAGGTATACGAGGCATTCCCCGGCAAGAAAGACCTCTACATTGCCCCAAATGCCGGTCATGCAAACGCAATGGACTTTGATCCTCCTGCCTACTTCGCCAAAGTATTTGAATTTATAGACAACAATATTGATTTCGATTAATTCACCGTAGAAAAGAGGAATATCACAATGTCACCGGAAAAGCAGACAAAAAAATTCGAGCATAGTGCAGTGTCANAGGAGCNCGACGTTCTGNCNNCCAAAACCAAGGTAAAGCACAGCAGGGAAAACATCCGCATTACCTTCAATATGGCATGGCCTTCCATCGTGGAATCCTTCTTCGTGGCATTTGCGGGGTTAGTGGACTCTTTGATGGTCAGTTCCTTAGGCTCTTACGCGGTTGCTGCCGTGGGGCTCACGACACAGCCCAAGTTCATCGGGCTGTCCCTGTTTTTCGCCCTGAATGTGGCAATCTCAGCTCTGATTGCCAGAAGACGCGGTGAAGAGAAGCCGGAAGAAGCCAACCGCATCTTAAGCACCGCCGTCATTTTCATCATTGCGGCGGCGGTTCTGTTAAGTATTCTTTTCGTAGTTCTGGCAAGTCCGATCATTCACTTGTGCGGTTCCACGCCGGAAACCCATGACAGCGCTGTGGCGTATTTCAAGATCATCATGGGCGGTATGATCTTTAACTGTATNCAGATGGGNATTAACTCCGCGCAGAGAGGCGCCGGCAATACGAAGATCACCATGCGCACCAACGTGACCTCCAACACGGTCAACATTATTTTCAATTATCTGCTGATCAACGGNCATTTCGGGTTCCCTGCCCTCGGAATCCACGGTGCGGCCCTCGCNACGGTCTTAGGCACNGTAGTGGCGTGTATCATGAGCATNCTCTCNATCCTGAACCCCGACGGTTTTATCAGCCTGCCATATATTATGAAAAATCGGATTTATCCCGCAATGAAAAGCTTCCTCAATCTGGTNAAGGTGGGNTACAGCGTTTTCTTCGAACAGNTTCTGATGAGGATCGGCTTCATGNTGACGGCNATCATGGCCGCAAATCAGGGCACGGATGCCATGGCGGCNCANCANGTCGGTATGAATATCATGGGATTATCCTTCNCCTTCGGAGACGGTCTGCAGGCCGCGGCGGTNGCNNTGATNGGACGCAGCCTCGGTGCCGGTGACGAAACCCTGGCCAAAGAATACGGAAGTATATGCAGAATGTTCGGCGGTATTATTTCGGTATGCCTTGCCGTGATCTACTTCTTCGGCGCNGGACCGCTTATGAGGCTTTTCTTTGAGGAAGAACATATTGTTGCCATCGGCATAAATATCATGCGCGTCATNATNTTCGTAGTGGCTTTCCAGATCAGTCAGGTGGTGTACATGGGCTGNCTGCGCGGNGCGGGAGATACGTTCTACACCGCGGTGGCCTCCACAATCAGCGTTACCTTTATCCGTACCGCCGGTTCTTATCTGGGCGGATATGTATTCGGACTCGGTATCGTAGGNATCTGGCTGGGCGTGCTGGCGGATCAGATTTCGCGGTTTGTGTTTGCTTCGNCGCGGTTTAAGAAGGGGAAGTGGACGCAGATTAAGATATAGGGGCTATTATGAGTAAAAAAATTGGGGCGCAGATTACACCAGATAGTTTCACGTGTCGGGCTACAAAAAATGGATTTTCTAAAATATTCCGGCAACATTGTGATGTGCGGACGCAACCGTCCTCTATGCGCGTCCATGCGCATTTCGGACTTTTCGGGACATCCATGTCCCGAAATTGCTGGGTGTTGACGGAATATTAAGAAAATCTCATTTTTNTTCGCAGGCCACGTNAAACTATCTGGTGCAATCTGCTTAGCGAAATTTATTAAAAGAACGAAAAAAGGTATGACACTATGATTAATCGTCTGCTCAGTATCATATACATCTTAATGAATAAGGGAACCGTAACTGCAAAGGAACTGGCGGAGCGGTTTGAGGTGTCTGTGCGGACAATTTATCGTGATATCGATGCTTTGANTATGGCNGGAATTCCGGTCTANACGACCAAGGGNCGAAACGGCGGNATCCACCTGACGGAGCAGTTTGTNCTTAACAAAATGCTGGTNTCNAAGAAAGAACAGCAGCAGATTCTTGCCGCCCTNGCNAGCCTCAGAGAGACAGGNACNCATGAAGAAGANGCNATCCTGAACAAGCTGGGGGATTTTTTNATGGAAAAACCGGAGAACTGGGTTGCCATAGATTTCTCCGATTGGAGNGGACGAAGGAAGGANCTGTTCAATCAGATNAGNGATGCTATTTTGAACANACGCGTNATACAATTTGACTATTATGGTCAATATGGTGANATGAGCCAGCGTTATGCGGAGCCGGTCCAGCTTCTNTTCAAAGAATATACATGGTATGTGCGCGCTTACTGCAGGACGAGGCAGGCTATGCGNCTGTTCAAAGTACTGCGGATGAAAAGGGTTGTAGTGCTCGANGAAACTTTTGATGTTCNCACAACTGNCCAAAANACCGATGCCTNTTCGGANATTCCCGCNNACNTCCCGCNGCCAGAAATTACTTTATGGATCGATAAAAAAGAAGCCTACCGCGTTTATGACCGTTTCGATGAAGAAGAGATTACCGTACTGCCCGACGGACACTTCGAGATTCATTACCGGTGCACGTTAGACGATTGGGTTTACGGTATGATCCTGTCGTTCGGTCCTTCGGCCAAAGTGCTGGCGCCTAAATTCGTACAAACAGAAATGCAACGCCGTGTCGGGGAGATGGCGAAATTATACCGGTAAAGGTTTCCCAATCCAAAAGCCTCTCCTTTTCACTTCCTCCATCAATATCGGTTGTATCTTCGGATAAGTCCACCGCTGCGGCAGAGCTTCCGCGATAACAATTTGCTCGATCTCGCTGTGCAGTTCTTTTTCAAATTCCCATGCTCTTGCATAGTAGAGCCTGCCAAAGGTTTCCTCGCCCTCAAAGTTCTCCGGTGCCGTGACAGAATAAATGCAAATCGGCCAGAGATCGAACCGGGTGGCGCCGGTCTCCTCATACAGTTCTCTTCTCGCGGTTTCTTCGATCGTCTCTCCATCTTCTCTATGTCCGCCGGGCGCTTCCAACGTCTCTCGCTGCCGATGTTTGCAGAATACCCACCGTCCTTCATGCTCCGTTATGATTACCGCAAACTTCAACAGCTTATCGTCCACCGTATCGTAAAATCTGATTCCCGCCATGGTTCCTCCTCTTACCAAATCGAGCTACGCTCGATTGCGAGATTTGCTTGCGCTTCGCAAACTCGTGGCTATCTGAATAATTTCTTATATAAAATCGAGCAAGCTCGATTTTTTGCCAAATTATATGACGCGCTGATGTCATATTTAATCTGATATCATGTCTTCATAATACACCGCAGCCCAATGAATTGCAAACTACTGTCATATGGCACATACCAAGGGCACATACCAAGGGTCGCGGAAAACAAATCACAGGAGGACAATAGAATGGATACAAAAACAGAATTGAAAATCTGCCAGAGCTGTGGCATGCCGATGCAGGAGGATCAGTACGGAACCAATCAGGACGGAAGCAAGAACGAGATGTATTGTTGCTACTGTTATAAGGACGGCGCTTTCGTGCAGGACTGCACGATGGAGGAAATGGCGGACTTCTGCGCACCCTTTGAGGTCGAGGGCGGACGCAGCAAGACGGTTGAGGAAGCTAAGGCAGGGCTGATGCAGTATTTTGCCACACTGGGGCGGTGGAAGGCGTAAATTATTCTGCTCTGACATAAGAAATATCAGCATATATTTTTAAGCACGATATATGCTGATATTTTTATCCTTGTGTGATTCTCGGATTTCTTCTTATGTCTCTTCCTTAATCTTAGTTACGCTTGGAGCTAATACTAGTGGTGGTTGTCCAAATGAAGATGTTATCTGTGCAATTAAAAGAGTGATTCGACTCATCAAATTACCAGTTACAAAATCTCCATTTTCTCTAAATTCATCAGCCAGATCTATCTCACGCCAATTGTACTCATTTATTTTTTGCGGATCAAATCGCAAATCTGCTCCAAATGCTACCGATAATCGAAACATTTTCGCTGGATTAAAAGTTAGTTTCTCCGACATATGTTTGGATTGCCCTTTCCACTGTAGCATTTAAGGATTCTCCATTTTTTGATGCCAAAACAGCTAATTTTTTATGCAAATCCGGATCTATTCTAACATTAAAAGTTCCCTTATATTCTTTATCAGGTTCCTTTCCTACTTCCTTACAAAACTCCAAATAGTCATCAACAGCCGTATGAAACTCATCTTCAATTGCTTTGGGATCATTGCTCTCAAAATTGACAAAATCATTTATCCCTTCTATTTTTCCACGCAATACATATGTTTCAGCATCGAACTCAATTGTTGTATGATATCCTTTGTATTCTAAAATATTTTTTTTAATCATAATTCACCTATATCCTTTAAGTAATCAACCAAATCACTTACTGCACCTCTGTTCATTTCATCTCCCGGATAAGGCTTGTGTAACAAAATCACTGCCTTATCCTCTTCCCTGAAAAAGCAAACTCTCGACCCTGATGTTTTTCCTTTATTCCGCTCTTCAAATCCAATTTTGCCAAGCAAGTATTTTGCTTCTGTGTAAGTATAGTCGGTAGGCTTTTGTAATATGCGTTCTTTTGCTTTTTCATATTTACTCATTATTTATAGCGCTCACCTCTTTTGTAACTAATCTTTAGTTGCGTATTACATTCTTTTATAAAGTATGTCAACACTTTAACTAAATATTCACATAAAAATCCGACAGGCTTTGTCGTTGATATTAACTTTCTCTAACAAAAATTATTTACATTTTCCCTAGAAGAACATTTGTCAAAGAACACTAAATTGTAATATACTTTTGATGGTGATAATATGAATCTACTTTTCTTATGCAGTCAAAATAAAAGGCGTAGTTTGACCGCCGAGAGGATCTTCGATGGTCAAAATGGGCATCATGCGCGTTCAGCGGGTACAGAGCAGAACGCCAGAATCAAAGTTACTCCCGGTCTTCTCGGATGGGCGGATATCATTTTCTGTATGGAGAAAAAGCATATGCGAAGAATACAGGCGAAATATTCTGACATAATTGCCGGTAAGAAATTAGTCTGTCTATACATCAGTGATGATTATGAATTTATGGACAGAGAATTGCAGGAACTGCTTAGAAGTTATGTTGATGAATATATTCAGTGATATTTCCTGTTGCAGATAGTAATTACTATAAAACTTTTTTTGCATATAACTCACAACTCACTTTTTCCTCGCCTTAATGACGAAAACCGTGGGCAGCATCAATGCCTTTTTTCCAAAATCATTATCCGCCGCCATTGCTTTTTCCCTGTCGATTTCTTCAACCAGTTTTTCGATAACAAACCCGTTATCTGCCAAAGCGTTAATATATGTACTCAACATACGGTTAGACAACATGATCTCTTTATCACCCATACCGGCGCGATACCACTCTTCATTAAAATAGGAATTACTGAAAATCAGGTTGCCGTTCTCGATTGACACGCACTTATGAATCGGATGTGACCAGCCGAAGACAAATGCTCCGCCTTTTTTCAAATACGAATAAATATGCCTGAAGGTTTTATCCAAATCCGTCGTCCAGCCGATTCCGTAAACCGAATAAACCAAATCAAAATATTCGGTAGGAAGTCCGCATTCTTCTTCCATAGGTGAACAGACAAGTTCTGCATTGACTTCCTGTGATTTAAGAAAATTCTTTGTACGTTCAATTTGATCTGCTGATATATCCAGTCCCCACAATTCAGCGGCGCCTGAATCAGCGGCATACTTTAACGAGCGGCCGTTACCGCAGCCGATTTCAAGCACTTTTGCTCCGGACAGATCGCCTAGTAATTTCAGCTTGTCCTCTGACGGAAAAAAATTTCCCCAACTGGGCAGAGCGGTTGCACCTAAAAATCCGCTGCCTATGGTACTCCAAAATTCCGTATTTGTCTTATGCGCTTCATCTGCAGACATCTCGACATTATTCACACAGCCTAAAACCTTGCCGCCAACAATGTTCTTTTTCATTTTTTCCGCTTCTTTTACGAGTTCCATCATATTTTCCTCTGCCTTCTTCTTATAGTCAGCGTCGCTCAGTTTTTCACCCGAAAACAACTCATTAAGACTAATGTTAAGAATTCTGCTGATCGGCTGCATGAGGGATAATTCGGGCATACCATTGCCACATTCCCACTTGCTGACGGTTTTATCACTAATACCCAGAGCATCAGCAAATTCACGCTGGGTCAGTTTCTGCTGTTTTCTCATTTTTGCAATAAATCTGCCTATTTTAACTTGATCCATGCAGACACCACCTTTTTATAAATTTCTATGAAGATATTATATGATAACCAACGGAAGAATCACACCTACGAATCGTAGAGTTTATATAAAAAAGAGCAGACAGCGGCAAACTGTTTTGTATATAAGATTGGATAAAGTTTACAAGTCAAAAGCTATTTCAACTTTTATTTAGTGACATCTGGAAAGAATAAAATCATTGACAATGCGCATAATGCGCATTACACTATATTTATATAAACAGGTTACAATCCCAGAGCATGGAGGGGATTTAAATCCCGATACAGTAAAATCAATTCTGAAACAAGCGGGGCTTTAAGCCCCATTTGCTCAATTTTATAAATGGAGGTGAATATATTGAAATTAATTTATCCGGCTGTATTTAAGCCTTTTACAGATCAAAGCGGTGGATACGTGGTAGAATTTCCAGATTTACCCGGTTGCGTAACAGAGGGAAAAGATTTAGAACAGGCTATTGAAATGGGGATCGATGCCGCCAGTGGTTGGATATTAGGAGAGCTTGAAGATGGAGAACAAATCCCGCATGCTTCCGACTATTCTGAAATAACTGCCGAACATGGGTGTATGATAAATATGTTATTATTAGACATTGATGCCTATGAAGAAAAATATGGTGAAAAAGCTGTAAGGAAAAACCTTACTATTCCTGCATGGCTGAATACTTTTGCTGAAAAAAATAATATCAATTTTTCTAAACTTTTACAAGATACCTTATTCTCAATGGCACAGGCAAAATAAATATTGGGAGCTACTCTTTATAGGGTAGCTTCTTTTTGCGGATCAGATAAAAAGGACTGGCTCTTATAGGTCATCACGATATACTAATTGATAGCAGCATGTAAAAAAACAGTGTCGCAAAACAGCAAAGATTCCGTTGTTTTGCGACACTCGTAATAATATGCTGATTTTTCTGTTGTCTGCCAACCTGCTACCCTACCATATGCAGCTCACTTGTGGAGTTTTTCTGTTGCTCCCCAACCTACCATCCTACCATATACGGCATATCTGTCAGATTTTTAAGGTGTCAGCGCACCCAGACAGACGTATCTGTCTTGTTACTATTACTATATGAAGCAGTATTTTTTATGTCAAGGAAAATTTATTTCCCATAGACACTAATTAATATTTATTCCGCCGTAGTTTCCTCAGTATACTTCACACCCAGATCAGAGATCGTGCCGTCAGCAAGTTTCGCTTCAACCGCCTTATTAATCATATCCAGAAGCTCTGTATTACCCTTCCGAACTGCAATCGCATATTCCTCTGACTCAAATGTCGCGGAATCCTCCACGATCTTAAGACCTTCATTGTCACTGACATACTTCTGCGCGGTTGCGGAATCGATAACGACTACATCACACTTGCCGTTTACAAGCTCCAGAACAGCTTCTGTACCTTTTTTGAATGCCTCGTAAGGATAACCCAGATCCTGAACGCATATTTCACCGGTGTATCCCTGTATAACACAGATCTTCTTATCCGCCATATCGGCCGCTGCCGCGATGTCGGAATCTTCTTTCACGATCATAACCTGTGTCGCCGTATAGTACGGTGTGGAGAAATCAACTGATTCCAGTCTTTCTTCCGTCACTGTCATACCTGCGATCGCCGCATCGATCTGACCGTTCTGCAATGCGATAAGCAGGGAGTCAAACTCCATATTCTCGACTGCCGCTGTCATACCGTTCTCTTCGGCGATCTGCTTTGCGATTGCCATATCGATACCGTCATACTGATCGATCACGCCACTACCTGCAACGAACTCAAAAGGCGGGAACTCAGCATTGGTGCCGAATGTGATAACGCCCTCCGTCCTCGTAAGTGACGCTGGCTGCTCCTCCTCTACATCAACTGCATCAGTTTCATCAGCCTCATTAGCTTCATTGTCTGTGTTCGCTGCGTCCACAGTCGTCTCGTCCACTGCTGCTCCCGTGTCTGCCTCCTGATCTGCATTGCCACCGCAGGCTGTCATCATCATAGCTACAGCCAGCATGAGCGCTGCTACTTTTGTTGTCTTTTTCATAATAATCTCCTCCTAATATTAAAATGTATCCCGGCAACTGCCCATCTGATACGATCAAGCAGTTCCCTATATCTTAAGCCGATCCGCCAAGCGCATGACACACTCTTCTTCATAAACAGCGTTCTATTGAAGAGCCTCTCATGGCAGACGTTCGACATGATACCACTGCTACAGAACTTTACTTAAGAATAATTTCGTTCTCTCATTCTTCGGATCATTGAATACCTGCTCCGGCGTGCCGCTCTCCATCACTTTGCCCTGATCAATAAAAAGCACTCTGGATGCCACCTCTCTGGCAAAACCCATCTCGTGGGTCACAATCACCATGGTCATGCCGGATTTGGCAAGATCCTTCATAACATCCAGCACTTCGCCTACCATTTCGGGATCAAGCGCTGAAGTCGGTTCGTCGAAAAGCATGATCTCCGGATTCATGGCCAGCGCTCTGGCGATCGCAACACGCTGTTTCTGCCCGCCGGACAGCTGTGACGGATAAGCATCCGCTTTCTCTGCCAGATTTACACGTTCTAAGAGTTCCTGTCCTCTCTTGACAGCCTCGTCCTTCGTCATTTTCTTAAGAAGTACCGGCGCCAATGTAATATTGTCCATAATAGTCAGATGGGGAAAAAGATTAAACTGCTGAAACACCATCCCCATCTTCTGTCTGACATGATTCACGTTCACTTTCGGCGCGTTGATCTGCTGATCGTCCACATAGATTTCACCGTCGGTTGCCTTCTCCAGCAGATTTAAGCATCTTAAGAATGTGCTTTTACCTGAACCGGACGGTCCGATTACAACAACGACCTCCCCCTGTGAAATATGTTCGTCTATTCCGTCCAAAACCATCAGGTCGCCGAATTTTTTATGTAAGTTTTTTACTTTGATCATAGAACGCTCTCCCTCCTACCTGACATCAGATTTTCTCAACTGTTTCTCAACTTGGCGAAGCAACAGCGTCAATATCTTAATCAGTACATAGTAGATCACTGCAGTTCCGACCAGAGGCATAAATGGTTTATATGTGGCACTCTTGATAAAATCGCCCGCCTTCTGGATATCCATCAATCCCACATAACCGACAATAGCCGTCTCCTTGATGAGAACAATAAACTCATTACATAACGCCGGAAAGATATTCTTTACCGCCTGCGGAATGACGATCCTTGTCATTGTCTGAAAGGCATTGAGTCCAAGTGATCTTCCCGCCTCGGTCTGGCCATGATCCACTGAGAGAATACCGCCCCTGATGATTTCCGACACATAGGCACCGGAATTGATACCAAAGGCAATTGCCGCGATAATCCATTTATTGAGATTGACCTGAGCAAAAACAACAAAATAAATGATCATCAACTGGGTAACGGAAGGCGTACCCCTTATCACGTCCGTATATATTCCGCCGATCACTTTCGGCAGTTTCCTCTTGGACAGGTTACATATCGCAATCAGAATACCGATCATAGTACCGATAACGACTGCCAGCAGCGAAACCTTGATCGTAACACCGATACCGCTCACTAACAGTTTATAACGGTCTTCTTTGATAAAACATTTATAAAATAAGTCACAGAAATTGGAAAACCACTCTTGAAGCCCTGTCATCTGTCTTCATCCTTTCGCTTAATTCAACCCGCATTATATCACAAAGAATGTGGGTTGAAAAGCATAAATATAAGGTAATTAGTGAATAATCAGCATATTCTGATGAAAATATGCATATTTAAATCTTTTTTGTATCATTTTTGCATCATTTCTCATTCACATCTTGCCATTTCCATATCACCGTGCCATACTGATGCATACCATATTAATAATTTGATGTAAACATCTATATAATAAGAAAAGTAACCTTAAGGTTTCAACAAGGAGGGCTATCATAATCATGCAAACCCGTATGACAAATAGACGTGACACTGTTGATAAACACCAAGCTGTGCCTAAAAACGGAACAGCGAAAATTGCAGTCTGCACCCTGCTGCTGTATGCGGTAATGTGCTGTACGGCCTGCGGTGCTAACGGATCTGATTCTGATTCCGGAACAAATGACATTGAAGACGGAGCGCAGCAACCGGATGACGCAACGGACAGCACCCTCGGTCAATCCGATGAAAATACAGATCAAAGCAATGATGAGGCGGATAGTGCAACCACAAATGACACTTCTGTCAGTATTGGAAAATCCAACATAGACATTCAAATGCAGACGGAAGAAAACAATAAATCCACGGAAGACGGCACGGTATATTTCTACAAGAGCGCTATCTATCCTGTCATCACCATGGAAGGAAATGCGGAGGCTGCCAATAAGATCAACTCCGACATCCGCTCCCGGGTCGATTCTTTTAATGCAAACAACGGAGTAGAAGACATGGCAGAAGAAATGTTGCAATACTTCGAGGAAGAGGATAATGATTATCCCCTGATCGGCTACAGTGCGGGGCTGACGTATAAGACCGTCAGAGCGGACAGCAACGTGATCTCTTTTACACTGACCTATGACTCCTTCAGCGGCGGTGCACACGGCAATTACACGATGCTGGGAGCCAACTATAGCGCCAAAACCGGCGACCTGATCTCCTTCTCGGATCTGAGCGATGATCCCGCCGCTTTTCGGGAAGACACGTTATCCTATAATCAGAAATTAGCGGAAACCGAATCCTACGCCGAGCGGATGTTTTCAGCCGACGACATTACAAACGGCACGTTAGAGTCCGTGTTGTACGCCGACAACGCATGGTATCTGTCCACCTCGGGTCTGGTCTTCATAAGCGATCCTTACGCCCTTGGATCTTATGCCGCAGGAATTATTGAGTTCGCTATTCCTTACAGTGATCTGGCGGATATGGGATTTAAAGAGTCCTATACTTATTCGGACAGATTTGTGATGAAAATGCAGCCGCATGAAACCTACACCGCCGACTTAAACGGGGACGGTGAGGAGGACACCATTTTGTCTTATTCGGAAGATGTCGCAAACGAGGACGGCACATATGATCCCCGCCCACACCTGATCATCAATGATACAGACATGTCCGTAGACAGTGCTGCCGAAACGCAGGAATCTCTGTGGCATTATGCCGTATGGGCAGAGCCTGCCCTATACGATTTGAATCCGGACGACTCATATATTGAACTGGTATTTGTATCTTGGGAATCGGACTCAGAAGAAGAGACCGCCGGATATTACAGTCATTTCTACCGCTATACGGAAGATCATACCCTCGTTTACCTCGGCAGTGTCAAAGGGGATATCAATGACCCTACCGTTGATGTGACACTTCTTTTATCTGACATGCAATAGATAATTCAAAAAGAGAAACTTACCGGCAGCGGAAACTCTATATGATTCCGTACCGATTTAAGTTTCTCTTTTATATTCTAACTGATCTCTGTTTTATACTCTTCGATATTACTTATGATTTTTTCGAGTTCTTTTTCCTCTGAAATAAAAAGTCGGGCGGATGCTTCTATGGCAATGTCGCTTACCTGATTATCACGCAGGAAACGTCGTTCTTCCTCATCCGCCCGTCCCACCTTACAGGCATTCACCACATCATTCAAGCCGCTGAAATAACGCATCAGTTCTTCAAATACACTTCCCCTGCCGGAGTCTGTCCTGCTACATTCCTGTTTACTCCTATCGGTGCCGCTCTCCTTGTGGGCAAGGCGTATCCGGTCGATGACACTCTCCCCGTACTCCTGCCGCTCCAATTCACAGACGGCAATCACCTGCATGGACAGCTTCAACTCCCCTGTGATATCCGAAGCCTCCATCAACACGTCCGGCCGCTTCTTAAGCACGCCCAGAAAATATTCTTTCGCTCCGTCCAGATCCCCTTGCATAAAATACTCCGCCAGCTTCTCCTTCATCTGGCCTGTCTCGTATTTCTCGGTCGTCATGCCCACCTTGCACTCATATACCTTAAGCCCCTTCACTTCCGTCCAGACAAGCAGCAAAAATTCCGATATAAACCCAAAAACCCGCTTATGATAATCGTCATAACCGCTGGGATCGATCTTCTTTTCCACCTCATGAAAAATAGAAAAAAGCCACGCGGCATACTCATCATACAGTTCCTTAGAGCACACCATCATATTGCCGAAATAAGTGCCGTTTCCATGCACCAGCCGCTCGAAGGTATCATAATACTCCGGATACATCTGCCGGATCACTTCGCCTGTTGTGACCAGATCAAAAATATTATAATCGCTTGCATAGCCGTCAAAATAAGAATAATTCAGTTTCAGTTTCTTGGAAGTTATCATGTCATAGTCTTTCAGAATCGACAGATAGTCGCTTGCATTGAAAATCCTGCCCTCTTCCGTACAAAAATACCGGCGATAATGGCAAATACCCACATAATCCGTGGTCCGCACATTCTTCCACACCCAGTATACTCCGGTCAGTTCTCCGTAATAGCAATTCTTCGCAGATATGTTATCTCCCGTATCGTCCCCGGCATAACCGTAGTCCGCTCCCTGTGCGCGCCCGACATGCAGTGGCACGTAGATCGGGTCCCGGGGATCCGGAAATTTCTTGTGGGTCATGGTGAAGATTGTAACTGACATTTGTAGCTGCCTCTTTCCTTTTTATTTAAAAACAGTCCGGCACTTGTCTTTCTGACATTTTCATGCCGTGATTCTTATCTTTTTCCATCATAACTGTAAAATGGGGCTGGTGCAAGGTTTTATAGAGCAAATTATAAGGTTGAAGTTACTATTCACACATTGGAGACCCCGGTCGCTGTGGCGTGGGTATGAAAAGTAACAGGTTGAATGGTAAAAAAGTACATTGAAAAGGTATTGACTTTTAGTACTACATACAGTACTGTTTATTTACAAGGAGGATACATCACATTGCCAAGCGTAGAAAAAATCATTGAAAAAATGAAAAGGCAACCGAACGGAATACGGCCTGAAGAAGCAGATAAAGTACTGACAGCCTATGGGTACGAAGGTGTCCGACAGAAGGGAAGCCATAAACAATATTTAAACAAAAAGACCGGAGACTTGACCACCATCAAACAGGAAAGCCCGTTAAAGAAGGTTTATGTAATAGATATATTAAACAGAATCGGAGAATAAATCTTATTGTGTCCGAAATAATAAATGAAAAGGAGTAGTATCGTATGGAAGTTAAAGATTATATGGCTCTGCCCTATACAAGATTGGTTCAGGAATTAAACGACGAAAGCGGACATTATTTCTATGGCAGGGTATTAGAGCTGGACGGCTGCCAAAGCACCGGCAGCACCTTGGAGGAATTGTACGAAGATCTCAATGAAGCTATGGAAGTATATATAGAAGTAAAGTTGGAAAACAATCTGCCTATCCCAATCCCTGAAAAAACAACAGACTACAGTGGAAAATTCAATGTCAGGCTTCCTAAGTCGCTTCATCAGCGGCTGGTCATTGAAGCTGATAAAGAAGGGGTAAGTCTTAATCAATTAGTATTGTATAAACTGGCATTATGAAACAAAAGCTACCGGCCGTCAAAAGCCGGTAGTTTTTAGTCTCTTCGCTTATTCTTCAACCCCTGCTTCTCTTCACAATTGACTTTTTTTATAATCTGCTATTGACATTTCTAATCAATATGATATCATAATGATATCAAAAAGAACATTCACCAGAAGCGACTGACTACACGCCATCAAAATCCAAAGCATACGCGCCACATCGCCGCTTCGGAACGGAGGAGATTATGCAAGAAACTAACTTAGAAGAAAAACTCATTCAGGGCAAGAAGAACGGACTGCCTGTACTATTCGTCACTCTCCTGTTATACGCACTGGCTATTGCAGGAATTATCATCGGTATCATCCATTTTGATAACGAGACAGCTACCACTCTCACAACCACCGTTTTTGTCATAGGTATGCTTTACGCATTCTTTGGCTGGATTCTCTTCTGCGGTCTGAAAGTTTTGAAGCCCCAAGAGGCGTTGGTGCTGACTTTATTCGGTAAATATGTAGGAAC
Source organism: Lachnospiraceae bacterium (assembly GCA_014804355.1). Taxonomy (GTDB): domain Bacteria; phylum Bacillota; class Clostridia; order Lachnospirales; family Lachnospiraceae; genus UBA3282. The sequence goes on from JAAUZY010000005.1 coordinate 38,376, forward strand.
GCTCAAGGGCGACGGCTTCTACTTCGTCAATCCCTTCTGTGCAGGCGTCAATCCGGCTTCCCACACTAAGTTAGGCCAGAGCGGTGATGTCAAAGGTGTTGGCGGACCTGCCGGTACGCTGGTGATTGCTGAGTCCGGTGTCAGCACCGCGCAGGAGGCTCCTACCAAGAAGCTTTCTTTAAAGATCATGACTTTAAATAACAGCCGTCAGAAGATCAATGATTGTCTGGGTAATCCAGTGGAAATCGGTATCGCAGTAACCTGGCGAATCGTAGATACTGCCAAAGCGGTTTTCAACGTAGATAACTACAAGGAATTTCTGTCCTTACAGTGTGACAGCGCGCTTCGCAATATCGTGCGCACCTATCCCTACGACGTAGCCCCTAACGTAGACACTACCGGAGACGGCATGGCTGATGAAGGCAGTCTTCGCGGCTCCAGCGAAATCGTAGCCGGCAAAATCCGTGCAGAGATTCAGACCAGAGTGGAAGAAGCGGGCATCGAAATTGTGGAAGCAAGAATCACCTATCTGGCATACGCACCGGAGATCGCCGCAGTCATGTTGCAGAGACAACAGGCATCTGCTATCATTGATGCAAGAAAAATGATCGTGGACGGCGCGGTAGGTATGGTCGAGATGGCATTAGAACGGTTGAATGAAAAGCATACCGTGGAACTTGACGAGGAACGTAAAGCAGCTATGGTATCTAATCTGCTGGTAGTTCTGTGCGGCAACCACGATGCACAGCCGGTAGTCAACTCCGGAAGCCTTTACTAAATTGAGCAAAGCGGGGTTGCGAGGAAAGTATATCTCATGCCGTTACCCTATGAAATGAAACGGAGGATTTTATGGGCGATTCAGGTAAAAAACAAGTGCCCCTTCGATTATCTGCAAAACTCTATGATGCAATCGCGGCGTGGGCGGAAGATGACTTCCGCTCCGTCAACGGGCAGATCGAGTATCTGCTGACAGAGTGTGTGCGGCAACGCAAGAAAAACGGTAAGTATGTGTCCGATGAAATTGATGTGCCGCCGGAATTGGATATAAAATAAGCCTTTAAAAACGTCCAACGGCACTCCCCAAATTAAACGGACAAATATCCCTGCACTTATGACAGGAAATCGTCCATGTCTGCAAATTTTCATCATCTCCGAAGGCATGATCCCAGCACACCTGCTGCTTAAGCTCATACTCATCCAATGCACCGACCGGGCATACCTCCACGCAGAGATTGCATTCATTGCAGATATTCTCTTTTAACTCGTCCGGCACCAATTCCTGCTCACACAAAACTGCTCCCAGCCAGACCATGCTCCCGAATTCCGGTGTGATCAGCAATGAATGTCGCCCAATCGTACCCAGCCCCGCTGCCTGCGCCGCATGCTTCTGCGAAACAATAGAACGCCATCTTCCCGTATTGCCATCCCATACGCTCTCATTGGTCGGAATCGGCACGCATATAACACCTCTCCGCTCCATCTCGATGCAGAAATCCAGCGCTATGGCATCCATCTTCGGCGTGATGGAGTTGCGTACTCTCGTATACGGAATCGGACTGTTACAGCGCAGCGTTCCGACCGGGAATCTGCACCCAAACGATATCACTGACTTGCAGGATGGCATAACATCCAGCGGATGAAATCCCTTCGGCGCATCACAAAATCTGTCCATACTGGCAATGCCACATAAATCTGCCCCTAATGACAGCATGAGATCTTTGACCATTTGGCTGTTTACTTGATGACATGCCGATGTATCTTTGTTTGTATGTATTGCTTCTGACTTTTCTGTAATCATGCTGCTTTCTCCCATATCTTTGTGTTCCCTATTGAAATATATGGTATTCCCGATACAGTTGTTCCCGATACTCCCTGTCGGTAAGTACACGCTTCATATCCTCATTTTTTCCAGCTTCCATGAGTTTTTGCATTAAATCAAATGCTTCTTCTCTTCCTTCCTCGCGTTCATTTCTCATATGCTTCTCTTCATCATACTCAAAGATACTCATCGCTATCGCCTCCGCACGGTTCTTAGACATTTTCTTGCGGTTCATTATCCTTGTTATCGTTTCATTACTATAACACATTTTATCGATATTGTACATATATTCTTACTCCTCTTGAGTCACGTGGAATTTTATCAATATCATTCCAAACATCCCAAAAGATATGTTAAAATGACATATGTGCAGACAAAAGAAACCAAGCAATGTCGGGACGCTGTAAATGATTAAGCGTATACTGTAACCACAGCAGGAGGTTGATCATCATGGAATGGGCGGACGCAATCAGTGAAGCAGTCAACTATATAGAAAGCCATATCACAGAGGACATCACACTATATGACGTGGCAGAGCATGTGAATATTTCCCCCTTTTATTTTCACAAAGGATTCAGCATATTGTGCGGGTATTCCATTATGGAATATGTAAGAAACCGCAGAATGGCGCTTGCAGGAGAAGAAGTGCTTACCAGTGATATTCCGGTTATCGAGCTTGCCATGAAATATGGTTATGACTCTCCCGACAGCTTTACCAAAGCCTTTTCCCGCTTTCATGGATATACGCCTCTGACAGTGCGCAAGAATAAAACAATGATTAAAACATTTGCGCCGCTGAAACTAACAATCTCATTGAAAGGTGGTTACATTATGGATTACAGAATTGTCAAGAAAGAAGCCTTTACTGTTTTAGGCGCATCAAAGGAATTTACCTATGAAAATCCAAAACAGGAAGTACCGTTGTTCTGGCAGGAGCATTATGCCTCGGGAAAAGGCGAATATGTCTGCGGAATGTTCGGCATTAACATTGACCCTCAATGGGGAACCGAAAAGTTTGAATATCTGATCGCCGATGTTTATAATCCGTCCATAGATATTCCGGACGGGCTTACAGTAAGGACAATCCCTGCCTTTACGTGGGCGGTTTTTCCGTGCAAGGGCGCTCTTCCGAACTCTTTACAGGACGTAAATACGAAAATATTCTCCGAATGGCTTCCGGCATTGCAGGATTATGAGTTTGCGGCAGGATATTGTGTCGAAATGTATGATGATCCAAGCAAATATCCCAACGGAACAAATGATGAGAATTATTATACTGAGATATGGATTCCTGTCAAAAAGAAGTAAACATGACTCATTCCCTGCCCCAGATACAGCTTGGGGCAGTGGAATGCACCCGGATGAACTATATATGCGATCTTATATCTCCCACAACGACAACTGTTCATACCCCTTATTCTCCGGAAACTCCCGTAGATAGGCAAAAACCTGCTCTGCGTCACTTACGATACGGTTCTCTTTGCAAAAACCGTAAAAGTATCTCATCAGCTCTCCCTGCCGGTCACTGGGAATCTCATAGGCATAGCCGAACTTACGGTGATATTTCTCGCGCAATCCCGGAAAATGTTTATCCAGCGCCGCATAATAGTATTCCCGGTCTCCCTGTCTGAGCGTAAGTCCCATCCCGAAACAGATGATTCCATACACGCCGGCCTTCCNGCAATATTCCAGAATCCCTTCTATATTCTCCCTCGTATCATTAATATAGGGCAGGATCGGNGACAGCCACACCACCGTAGGNATACCGTTNTCTTTCATGATCTNCAGCACTTCATAGCGTCGTTTCGTCGTACACACTTTCGGCTCTACGATACGGCACAGGTCTTCATNGTAAGTCGTGAGCGTCATCTGNACCACACATTTTGCCTTNTGGTTAATACTTTTTAAAATATCCAGATCCCTCAGAATCCTGTCAGANTTNGTCTGCACCGTGACTCCGAAACCGTANTCATCNATCAGTTCCAGNCANCTTCGCGTAAGCCNAAGCTGCTCTTCACAGTGCATATAAGGATCGCACATAGCNCCTGTGCCGATCATACATTTTTTGCGTTTAGACCGCAGTGCCTTCTCCAGCAGCTCCGGCGCGTTCTGTTTGACTTCGATATCTTCAAAGTNATGTTTCATCTGATAACATTCGCTCCTGCTGTCGCAGTAAATNCANCCGTGCGTACANCCNCGATACAGATTCATGCCGTTATGAGATGATAATATACCCTTAGCNTCNACAAAATGCATTCNGTCGGTTCTCCTTGTATTNTATCTTCATATCCCTCTCCGGAACATTCNTGCCATTTACCTTTTCATTCACATCAGACACTTATGAATACATAAATCATACGATAGAAAACCCGACANCAGTATGTCATATTTGTGAANCNCCCTGCAGTTTTTTCTCGCATATTCTAAGNCAGTGCAGACATGTCGGCACGATATANACACACGCNGAAAGCCATGCCGACTGATCCGCGAAACAGATCGCCGTGAAACCGAACANCGGCACAAAACACAGGCTGACTACGATCCTTGCCACCATCTCCGCCAGTCCCGAGAAAATCACGCGNCCGGAAAANCCGAGTCCCTGCGTGCACATACGACAGACATTCAAAATACCGAGACTCCAGAAGAAATANCCCATGCACCGCAGATATTTAGCGGAAGCATCCANTATCGCCGCNTCCTCTCCCGATATGAANAACATCGACAGCGTCCTTCCGAAAAAGATAATCACCAGACCCGCCACCGTTCCATANAACACACCGATCGCAGTTCCCTGTTTGATTCCCGATTTGATACGTCTCATCTTNCCGGCNCCGAGATTCTGACTGCAAAAGACGGAAACGCCCGTCGCCAGCGCATCAAAAGGACACATCATGAACTGTTTGATCCTCATACCGGCNGTGAAGCCTGACACATATATACTGCCCAAACCGTTATTGGCGGACTGCATGACCATACTCCCGATGGCGGTAATGGAATATTGCAGTCCCATGGGAATTCCCATNGCCAGCATCATTTTGATNGTATCCCCATCAATNTGACACTCCTGTCGTTTTAATCGCAGGATNGGNATCTTTTTTCTCATATAAACATANCAAAGTATACCGCTTACTGCCTGNGACNTGATCGTTGCCAGNGCNGCNCCNGCACATCCCAAGTGAAGGACAAGAATACAGAACAGATCCAAAACNATATTCAGCACCGTAGAAAAGGCAAGAAACATAAACGGTGTNCTGCTGTCNCCCACCGACCGNAATATNCCTGCCAGCAAATTATACAGTAAGTTAAAAGGAATCCCCATAAAGATNATCACCAGATACCGNTAGGCATTCGTATAGATGTCCTCCGGCGTAGAGAGCAGATGCANTATCTGNGGGCANAACAATACACAGGATACCGTCAACACNACCGCAAAGATTCCNGTCAACACCATCCCGTGNAAAATATCGCTCCGCATCTTGTCATAATCCTGTGCACCGAANCTGCGNGCNACCGGAATNCCGAATCCGCAGCAGACNCCGATACAGAATCCCANCACAAGAAACTGCACGCTGCTGGAAGCGCCCACTCCCGCCAATGCNTCCGCNCCTAAGATNCGTCCTACAATCGCGGCATCTATGATATTGTAAGTCTGCTGNAACAGATTTCCGATCAACAGAGGCAGCGCAAACTGNAAGATCAGCGGAAGCGGTTTCCCCTCTGTCATACTCTTGGTCATATGTATTCTCCNATCATTCACACGGGAGNGTAAATCCCCACTGCTCCCTGACCGCGTCCAGAATCTTCATCAACCGAAGNGTCTCGCTNTGCGGCATTTCCTCGCACTCAACCTGCCCNGCTNTGATCGCNCGTACACAGGCAAGCGCNTCATACTCGTANCCGTTNATCTGCTCCGGCACCTGATAGCGGGCNGTCATTTCTTTTTGNTCGTTATAAACGCGAATTTCCTGACAGTTGTTGATCTCATTAANNTCNATATANCCTTTNTCNCCGTTNATAATNCCACGGTTTCCCATANANGCCAGCATATTGCTGTGTAANACNGCCATCTTNCCGTCCTCAAAAGTCAGTNTGATCCCGTTCATCCAGTCTACGCCCTGCGGNGACATGNNCGCGCTNGACTGAATNTCTTTCACCGGACTCTTGNANATCTGCAANGCAAGATTGANCGGATAGACGCCCAGATCCAAAAGTGCGCCGCCTGCCAATTCCGGNTTACTCAATCTCTCGACATGGGTCAGCGGTGCGCCGAAATCCGCNATGACAGAATGCACCTCACCGATANCCCCCTGTGCGATCAGATCGTCNATCATCTTCCTGCTGGGCATATATCTGGGCCAGAATGCCTCCGCCAGAAGAAGCCCTTTACTTCTCGCCAGTGTNATCAGTTCTTCCGCCTGCTTCGCATTCACGGTAAAAGCTTTTTCCAACAGCACNTGNTTCCCATGTTCCAGNCACAGCTTCGCATAAGGATAATGGTGNGANTGCGGNGAAGCCACATACACTAATTCCACCTGCGGATCTTTTACCATCTCNTCATAAGAACCGTAGGCCTTCTCGAATCCCCATTTATCTGCAAAACTTNTGGCTCTGTCATAATTTCTGGAAGCAACCGCATANCATTCGATTTCCTNAAGCTGGCTTACNGCCTCCGCCATGCTATTGGCAATACCGCCCGGNGCCANGATTGCAAATTTAATTTTATTCATATTTACCCCATTTCTGCGCTGCCTTTTGCNAATTCCNGNCTCTCACTCTGCAAATTGTCAGCCCTATTGTTATGTAATCACTCTTCATTGTTTTTCTTCAACTTANCNATCCNTTCNACAANCGCCACAGCNGCGTAGCTGATCGCAATACCGCTGATTATGCCAAACAGCACATCNCTGGGNTANTGTACTCCCACATACANCCGGGACAGNGCNATCAAANTAGCCAGAACAAGNGCCGGAATCCCGTATTNCTTAGGAAGCTCCCGGAACATAACACATGCCACCGCAAANGANCTGCCCGCATGTCCCGACGGGAANGAATATTCNCCCGGTTTCGGCACCAGATAAGTCAGNCCCGCTATCACCTCGTANGGTCTGGTTCTGGCGACCAGATTTTTCANCAGNATATTATTCACTANCAATGTNCCGATCAGCGCCGCNGTCATCATACAGCCGACNNNCCTCGTCTTAGGAATAATCAGCATAATAAGTGNCAGNANTATCCATATTCCGCCTCCGTTNCCNAGTGTTGTGATAAACTTTACAAACGGAGTCAATATCGGANNTCTGATATACTCCTGAATAAATAATAGTATGTTNCCGTCCAAATTTAATAACCATTCCAACATANNTGTCACCTCGCTTTTTNCCATTATANCACAATATGGNAAATACCACACCGTAGTTCCATACTATTTTTCAGCCCATATTAATNCTCCCAAACACCTTCCGCGCCCCAACCGCAATGATCAGCGACACNATCCCCGCAAACAACACGACCGCCGCCTCGCACCCATCGCACAGTTCAAACAGGAACCCATACATNGCATTGCCAAANGGCTGTGCGCACATCGCGCCTGTCATCGCCACGGCAATTACTTTGCCGACCAGATTCTGCGGTGTTTCCGTCTGCATAAAGGCCATCATCTGTACCGTAAATACAGTGGAGACCACCATGATCGCAAAACAGCACACTGTAATCGTNATATAAACTGCCATGCCCGAATCCGACTGTAAAAGTGCGAAACCAATGGGGAATACACAAACTGCCCCCGCAATCAACAGATTACCGGCTTTACCGATCTTCAATTTGTCCGCCAGAGCACCGGCGCCGATGCCGCCCACNATACCGCCTGCTGCCAATGCNCCCTGCGCATAACCATACAGCCGATTCGCCTGCTCTGCCGTAAACGGAAGTACCTCGGTAATCAGATAGGGAAGACCCACTATAATCATAGCGGATAAGAACAGATTAATGCTGCAGACTATGAGAAGCCCCTGNCCGATNATCGGCTTTTGCCTGCAAATGAAATAAACGCTTTCCTTCAAATCTTGNAGCGCCGTCCCTATGATACTTCCTGCCGTCTCCTGTTTCCGATAAGGAATCCGAATAAAAATCTCCATCACGGCCGACACCACNAAACTGGCAACACTGATTTCCAACACCGGAANCAGGCCGTATNCACTGTACAGAATACCTCCANACACCGGACCGAGTAACGACGCGAAGGAACTGATCACATTAATCACCGCATTAGCGCGCATAACCTCGTCCTGTGCCACCAGTACCGGAATACTTGCCTGTACGGCAGGCTGGTAGGCTCCCGCGATTCCGTATAAGAGCATTAATACGATCGTAAGCAAAAGCACCAGACTGACATGATCCATTAACAGCATAAACAGCAAGATCAGCCCGGCTGTGGAAAAATCCAGTATTACCATAATATTCCGTTTATTGACCCGNTCGGCAATCAGCCCGCCCACAGGNGANAGCAGAACCGCCGGAATAAATGATATNGCCATCACCGTCCCGTACAACGCGGAAGAGCCCGTCTGATTCAGTAAATAAAGCGGCAATGCAAACCGAATCGCNGCATTGCCGAANAGNGAGATAATCTGTCCGATTACCACCAATGTAAAATCTCTTGTAAACANTTTGTTCTCCATGATAANAGTCTCCTTTTTCCATCCATTTTTCTATTATCATAGAGTTGCAACTCCGGTTGCGCGACACATTTCGGGCGTCAAACCCGCTCCTATAGGTTGCGCAACCGTCAGTTCTCTTCGTAACGAAATCCCATTTCCTTCCGCTCACCGCCTCACAGCACAAACATGAGAAACATTACCACATATGCCTTCCGTAAATCTCTGTTTACCACCAGGTACACACTGCCCAGAGCCACACCGAGAAAGATTCCTGTTATGCCTGTCAGAATATCTTTCGTAAACAGGTGCGCAAGTCCCCATGTCACTCCGCAGATGATTCCGCCGAAAGGAAAGTTCTCCTTATGGAACCACACTTCGCACGCCTTCTGTCCGAATACTATAATCAACAGAAACAACATCGTCTCGAAGGCATAATATATGTACTGGAAAGTGAAAAGCAAAAGTCCTTTTCCCGCATATTCCAGATATACTTTAAAGCCGTCCCAGATCATATAATCGACTCCGAATGCTGCAGCGATAAACAGCACACATACACCGACTCTTATAAGGCTTAACTTATCTCCTTTTCTTGTCAAAGGGAACTGATATTTTGTCCCCGATGTCCTGATCAGAACAACTGCAAAGATTCCCCATGTGATACAGGTCAGAATCCAGTGTATAATAGTCTGCCCTGATGTCCACTCCTGCATCGGCGCACCGTACAGCGCAGGTTCCAGCAAATATGCATACAGCACTTCCATGCCCAGACCGCCGAACGCATACAGTCCAAGTCCCAGATAATCCATTCCCGTTATTTTCCTTTTCCCTTTTTCCGCCATGCCTTTACTCCTCCCTTATCCGCCTGAGCGCACTGTTGACTTTCTTCACTTCATGAAACAACGCCGCATAATAGATCACTACGCCTATGGCATAGGGAATGCTGAAAGACAGGAACATGTCCCGATATCCATTCTCATGCAGCGGCGCGAAGAATCCCGATATCCATGTAAAAAGCATCACGCCTCCGATCAGCACCAGATACTGTACGATGATCACCAGAAGCAGCGGGTATTTCTGGAACCGGTAATACTCCGACAGCACGAAATGCGCCAGTGCCGCCAGCACAAACATTATCAACAGATTCCCCTGATAATTCCCCCATATTCCCCGCACAACATATTCCACCGCAAGCTTCCCTAATACAAGCAGCGTGTAGATAACACACACCGTAGAGAAAAAATTTTGTTTAGCAATCTTTTTCATGGCACACCTCCTGTATATGATACAAAGCGTCAAGAAAATTCTTCTTGTATGTCCTGTTTAAGACAATCACCTCATCGTTATCCATCACCAGCTTCAGCCGCATGTTCAGATCCGTATTCACACGCTTCACCCTGTACAAGTTCACAATCGTGTTCTTACTGATCTGCACAAATCCATTGCCGCTAAAGCAGTCCAAAAAATGTTTCATACTGTAATCCAACTGGTACACATCGCCTGCCTGATAAGCAAAAAGCTTACGATCAACTGACTCCAGATAATAGATACTGCCCGGCTGCAGCACGCACACTTCCTCTTCCTTTTTCCCTGTAATGCTCTGCAGTGAAGAAAAGAAATTACGGATAACCTCGATCCGTTCCGTCTCTTCCCGATAATGTATATCAACCCGATCTTCCCGCAAAGAAGAATCTCTGTTAAAGCTTACGCGCATCTTGTCACCTCTTTTTTACTTTACCGCTTTTATTCCTATATCCTGATTCGCCGTTTCTGATTCGATTCTACCTTTTTTCAAAAAAAGCGCAAGAACTTCCCGCGCAAGCTGCAATCTGCACTGCACATCCTGCGATTTACAGCCGCCTGTACTCTGCTTGTAACATGTATTTCCTTAATAATTCGGGGGTTTGTATTTTCTTGAAGTGTAAGAGATATTTCAGATAAAAGATTCTTAATTTCCGGGAAATCCCGCACAGACGGCGGATATTTCCCGAAAATGTCTGACTCAGTATTTAATGCAAATAGTTGTGAAGCACTTCTATAAAATGCTCTATGTCAAGCGGCTTCGCAATATGTGCATTCATGCCGCTCTTTAATGCCGTTTCTTTATCTTCCTCCAGCGCATTGGCTGTCATCGCAATAATCGGAAGCGTCTTTACATCCTCTCTCTCCAATGATCTGATTGCGCGCGTCGCCTCATACCCGTTCATGATCGGCATCTGCACATCCATCAGGATCACATCGTAATAATTCTCTTCGGATTTCCGCACCATCTCAACAGCGTCTGTTCCGTCCGGAGCAGTCTCCACGATAAAGCCGCTTTCCGTCAGGATCACTTCCGCAATCTCACGGTTCATTTCAATATCTTCCACGACAAGTACACGTTTTCCGCTGAAATCGGTCTGTGTCCATACCGCCTCCTGTTTTTCTTCCTTGTCACTGTAATGATTTGCCGCAAGCAGTGCACTCTTTAGATCCGACATAAAGAGAGGTTTTGCACAAAAAGCGGTAATCCCGGCTTCCTTGGCGTCCTCCTCAATATCCGTCCAGTCATACGCCGTCAGAACGATAATCGGCATCTCATCTCCCACAACACTGCGGATCTTCCTGGCTGTCTCGATTCCGCTCATTTCCGGCATCTGCCAGTCAATAATGTATGTGTGGAAAGAATCTCCCTCATCCCGTGCGATCTTTGCCCGGTGGACGGCCTCACGCCCGGAGGTCGTCCATTCCGGCCGCATACCGATCGTCTTTAACATCTTGCTCACGCTGTCACAAACATTGAAATCATCGTCAACAACAAGCGTGCGCAATCCCTCGAGTTCCTTGATCTGCTCCGCATTCTTCTCCACATCCTGCAGCTTCAGCGTCAGATTTACGGTAAAGGTGCTTCCCTTGCCTACCTCACTTTCCACCGTAATCGTACCGTTCATCATCTCAATAATATTCTTGGTAATAGCCATGCCGAGTCCGGTACCCTGAATGCCGCTGCGCGTCGTCGTGCTCTCTCTCTCAAACGGCTCGAAGATGTGCTCCACAAATTCCCGCGACATACCTATTCCGTTATCCTTAATAATAAAAACATAATCGCCGTAGCCATGTTTAAATGTCGTATTCTGCATAATGCGGAAAGACACTGTGCCGCCGGCAGGCGTATATTTGATCGCGTTGCTCATCAGATTGATAAATATCTGATTCAGCTTCAGGGGATCCGCAATTACATCTTCGTTGGTAACTTCAAAGGTGTCAATAAACATATCCAGCTGTTTCGCCTTAACCTGCGGTTGTATGATATTCACCAGATTATGCATGAGCTCCGAAATATTACACTCCTGGTCATGGATCTGCATCTTTCCGCTTTCAATACGGCTCATGTCCAGAATATCATTAATCAGACTAAGCAAATGATTGCTGGAGGACAGAACCTTCTGCAGACAGTCGCTGACCTGCTCCTTGTTGTCGATCCTGCTGGCGGCAATCGTTGCAAACCCGATGATCGCATTCATGGGCGTCCTGATATCGTGGCTCATATTGGACAGGAATGTGGTCTTCGCCTGATTCGCATGCTGCGCCTGCATTAAGGCATCCTGCAAAGCCTGCGTCTGCTCGCGCTGCCTGATGACCTGCTCCGTGATATCCCTTGACACCACCATCACAATCAGATCTCCGGTAATATCATCCTGCGCTATGAAGAATGACTGGCGCACGCACACCTGACCCTCTTCGTCTCCCATCTTGCACCAGAAATCGATATCGACCTCTCCTTCGCCCTGTTCATAGCTCTTTTTCAAAAATTCCACATTCGCAGTTCCGGCATAATCCTCCAATGATTCCGGAAGAATAAACTGTTCCCATCTGTCAAAGAAGTCGGAAGCTTTACAAGGAGCGCCGAGTCCTGCCTGTTCCAGCAGCGAAATCTGTCCCTCATCCGTCACGCGGACGATATCCTGCTCGATCAGGTCCTTAGTCAGGTTAAACTCAAAAGTGCAGAAGGAGTTCGATGTGACCGCAAGCCTGTACTGCCTCTCCTTACGGTTCATGGCGGAGACTTCTTCCTGTCTGCGAAGTTCTCTTAGCTTCATCTCTGTAACGTTCTGGCGGACATAGAGAATCTTAGATACCCTGCCGTCTCTGCGCTCCAGACAAACAGCGATCAAGTGCTCCCATGCTTCTTCACCGTTACGCATAACATGACACTCATAAGTGAAGGTTTCCTTATCCGCGAGACTTTCTATAATGGAATGAATTCCGAAAGCCTGCCTGAATTCTTCCTTCCCCTCTTCTCCGATAATATCCCTGCTGTGGGTCTCCACTATAGAAGCGTAATCTCCTTCCGTATCCAGTCGATTGTCTAACGGATTCACGCCCGCAGTATAAAAATATGTATCCGTCTCCAGATCCACCACAAAATACCTCGAAAGGAAAAGTGTATTCAACCCTTTCAGCACATAGTTAACACGCTGGTTTTCATTCTCCAGCTTTTTCTTCTCCATGCCCGCCCGCAGAATCATTAAAACAACATAGACCGCGCACAGAATAAGCAAAATTACCTCCAGACGAATCCCCGCAAGATTGGCCTTTTCTACCATACTCTGCGTAATATTCTGCGGAAATGTCTGTATCAGGACATATTGGTCGTCAAGAAGATAAGTGACACAGAGATTATCTGTTTTGCTGCCTTCATGACATACGAATGAACCGTGCCCGCCATTCTGAAATACGGCTTGTGCAGACGCAGCCGTTTCACTGTCAATGGTACCTGCCTCTGTCAGACTATCCAATATATTTCCCTCATGACTCTCTCCGTCGGTGCTGGCAATCACTCTGCCATCCGGCATACACAGAAATATATCAGCAGTCTCACCGAAGTACGTGGCGTAGAGCAGATCCTTCAGATACACCTCCGCAGTATAGGACCCCCGGACCACGCCGATAATCTCCCCCGCAAACCGTACCGGCGCGAAGAAACTGATTCTCGTTCCGCCGTCCTCAAAACGAGGATCAAATATGACAGAGATGCCGCTCTCCCCGTTTATGCCGAGTCTATAGTAGTCACGGTCTGTCGCATCGGCCGTCCTTCCATCGGAAGAGTGCGCTATTCCGTCCATATCCGTAAACCGGATTGCATCGAATGCGGAGTTCATCTCTATCTCTTTCAGCGTCGAAACATCAATCGTAGGGCTTGACAGACCTTTGCTTATGAAATATGCATACGAATTAATCAGATTCAATCCGCCCCTGAATTCCTCTTCGATCTGATATGCTGTCTGGTGCACTGCATCTTCGGCATAGTTCCTGTTCTGTTCCGTAATGCGTGCCCGATTCTGCTCTGTATACCAGTAGAATAACACAATCACAAATATCAGCAAAATAACCGCGTACAAGACCGATTGCAACAATTTTGTTCTTTTTCCCATAATATTTTCTCCTCAATAACGGAAATCACACATCGTAAAGACTCTTTGCGTATGTAAATGATTATAGCAATATATTTATGCTTTTTCAATGTTTTACAGTACAAGATAAGTACCTGTCGTCTGTCAAATCAAAATATGCAAATCTTACAACCATCAAATGTACAAATTTAAAAACATAATGCTTTTTTCTTCATATAGTGCTATATTATAGTTGCATAATGGTTTCATGTGCCATTTTACGACAGACGTACCGGAAACGCCGCACAGAGCCAACAGGCGCGTTTCGGAATGGAGATATTATGTTTGGAAAAAAAAATACCGTTGAACAAGGATTAAAAATTATCATAGTGGGCTGCGGCAAGGTCGGCAAGACACTGATCGCGCAGCTGATCAAAGAGGGTCACGATATTACCCTGATCGACAGCAATCCGCAGAAAATTCAAGAGCTGACAAATCTGTATGATGTCATGGGCATCGTTGGCAACGGCGCCAGCTTCAGCGTACAGATCGAAGCCGGCATCGAGAATAGCGATTTGATCATTGCAGTCACCGATTCAGACGAGCTGAATCTGCTGTGCTGCACGGTTGCCAAGCGTGTCGGTAATTGTTCTGCTATCGCCAGAGTCCGCACGCCGGACTATAGCAAAGAAGCCAACTATCTTCGTGAGAAATTAGGTCTTGCCATGATCATAAATCCGGAATTGGAAGCTGCGGCGGAGGCCGCACGTATCCTGTTTCTTCCCACCGCGCTGGAAGTGAGCACCTTCGCGCACGGGCAGGCAGAAATGGTCAAGTTCAAGGTTCCCGACAACAACCAGTTAGACGGCATGACCATCGTCGAACTTGGCCGCGCGCTGGGCAAAAACATTGCCGACAATATTCTGATCTGCGCCGTGGAGCGCGATCGCGACATTCATATACCCTCAGGTAATTTCCGCATACAGAAGGGGGATCTGCTTTCCTTCGTCGCCTCCAGAGCGAATGCAAAGGCCTTCTTAGAAAAAATAGGTTTCAAGACACACGCGGTTAAGAACACGATGATCATCGGCGGGGGAAAGTCCGCATACTATCTGGCCTCCCAGCTTCTACATATGGGAATCTCCGTGAAGATTATCGAGAGCAATCCGAAACGCTGTGAAGAATTAAGCATTCTGCTGCCTAAGGCAATCATTATCAACGGAGACGGCACGAACGAGGAACTTCTCAAGGAAGAGGGCATCGAGTATGCGGAATCTTTCGTTCCTCTGACCGGTATTGATGAAGAGAATATCATGCTGACGCTTCATGCCAAGATGGTCTCGCAGGCCAAAGTAATCACGAAGATCAACCGGATCACTTTTGATGACGTAGTAGACAGTCTGGACTTAGGCAGTGTCATTTATCCGAAATTCATTACCTCTGAGACGATTATTGCCTATGTGCGTGCTAAGAAAGATTCTATGAACAGCAATATAGAAACGCTCTATCACATGTTCGATTCGCGTGTTGAAGCGATTGAATTCCGCGTGGAGAAGGAATCAAAGGTCACGAATATCCCTTTGGCTAAGCTTTCTCTTAAACAAGGGCTGTTGATCTCTTTTATCTATCGAAACGGTTCCATTATCATCCCCAGCGGTCAGGATTCGATCGAGGTCGGTGACACGGTTATGATCGTCACCACGCACACGGGATTCAATACGATACAAGATATACTGAGATAGAGGATATGTGGAAATGAACAGTTCAATTATTCGATTTATTTTAGGATATGTTTTAAAAACGGAAGCTGCGTTACTGGTGCTTCCCTGTTTAATCGCACTGATTTATTCCGAGGAAGAAGGTTTATGGTATCTGCCCGTAGCGGCACTCTGTCTGCTGCTCGGAATGCTGATGACGCGGCGCAAACCGACAAACTCGGTCTTTTATCTGAAAGAGGGCTGTATTGCCACCTCTCTCAGCTGGATACTTCTCAGTTTCTTCGGTTGTCTCCCTTTTTGCCTTACGGGTGAGATTCCTTCCTTTACGGACGCTTTATTCGAGACGATCTCCGGCTTTACTACCACCGGTGCCAGCATCTTAAGCGATGTGGAGGCGCTCTCCCACTGTTCTTTGTTCTGGCGCAGTTTCACGCACTGGATCGGCGGCATGGGCGTCCTTGTATTTCTGCTGGCT
Organism: Lachnospiraceae bacterium; assembly: GCA_014804355.1. Classification (GTDB taxonomy): domain Bacteria; phylum Bacillota; class Clostridia; order Lachnospirales; family Lachnospiraceae; genus UBA3282. Next base: position 54,413 of record JAAUZY010000005.1, read on the forward strand.
ATCGTTCCCCTAAGCGGAGGTTCCAATATTAACCTCATGCGCGCGGAGAGCCCCGGTCCCTCCGTGGGCAAACTGGTGCCTAAGGTGAAATATACGGCACGAATCCTCTACCTGATCTACCTCGGCATGACCGTAATAGAAGCGATCCTGCTTCTCATCGGCAGAATGCCTTTATTTGATGCAGTATGCATCAGCTTCGGCACAGCCGGAACCGGTGGTTTCGGTATTAAAAGTGACAGCATGGCAAGCTGCTCGCCCTACTTACAGTGGGTTGTTACGATTTTCATGATTCTGTTCGGCATTAACTTCAATGCCTATTATCTGATTATATTCGGAAAGATCAAGAGAGCCTTAAAGATGGAAGAAATCCGCTACTATCTGTTGATTATTGCGGTCAGCGTTGCGATTATTTTCCTCAATATTCTGGGTACCTGCGCAGGTGCGTTCGAGGCGCTGACACAGTCGGCTTTCCAGGTTGCCTCCATTATCACCACCACCGGATTCTCTACAACCAATTTCGACACATGGGCGGCTACTTCTAAAATCGTTCTCGTCCTGCTCATGTTTGTGGGTGCCTGCGCGGGCAGTACCGGCGGCGGCATCAAAGTATCCCGCTTCGTAATACTTTTTAAGACAGTAAAGAAGGAATTCACTTCCTATATCCATCCTAAGAGTATTAAAAAGATCAAGATGGACGATAAGCCCGTGGAACATGAGATCATACGCACGATCAATGTATATCTCATTACTTTCACTATTCTGTTCGTCCTGTCCGTATTTCTGATTTCATTCGACGGTACGGATCTGGTAACGACTTTCACGGCAGTAGCCGCCACCATCAACAACATCGGGCCCGGTCTTGCAATGGTAGGGCCGATGGAGAACTTCGGCTTCTTCTCACACGTATCCAAGTATGTCCTTATGTTTGACATGCTGGCCGGAAGACTGGAACTGTTCCCGCTGTTGCTGCTCTTCCATCCGACCATCTGGAAAGATTTGTTTGCCTATAAACGAAGTGTGCGCAGCCTTAAGAAGGGTAATGTTGTTGGGAAATGAGGAACTGAAGTATTCTTTTTCCACACCAATGATATCTGTTAAAATAAATCTGAATGTGTGCCGGTACGGAATAAAAATAACTCAAGAGCATTCTGGTTTATTCGATAAATAAGAAGCCAATCCGGCTCGACATGACACTCCCGAAATCCGCTATAATTGCCTGTTAATCCGTGGTCATGGTACTTGTCATCCAACTTCTGTTCGTGCGCTAATGTGTCCACAACATTACGCAAATGATCTATTTTACAGCCACGCTTTTTAGCAAGCTTTAGATCCTTTTTAAATTGATTGGATGGAACAATCTCAAGCATCGGCAAGTACCTCATCTAAAATTTCATCAAAAGATTCGTAACGCTTATATTTGTCCGGATTTTTTCTCATTTCTTCATATTCATCTAGAGCTGCCTTTGTTTCCAGATTTGGTGTCGGACGTTTTACTTCAAATGGAATGCCATTATAATTGATGGCAGAACGCAGAAACATGTTAATTGCAGAAGACATATTTAACCCAAGATCTCCAAAAAGAGCTTCTGCCTCCTGTTTTAGCGCTGAGTCCACGCGTACATTAATATTTGTAGTAGCCATATAAGATATCACTCCTCATATACTTTTTATTCTATTATATGTGCGGTTGCAAACACTGTCAACAAAATAAACGGTTTTGTTTTACATTGTTTTGCACCAGGCATGCAATCAATGCGAAACTGAGAAAAAATCAATTAAAATTTCCTTGATATGATTATACCTTCTGGCATATGAGTTTTCCACTCGAATCAACTGCAGATTGTGTTCTTCGCAAATTGCATTTTTCTTTTTATCCCTGTTAATTACCACTTCATTCTCAAAGTGCTCTTTACCATCAAGCTCAATTGCCAGGATTGGGATCTCCTGCTTGCCCTGCTTTTCATACACTACAAAATCAAACCGTCCGTTATAGAATAAATCATTATAGCTCTCATTATTCTGAAACACATGGGCAATTGCCACTTCCTTATGTATCGTGTAGCGACTCTGCGTCAACCATATATTTTCCAGCGCATGGGTTAGATTCTGCAAAAAAGCTTCCTCCGTAATGCTGCTGAAGGGCTTGACACCCAATGCTCTGGATGCCACCTGTTTCGGTGTCACGGAAGTCGTCCCGTTAGACCACACGTACTGCGCAAGTTCATACAAATCATCATCTCCTTCTTTCTGATGAAGACGTTGCAGATTCTTTTTACTGGACAGTACAATCAATTGATCTTTGGCTCTCGAAGTCGCCACATTGATCAATTCCTTGTTATTCTTTAACCACTCATAAGTACCTGCCTGCGTCTGATCCGTGATTGCAGTAGAAAACAGAATAACATCCTTCTCGTCTCCCTGAAAAGCATGTACAGTCCCACAAGTCACATTCTTCACCTTGGCACGTTCCAGCTCTTCTTCAATCAATTTCTTTTGATTTACAAAAGGCGTGATGATCCCTATATTTTTATCTCGATTTGCCGCGGCATATTTCGCAATCTCATATGCTTCCACGGGCGCAGTGTTCTTATAATCCGAATATGATTCCTGCATATCTATATAGACAAGCGGCTGCTCTTCTTTACTCTCTGACAAAATATTCAAACGTGAATTATAATATTTACGGTTATTAAATCCTATGATACTTTTGTTGCAGCGATAATGATTACGGAGCAACGTCTCATCACTGACAGCATCACACGCAAGATAAGTCTTATAAATGGAATTCTTGCGGTAGTCATATTCATCGGATATCGTATAACGCTTCTTCAACTTTTCATTGGTTATCTCATCTAATAAAATGACCGGATTGAGCTGCTGTGGATCTCCCACCAGCATAAGGCTCTCTCCTCGCACGATAGGCACCAAAGATACTGCAATGTTACACTGACTTGCCTCATCCATGATCACCATATCAAACATCGGTTCAGGCTCCCCGAGGCGATGTGCGGAAATACATGTCGTAATAATGATAGGAAAAATTTTCTGCAGCTTTATAATATTATCTTTCTCTCCCAAATATTTCGTGAAAGCTTCCAGTTGCTTTTCTTCCTCTTCCATCTCTAATATTTTTCTTAAGTCAGAATATCTAGGGGTACCGATTTTTTTAATATAACCTGCAGACGTATAAAAGAGATATTCTTTCAACTTTTCCACATCTTGATCTAAAAGCGATATTGCCTCCTCTTCCGAGACTCCGCCAATTGCCTCGATCTTACTGCTGATCTGGGCACGCTGTCTGACTGCCAGGTCCTCCTCAAAAGACATCATCTGAAATGAGACTCCCTTTTTACGCTCAAAATCAAGCATTCTATCGATGGTTTCTTCTCGCTCCTTTAAATCCAAAAGATCCTCATATCGTTTCAGCATTTCGGACAAACGTTTTGCACGCCTTTTCCTATCATCTTTGTTTCGATCCAGCGTTCGCTCAAATACTTGTACTTTCTGCACACTTGCATAAAGTCTCTTGATGGTTGCAAGGGCTTCTTTAACCTTCTCATTATTTCCCAGACGCAAAACCGGAAAGGGAATTGTCTTTCCCCTATATTTTATCGTGGATAATTTATCATAAACGCCATTGATAGGATGATTATTATAGGACGCAAACAATACTGTACGTTCATTAAAAAAAGCAGTCACAATTGTATTAATAATCGTATTTGTCTTTCCTGTCCCGGGCGGACCCTGGATATACGCCACTGGATATTTCATGGCATTGTGAATCGCCAGCAACTGATCCATATTAATTCTACGATTGATCAAAGCAATCGGGTACGCCGCCGTCCTTCTCGGACGCTCCAGCAAATCGCCAAAAAAGGCCCTGATCGGCACGGGAACTTTCTTCTTCTGATACATTTTCATGATTGCCTGATATTCTCTATGCAAATCAAGAGCAATATCTGCCTCCAAGCCAATAATATATGGCATATCATCCACATTGCTTCCGTTCCTCTGCATACGCCTCGTAATACAATCTTTGATCTTCTCCTGATTCGCTTCAAAATCAGAGAGCAGCTCATATTCATCTCCGTCCAAGAATCTGCGAATACTCTGTTTTGTCCCATCTATAGTAAATTCTGTACAAATCGTAATCTCATCATCAGGCTTTAATGCACGTTGTTTCACGTCCAGATTCAGCTTACGATAAGCCAGCACGTACAGACCCTTAGCCATATGAATACTCAGAACATTCATTACCAGCTGTTTGATTTTCAAACCTCCGTCCGCACGCTCATTATTTTCTGTCTGATACTGAAAATTCTTCACGATCTCACAAAATTGTTCCGGGCTCAACTGGTATAATTCTCCTCTGATATGATCGTGATCCAGATACCGGACTAAATTAAAATCTGACTTATATGGTGTTGAATCAAGGCGGTTGCACATTTCAAGATAGCTAAGTATCTTCAAGTTCGCCGCATTATCGAAAATCGAATTATATTTATGGGGATTTAAATAAATATCCTTGACTAAAGACTCATTGACAGGATAAAAAGAACCTTCTATGATTCTGGATGACTGTATGGAATCTATCTTTATTCTATCGAAGGCCTCCACTGTATACTGCCTAAGATGAAGACCTTCCACTGCCAGAGTACGATTGCGAATGTCCAAGCTGCGGATACCAATCCAATACTTTGTATTCTTGTCTTCTTTGTTATGATACTCAATACTTAACCACTTTCCTTCATGGATCGCTCGAAATATATCACGAAAAACTGCATTCATAGTCATCCCCTTATATGCAAAAAAATAAATTGCAAAATGCCTGTCCTATACCAATTATTTTACAACTTAAATTGTAATATGACAATAAAAGGGACGCTTATTCTACCAAATTACAGTATATACTAAAAAAATTAGGGCAATATCCCTCATCGCCAAGGCCGTCTCCTCCCTGTCCAGCCCTTTTCTTCCCAATACTTTCGATCCGCTTCATTCCATCCTGCTTTCTGCAGCATGCGCATAATAGAAAAGAATACTTTCGTTTTTACAGACGGTTTTACCCGGCCGTGATTTTTCCTGATCCTGCGTGCCAGTGCGGTAGTCTTCCTCTCCACGCGGTTTCTAATTTTATGGTTTACGCGGTTCCACGACGTTTCCCGCACGGCCACCCCATACTTATATGTCTTGCCGACTCCCCAGAAAAACATGCTGTCCGCCATATCTTTGTTTGTGCTTTTCATGCCTGCGCCTGCAGCGGTGGAGATACATACCGCATGCTTGCGAAACATCTTTTCCTCCGGACGATGTATCATCCACCGATAGCCATAGTGATCCAAGAATGCTTTCATTGCGCCCGTTGCATGATATACATACACGGGGCTTGCCAGAATTATGACATCTGCGTCATCTAAAGCCTTCGTAATCGGGGCAAGCTTTTCATAGTGCGGACACAATGTTTCTGACTTTACAAAACAGGTTGTACATCCGACACAAAAAGAACCGAAATCTCTCGGCAGAAAGAATTCGGTAACTTTTCCCCTTAATTTTTTTGCAAGCATTGTTGCAATGTGATATGTAGAACCCTGATGGCTCTGACCATGGATAATAACGATGTTCATTTTCATGATTCCTTTCCCGTAAATCAAATCTGTGCCATAGTATATGCTGCTTTTCCTAATATATTGTTTTTCATATACGCTGCTTGTCTATATGCCGCTTTTCTCAATAAAAATTCGGCATCGGCTCGTCGGGATATTCTCCCAGCATATTGAGCACATAGGGCCACTTGCCCGCGTCCTCTATAATAAATCCGTAGATTACGCCCATATGGCGGTGCCAATGCCTGAACTGTCCCAGAATCAACCGAAATCTGCTCATATCGCAGTTTTCGGGGTTCTCTGAAAGTTCGCTGTCATGTAGTACCGTGATATATTTCTGTATCTTACCGCGAATTTGATAGAAATACTCCTCCATCTGCTCCCTGCTTATGTATTCCTCTTCCGGTATTACATTCAGATTGGCTAATGTATCGGTGTGAAAAGAAGGACTCTGATACGTTCCGTCACAGGGATTGATATACCATCTGTCCATGGAGTATAGCGTATGGTACAGAAATTTCCACATGGGAATTCCGTCATAACGCTTATTCCAGAGTTCATCAGGAATACATTTCATGAGATTTTCCGTTTCCCACAGGGCTCTGTCTGTTAAGTATCTGATATCATCGCATAGCATTTGCTGTTCCTCCTTTTATCACTTATCCTACTGCATTTTCATCGTTCTACATCAAAGTACATACTTTTTTCTCATCTTCCATTTCCAACCTGCCAGCTTGCTATAAGTATAATATGCACTTTTCCAAAATACAATCTTTCGGCCAATAAGTTTGTCATCGCATTTATAACTTATACACCCAATATTTCAAGCGTAGGCTTTCCTTGCTTCCGTATCGCATTCTCCAGCTCTCTCTCGCGACTGGTAATATAGCGTACCTGCTTGTTATTCACTTTCTTAACAGCCTGTATTCTGTATTCCCAATCCGGATCTACCGGTTCCTTTATTTCCATCTCCCTATATGCAGACTGTGGTTCCCAATATTTCTTTGCTGTAATTGTACGAATAACAAATTTATTTCTGTTTTTATTGAAAAGATTGCACAGCACAAGATACTTTTCTCCGCAAAAACCTGCTTCTCTTTGATTTGCAATGTCTTCATTCGCTGTAATCCACGTTAGATATTTATTATGCTCTGCATCCCGACTATCATACCCCGGCGTCATCTTTCTTGGAAACAGTCCAGCAATTATCCAATTAAAAGCATGTCTATCTTCGGCACCCTTTTTGATATATGTACTAAGTGAAATAATATCCACCCATTTTCCCTTTGTATTAATCGAATTCACAATATCTCTCACTATAAAAACTGCTGCCGACTCACCCCTTTCTACATAACTGATATATTCACTATCATATTTCCAGTCATTCGCTTTTGACATATTGTCGCTCCTTTCCGTATGCCTTAAATTCTCCATAAACTGCCGGAGAATTTATTTCTTTTCCCTAAACCACTCTAATAATTGAAGTCCTTTGTCATTTATTTCCAAAAGCCACTTGTCGTCTATACCCGGTTCGGACACTTGTCGGTAATCTGTCACGGTCTCAAGTCCGCTCCGGATATAGGCACAGTTATTTGTGCTGCGGTAATAGCCTTCTCTCCACAGCTCCGGCTTAAAGCCACACATCAAAAGCACTTCTTCAGGTACATCTTCTCTTGGCGGATTTGCCCAATGCCCATCCGTAAGATGGATTTTCCCCATTTCCAGAACCGGGAGAATAATCTTTGCCTTTTTCATAGATATCTTCATCTGAAGACCATCCCCGGCTTCATATTCCTTAGAATCATCTCCCCAATCTGCCATAACATCTGCCTGCTTGACTCCCTCGTCAATAAACTCACAAATCAGTTCCTTCGGCAGCTTCTTCACATTAAACTCAGACTCCGGATTCTGCTTAAGCACTTTCATCAGAAATCCGGTCTTTACATGCTTTATTACTTTATGAAGACCTTCCACCTGATTCATAAACTGGATGCTTCCCACCTTTTCAATAAACCCATACGGAATCTTTTTCAAGTCATCATTCAGCGTATTAAAATCATTCTTCGTCTTCTTCAAATATTCTGCGTCATAAATATACAAGAGCCCGAACAAATCCTGCTGTGCAAGATTCAAATGCAAGGTATCAATAATGTCATTCGTATCATCATCAAACAAGAACTCCGGCCATTGATCCGGACGTTTTTTATCCTCCTCAATAATCATCTCCTTGATCAGTTTCTCTACCGGAACATTAAATACAGCTGCCAATTCCGTGCACCTACGGGTTTCTATCTTTGTTTTCCCGCTCTCCCAGTTCTGAACTGATACAACGGAAACCCCCATTTTTTCCGCAAGCTGCTCCTGCGTCAATCCGGCACTTACTCTACATGTTTTAATAAATTTGCTCATATTCATCATCCTCATATTATCAAATTATTTCCAATAGTAAAACCAATCTATACTTAGTATTTCATAAAGTTTCACTTTTTGTCAATCTTGTATAAAAAAAGCAGTCTTATCAACCGCTTTCATATCTTTCTTATATTTGCCGGAGGATAGCATTAATCTAATTCCTCCCCAACCACTCTCCAAGCCTCCGCTAATCTCTCCAACGAATATCCTGCATTCGCCGGGCTGGTGGAGGGCAAAAGCTGCGCTTCCCGCCCGTTTATCGGGAAAATATATTTCTGATACAACTGATGTGCCTTACCGCCGTTCGTATAGATCGCTCGGATAACCGCCGTAGTCAGGATCGGTGATAAGTCATTCGGCACCACGTTCCGGATACTCGCATCCGAAGAACCTGTGATCTCACAGCTTGCAATCACATCCCAAACCGCGATATGGTTCGCAAGCAGCATGGCACGCTTCTGCGTGATATCTTCCGGCACAGCACAGCCAAGCACCTGTGCCATAACACGCCAGAAGCGGTTCTGTTTATGCCCGTAGAAAAACTGCTGTTCCCGCGATTTCACAGACGGGAAACTGCCCAGTATTAGAACTTTAGATTCACTGTCGTAGACAGGTGGAATTGGGTGATTTAACATGGTCAACTCTTCAGATCCTCCCATCTGCTGTCCCCTTTCAGGAAACCATATGTCTCCTCATCCCAGAACGCTTTTTCTATATCCTCTCTTAACTGCGCCTGAAGTTCCTCGCTTGTACCTGCGAAAGTCATATGTTCAAACAGCGAAGACTCCGTAAAATGGTTGATATCATCAATGTTTGTGAGCATTTGCTGCATGGTAGTAATCACGGTCTCCGCATCCTGCTCCATAATCGCAAGCTCATGTCTCCACAAAACCTTATGGTACTCTCCCATATCAAAAATTTCCTCAAGGTCACTCGCTTTCTCAACGATCATCCTTACCTTATCCATATTCTGATCCTGCTGCGCCAGCATCCCGATGCTTCTAAACAGCAGGATCGTCGTCTGATACATGGACAACAACAATTCCTCATAGGCCTTATATGCCTCTTCCCTTCTGTCTGTCCGACTGTATATGACTGCCTGCTTCCGCTTCCTCTCGGGGTTTTGTTCGGAGAAATACGTCAGATACTCTTCCGCTTTATCATACTGCTTTTTATCCAGATAAAAGTGGAAAAGCCTATCCGCCGCCATGGTACGAATCTGTTCCTGTTCACTTCCAAGTGCCATAGTATACCATTGATTGATCGTGGTCTCGTACCGTTCATCGGTATCCGCCTGTTTCATTCGTTCCGCATTGAGCAGGACTGCCGCTTCCAGATACAACGGTTCGCAGTTTGGGTACTGCTCGATCTTTTCTTTCGCCCATTCAAATGCTTCCGCAAAGGGCTTCTCCCTTAACATCGTATACACCGTTTGAATAATGTCCTGTATTTCTTCCTGCGTCAGTTCCTCGCGGAAGGACAACAGCGTATCTAATGAAATATCCAACAGTCTGGCAATGGGTGCAAGAAGTGTAATGTCCGGCATGGAGTTGCCGTTCTCCCACTTATTGACCGCCGGAGCCGTCACGCCGAGGCGATTCGCCATCTCCTCCTGCGTCATATCCTTCTTCTTGCGATATTGTCTGATTACTTTTCCGATCTGCATATAGAGTACCTCCTATGGATGTTCCGTTTTATCGGTTGGTTTCAATATAGCAGATTACGATTGTGTCTACCATTGAGCAGGTGTTAATGAAATGGAAATTTAATTAACTGTTGCTCACTATTTCTAATATCTCACTTTTCTTTCGTCCAATTCCGCCTCTTCATCCGAATATCCCTTGCCTATCCGTAAGCTCTTTCGAAACTTCTTCCATACCATTTGCGCCATGTAACGTCATATAATAAAAATTTTTTAACCTTTTGTAAAATCACTTACAATATATTGTTGTTATTTATCCTATTTTATTACTTTTCGTATACTTTCAATTATACAACTTCTTGTTGTGCAATAATAACCCAAACAACATTTTCATTCCTACAAGAGGTGCCGACACATGAAAGAACTGCGTGAACTGATACGCGACTTACGAGATGATCATGATTTGAAACAGAAAACAGTTGCCGCCCATCTCGGCATCTCACAGCAAACCTATTCTAACTACGAGAACGGACGCCGTGAGATACCGATCTGGGTCGTTGTTGCTCTGGCGAAATATTATAAAGTCAGTACCGATTATCTTCTTGGCACAGACAGCTCCTACCTGGGCAATACCAACCTCAAGAATCACTATCTGGCGAATGTCACTATGCATGATATTATGTATGATATCCAGACATTAAAAGGCAGTTCCCGCAAAGATCTGGTCCGTTATATACAATATTTGAAATATCTCCAAAGAACGCAATAACTATACCGCCTCATTCCTTTTCTTTCTCAATAAAACACAGATTCCGACTATAAGCACCACGCTCACGCCCAGACCTCCCTCCGGTCCAAACGCACCGCCATTGAAGAGNTCTTTGCCATCAACCATGGTACTGCGTANAACAGAGCATTCCGTAATCATACCGCTCACGCGAAGNCCCCAGAAATTNCCCTGCACCAGATTCCAAATACTGTGCANNGCCGCAATTCCCCAGATNCTACCCCTTTTCAGGAAATAGAGCGACGCAAACACACCGAACAACACCAGATTNATAAAGGCAAGAATGCTGATGCCANTATTNAACANNTGNAGTGCGGCNAAAATCACCGCATTGGAAANCACTGCCACCCACATGGAATACCGNCTGCCGATAGACACCATGAGATACCCGCGGCAAAGCACCTCCTCACTCATACCCTGCAGCATATAGCCCAGCACAAACAGNATGAACATTCCCACACCGAAAGTCTCTGAAAATCCCTCAATCTTCAGCGCTCCGGTCAACACACAGATCAATATCGCCGAGGANAACAGCACAAANCCGACTCCTAATCCGATCAGGTACTCCCGTCCGGCTTCTCCTTTTGTAAACCCAAGCGTATCTATTTTTCTCTTCTGAATAAGCTTGCAGAATAATATGGTGACAAGCGTCATGCCAATCGTCGCAAACAAAGAAAAGACCATATACNGGTCGGAACCACCGATCTGCTCCGCGGCTAAAGTTGCNGCCTCAAGATCNTTTGCTGNCACCGCNNCACGATAATCCTCGTTCATCGCCAAAAGAATCACTTCCCCCGGCAGCATGCAGAAAANCTGCCCNATGGAACTGACAATAAACACCGCCAGAAAGACCAGAATCTCCAGNAACCAGTTCATACCTTTCTGNGCTTCCTGCGCCTTGATCACCTGTTGCGGTTTTTCCAACTGTAAACTTATCAATTGATTATNCATCATTTCCTCCAAATCTAAGCCGTTTACGNAAATAATGNNNCTTTCCCNGNGANCCNNAAACCTATTTATNCTGTATACCATATTATCATTTATCCCNCAAAAANGCACTTAATATTTTCTCCACAANAACAGNAAAGGGATAGCNCACATTGCTATCCCTAAGTTCCTACTTTGTTCCGCTAAATACGCGCGTAAGTTCAACTACTCAGCNTATTTGCCACAGTGAATCCGAATTGCTTCGGCNGTNAATNCTGCTGTTCCGNCACCGCCGACNCGGTCNATATTGNCAGTAAACTCTCCGCCANCNGCATACATCTGTCCGAGNCTAAANAGAATATCGTCGGAACATTGATANAAATGCTCCGTGATATAGTCCTGCAGCTTCTTCACANGACTTTGAACCGCCGCTGATTCCGGTGCCGTNTCTTTCANTTTTCCGAAGTCTGCAAATATCTGCATAAACTTCTCCATNACAACCTGAGTCTCTTCTTTACTTCTGCCCGCNGNTTTCTGTTCATATTCCNGATAGGCGGCNGTTTTGCCCCATTGCTCCTTTGCCTGCTTTGCATATTCATCGATCTTATGCGTATCAAATNCTGAAAAATCCATTCTCGTCACTCCTTTTGCTTGTATTTCACGGGCAAATCCGATCAAATCTTCCAGATGCTCCTTTTTCATGGTAAGCAGCGCGATCTGCTGCTCCAANGCCNTATTTTTGTCAAAATCCGGTCTTGATACTATTTCTTTGATCTCTTTCAGCGGAAACTCCAACTCACGAAACAGCAAAATCTGTTGCAGCTTTTCCAAGGCCGTATCGTCATACAGCCGGTAACCNGACTCCGTGTGTCCGGACGGTTTTAAGAGTCCGATTTTGTCATAATATTGCAGAGCGCGTATACTCACTCCTGTCAATTTGCTGACTTCATTTACTGTCATCATTGGCATTTCCTCCTCCCGTGTAACTATACCATAAACTATTACGCTGCGTAGGGGTCAAGTGGTTTTTTCTTTTTTTGCAAAATCACCGGTAAGTCATATATAATCATTACTAAATATACCGTTTTCCTGCAATGTAAAACACATTTGACAGACAGCTTCTCACACATCTGATATCATAAAAACAGATCAAGAGAGGCTTATAAGCTCTGCAAACAGGGAGGTGCACAATTGGAATTAGGCAGTCAGATTAAAAATCATCGAACAAATATGAATTTATCTCAAGAAGAGCTGGCAGAAAAAATCTATGTCACGAGACAGACGATCTCTAACTGGGAAACCAATAAAAGTTATCCCGATATTCACAGTCTTCTTTTGTTAAGTTCGCTATTCAATGTCTCTCTTGATCAATTAATCAAAGGAGATGTGAAAATTATGAAAGAAGAAATCAACAAAGAAGAAGTCCAATATTTTAATCGCGATGGTGCAATATTTTCAATACTACTGCTATTATTTATCGTATCGATTGTACCGCTTGCGAAATTATTAGGTTATTACGGTTTGATCATTTCTGCCATAATATATGCCGTAGCAATGTACTATGCTTTAAAANTGGAAAAGTTTAAAAAGAAATATGATATTCAGACATATAAAGAAATCGTTGCTTTTACAGAAGGCAAAAAGTTAGATGAAATTCAGAAAGCACAGGAATCCGGCAAGCGTCCTTATCAAAAACTCCTGCTTGTCCTTACGTTCAGCATAATTGGGTTTGCGGTCTGTGCGTTATTTGCATGGGTGCTGTGAAAAAGAAATATCCGCCAGACAACTCCCCAACCGGACGTTGTCTAGCGGCCATATCTATTAATATATCCCCAAAAATGACGTTATTTTTCCATATGTATACTCGCCGTCAATGATCCCGAACTCAGGGTCATAATATTTATGATCAAACAGCACTGTCCAATGAGTGTATCCCTCATTTGTATGCACCGTTAAAATGGAATATTCATATGGTACAGGGTTCTTTTTGGAAATACGGGTGTTCTTTTCAGCATGTTTTACTCCGTAAAAGTCCAATATTTCAATCAGCTGCCCTATGCTTGTGGGTCCGCTTGTTTTCATATCCTTAATTACTTCCTTAATATCTTTTCCTGTAATCATTGCAATACACGCCTGACCACATGTTTCAAAAGTTGGCTGCATAACCAGTTCCATTTCTTCTTCCTCCTCTACTGCCACGGCGCTCACTCACCGTCATCTACTCTCTCCAAATCGTCAAACATCGCCTTGACTGTCGGCGCGTTCCTGGTCAGCTTCTTAATGCTCAGATCCTCTGCCTTATTATTCGCCAGACGAAGATTATTTTCGGAGGAAAGAAGCGCCTCCTTTGTTTTCTGCAAATGCGCAATCGTCTTATCGATCTCGTCGATCGCTGTCTTGAATTTGTCACTGGCAAGTCTGTAATTGCGCGCAAATCCTTCTTTAAATGCATTCATATTCTCCTCAAAATGAAGAATATCAACCTGCTGATGTTTTGCCACCTCAAGCTCCTGACGATACTGCAGGGAATTCAGCGCCGCATTTCGCAGCAAGGTAATAATCGGTATGAAAAACTGCGGACGCACCACATACATTTTTTCATATTTATAGGAAACATCTACGATGCCGTTGTTATAGAGTTCATTATCGATTTCAAGCAGTGAAACCAGCACGGCATACTCGCACTTCTTCTCCCGTCTGTCTTTATCAAGTTCTTTCAGGAAATCTTCATTCTTGTGTTTGGTGGCGGTCTCATCCATCTCATTTTTCATCTCAAACATGATGGAAATAAATTCGACGCCCTCTACCGCTTCCCTGAAAATAAAGTCTCCCTTACTTCCGCTTCGCGCGTCATTGTCTTTTTCAAAATAAGCGTTCGGAAATGCTGTCATCCGCAGGGAATTAAACTGCGTCAGGCAGTGCTGTTCCAGACTCTCACCGATCATCTTCGTAGATTGGCGCGCCTTAAAATCTTTATAATATTCGATCTGCTCGTCCTTCAATCTAAGCTGTGTCTCATATTCTTTCTGCAGGGACTGTTGCTTTAGTTCGCTTTCGGAATCCTTATTGGACAACCGGCTTTTCAGTTCCGTAATCTGTGCAATCTTCTCTGAAATTTCTTTGTCCTTCTCGTTGACAGCTTCACTCACCGCCAGCTTCTTCTCCGTCTCTTTTCCGGAAATCTGCGCCTTTAACTTTTCAATCTCCTGCTCCCGCTTAAGAAGCTCCGTGTCCTTAGCGGAAAGTACTTTCTCGTACTCTTCTTTCTGCTCCATCCGCGCAAGCTTCAATTCGCTTTCTTTCGCCTCCGATAAATCCTTCCTGCGCTGCTCCAGCTCCCTCTCGAATTCCTGATCCCTGACCTGCTGCACAATCTGCGCATATCCGGACTCATCAACAACAAAAACCTCCCCGCAATTAGGGCACTTAATTTCCTGCATCACGTTTCCCTCCATTCCGAGACTTCACATATTCTAACTAACACGACTACGTTTTCAAGGAATATTTCTCTCTGGCATTTTGTGCCGTGATTTTTCCTATTCATATTCCTTATGTTACTATATTTGTACTCTTTTTTCCAGAATAAACTGAATACTCTCCACGCGCATATAGTATTAAAAACTACTAAAAGCAGTTAATATACCTCTTCGTTGTAATATTTATATTCAAAAAGGATTGCATTCACTGTGTAAACGTAGTATTCTATATATCATACAAGAAGTCTTATTTATATGACAATTCAGAGGTCAAAAGTGTCACTATGAACTTCTATTAGCACATAAATATATTAAATGAAGAAGGTTTTACAACATGCAAGAAACATTTCACATTATCAGCGACGGCTCCTGCGATCTGCCTACGGAGCTGGTACAGGAAAAAAATATCACGGTAGTACCTTTCTACGTATCCTTCGATGATGAGCACTATTTCAAGGAAAACGTAGAGATCGGCATCCGCGATTTCTATCAGCAGATGGTGGACCGAAAGGGCGTTTATCCCAAATCATCCATGCCCTCCATTCAGGATTACGAGGAAATATTTCGCCCATATGCAGAAGCAGGCACTCCCGTAATCTGTATCTGTATCACTACGAAATTCAGCGGTTCCATGCAATCTGCACTCAACGCCAGAACACTTGTGATGGAGAAGTATCCCCATGCACAGATCACCGTTATCGATTCCACCGTTGACACGGTTCTGCAAGGTCTGTATGTATTGGAGGCTGTAAAACTACGGGATCAAGGCGTAAACTATCAGGATGCAGTCACACGGTTGGAAGAGATCAAGAGCACCGGGAGAATTTTCTTTACGGTGGGAAACATGGAATACTTAAGGCACGGCGGAAGAATCGGAAGAGTAGCCGCGCTTGCCGGCGGCGCTCTGGATATACGCCCTATCATCACGTTAAAGCAGGGAGAAATCTTCCCATCCGGCCTTGACAGAGGACGCAAGCGTACCACCAGGAAAGTCATGAACCTTCTTTTGGAATACCTGCGGGAAAGTCGTCTGGGGAGCGACTGTTATAGCTTGTCAGTGGGATACGGCTATGACATAGAAGAGGGTATTGCCTTCCGCGATCAGGCACTTGCCACATTGCATGAAAAAGGATATAAGATCGACGAAATACCCGTCTATCAGATCGGTGCCACCATCGGGGTGCACACGGGACCTTACCCGCTTGGATTCGGAATTATTGAGAAAGGGCGTCATGACTGACGCCCCGTTTTATTGTACAAAATTTATTAATGTACCTTTTGCACCCGAATCCTATAGAATAAAAAACAGAAGTAATTTCTGATAAGTTTTTCAGCTATACTATTCAAATTATGCTAGAATATAGGAGCATACAAAATTCCGGATTACGAAAGGTTTACTATGGACTATAAGATACGCAAAATCCACCAACAGGAATATCCTCTGCTGGATGATTTTCTATATGAGGCAATTTTCATTCCGGACGGTGTGGAGCCTCCTCCAAAAACGATTATCAACTCTCCCGATTTGCAGGTTTATGTTGCGGATTTCGGAGAGTCAAAAGATGATCTGGGGTTAATCGCAGAGGCGGGCGGTAAAATCGCCGGGGCTGTCTGGGTGCGCATTATGAATGATTACGGACATATAGACAACGAAACTCCCTCTTTGGCAATTTCCCTTTATAAAGAATATCGGGGATGTGGAATCGGCACCGCTATGATGAAAGAAATGCTTGCCTTACTAAAAGCCCATGGATATAAGCATGTTTCTCTTTCCGTTCAAAAAGCCAATTATGCGGCAAGAATGTACCGAAAGATTGGTTTTGAAATTGTGAGGGAAAATGAGGAAGAATACATTATGGTGTATAGTTTGTGAAAAGAAGAAAGGATGTTACGTATCTTCCATGCTTTTTTAGAAACAATTGCAACTGACTGGACAGACAATGCGTATGTCGCAACTGAAGACAACGGACAGGTCGTCGGATTCTTCTGTTATTCCGTCAATATTGACGACAATATCGGATTTCTTAAATTTATAATTGTTGACAAGTCAAAACGTGGGATGGGCTACGGAAAAGAAATGCTGAATCTGGCATATACCACAAACACAAATGCTGCCACCGCCAATACTACCAAAATCCCATGCCAATATCTGTTTTCCGTATCGTCCTCTCCATTGGGGAACAACCATTGTGGTTGTGGAAATAACAGTATATGATCCCGAAGATCCTCGTTAAATTCAATCACGATCGTCCAAATGATTCCAAACACCATCAATATATGTATTATTATATTTGTTATAGGCGCAGTTGACCTCGTAACATATAAATGAATAAATAATCTATGTAGGATCAATCCGTCCCCCAAAGTGCACAGTATGGTAAATATACGACCACCAAATGTACTATTCAAACCCCATTTCAGACCAAAGATAACTTCCGGGAGAAAGATAATATAAACGGAAATCGTCATGGCTTTGATATGTTTGCTTTGAACATTACCTTCCAGAACCCATACTCCTACCAAACAGATCACTAACGTACATAAAAGTAACATAAACAAATTGTATAAAAAAATAACTACTTTACCATCATTTCTCCCCATACCTGTCTCCTTATCAGTTCATATGTTAATAGTCCCGTTTACTTTCGTACTATAACATAACGTCATATTATATGCAATAATTTGCATAATAGCATGGTCTTCTTTCCCTTGCGTGCAGTCCCAATCTGTTTTATAATGTCCTTGGCATCAGTTCTGGGAGGAGTACGGCAACGTATCGCCAGTGTCTCGGTTCACACATTGAATATCCCGGAGGAACACTTGGCGGCTGATGCCACTATTTGTATCTGCGCACACTTGGCGCAAACTCGTTATGTGCAAAAAACATGTGCAGAAATGAGGATTACAATGATAGGAATATATTTCAGTGGTACAGGCAATTCAAAATATTGCATAGAAAAATTCTTGGAAGAATACGGCGATAACAGCCCTGCGTATTCCATAGAGCAGACCGAAGCAATCACCCATATTATAAATCATAATGAAATAGTAATATGCTACCCTGTTCAGTTTAGCAATATCCCAAAGATTCTCCGTGATTATATTGTCACAAATCGTCAGCTCTGGAAAGGAAAAAAGGTCTTTATTATTGCAACCATGGGGCTATTTAGCGGTGACGGCGCCGGAATTCTCGCACGACTATTAAAAAAATACGGCGCAATTATCATCGGCGGTTTACACCTGAAAATGCCGGACAGCATAAGTGATGAGAAGGCTTTAAAAAGGAGCCCTGAAAAAAATGTTGCATTAGTTAGAAATGCAGAATTAAAAATCCATAAGGCCGTTATACAAATCAAAAGCGGCAAGCCGCCGCAAGAAGGCTTGGGAATTCTATATCACGCAGCCGGATTGTTTGGACAAAGGCTGTATTTTTACAACAAAACAAAGAGCTATACAAACAAGCTGAAAATCAGTCATGAAAAATGTGTCGGATGTGGCTTGTGCGAAAAACTATGCCCTATGAAAAATATTGAATTAGTGGGTAATACTGCTGTTGCCGGAAGCAGATGTACCATGTGCTACCGTTGTATCAGCAAATGCCCGAAACAGGCAATTACCTTGCTGGGGAAAAAAGTTATTGAACAAAATGATGTCAATAAATATCTTACTCCGCAAAAGCGCAGTACGACCCCACCGTGATCTCCGTCACCACGTTATCCTCCACAGAAAACTCGATACTCACATTGCCAAAACCTTCCCCAGTAATGAGACGGTTTTTCACCTCTCCATAGTAAGTAGCATAAAAGCCGTGGGCCCTTAAACTTCTCCATGCACCACCTACCCTGATCCCGGGATAGATACCGAAGATGGTCACATCATCTACCTGCTCACCCTTATAACTGATATGCCCCGCGTTTAACGCATCAAAGGAAAACACCTCTCTGCCATCCTTCAACCCAACCGTCCGCTCCTCGATATTCGGTTCCGGCTGTTCAAGCTCTACACCATACTTTTCAGAAAGAAGGGTCTGCGCTGCATCCAGAAAATTATCTTCATTCAAAATCATTAATCCCAGATCGGAAGCTGTATCTGTCCGCTCCTTCCCTGCCTCGTCTGCAAGAAGTTTTAAATATGCCGGTGTGAAATCCGCAAAGGACTCATATTCCAGGGGCTGGTACTCTATGGAAAGCTCTTTCGCGCCCTCCGTATACTTGCCAAACACTTCGTCGAAATCGGTCCGGTTGTACTTGTAATCCTCGTATTCATAGGATTCCTCTCCCTCACCTATTATATAAATATTGTACAAAATACCGTCACCGTCTGTATCCAACTCGTCGGGAAAAGGCCGGCCATCAGCCCACCACTCATCTCCGAGCGCTTTGTTCCACGCATCCGCAGAAGCGACCGCCATATAAGAATCACATCCCGATTGATAGCGATAGAGCCTATAGGGACCTTCAGTCCACTGCTCATCGGCAAATCTATCCTTGCAGATGCCATTGTCATAATAAGTGACCGTCGAAAAACCGCCAGCCACCAATCTCAGCTGCCCGCTGGCCGGATTGTAATCGTACTCATACTCTTTCTCAGACATACCGTTTACAGACGAGCCTGTCCACCGGATGAGCAGTTCCTCCCTGCCATCCTGATCAACATCTGCCACCGCAAAGGCATTGTCCCCGACCACTTCATTCTTTTCATTCGGATCCCTGCCTTCCGTTTTTTCGTGAGGAAGAAGCCCTGTTGCCATGATTTGCGTCAACGCACCACTATAGTAATGCCTGATCTTCGCCTCCTGCAGCGCCTGTGCTTTCTCTGCGCTTTCCCCGGCAGAATCCTCCTCGTTTTCTGCAGCCGCGCTATCCAAAACGCCTTCTTCCTCCAATACCGGAACTTCCGCCGCTTCTAAGGACTCTTCCTTATCATCCTCGGGCAACTGCTCTTCCTGTTCTTCTCTCGCTATTTCGCCGTTCGTTGAAACATCGTCCTTCGAGACACACCCTGTTAAAAAAATAACACCGACACACAATAACGCTGCAGTCCCTATTTTCAAACTTCCCTTTTCTTCTTTCATATCTATAACTCACCTTTCTGCGCAAGGTGCCAATGAGATTATAAAGCATGAATATGTGTATTAGTCATATATTTATTACTTATTCCGTTTACTTTCTATTTCTTTTGTCATTTCTATTAATCTGCGGGTAACATCCGCGCTCGGACGCACGATCGGGGAATTGTCGTCGCATGTATCATCCGCTTCTACTATTAAAACCATGGCATCTTCTGTAAGCGTATGGGTGTGATAAGTTCCTTTCTTCACATCATAGGTTTTATACGGCTCCATCTCTATGGCATGAATATTCTGAAGTGACTCATCTTCCGCCACAAATAATATACAATGCCCTCTAAGCAGGACAAATGCTTCATCTGTTAAGGAATGCTGCTGAAAATTATTAATGTTTTCCGGCAGAAGTTCCTCATGATAATTTAAAATAGCGACTCTCCAATCTCTGCATGTCATAATGGACTGGTATCCGATACCTTCATACTCTAATACTTTTATCAAATCTTCCACTTTAATCTCCTCCTCGTTTTTTTATTTAAATCATATTCTGACAACGATGTTGTCCGCTTTTCGTGCTTGCTTTTTGCTGTTATAAGATTATTGTACCAAGTCGATAACGCGACGGCTAGCCTTAAGTAATGATTTTTCTACTTTTTTGAAATAAAAGCAGCATTTCGGAACGAAAAGTTTAAAAAATGAGCATTGACAACATAAAGAAGTTGTGATAAAGTGCCATCAATAACATAAGAAAAGCGATGACGGAAAAGAGTAGTTTAGTTGGAAACATCCAGAGAGAATAGCATTTGGTGGAAGCTATTTATGCGGAAATTAGACGAAAACCATTCCAGAGCTGTAATGCTGAAATGAGTATGTGTTACCGTATGCCTGCGTTAAAGGATAGGATTTGATAGAATCTGAAGTGAAAAGTTAAGGTGGAACCGTGCTGAGCGCACCCTTAAGACTATGGGATTATGGTCTTATGGGTGCTTTTCTTATGTTGTTGCCAAATAGTGAAAACTGATAAGAGAAAGGAGTATGGATATAAAAATGAAAGCAACAATAGTTTTAATTGCAGATAACGCTGCAGAGAATTATGGTAGAAAAATGATGCTGGAAGCACACCGGTATGGAAAGATGGGATTTGAAATGGCAAGACTGCCACAGCATGTTTCCTTGAAACAGCCATTTGCGATTCCCGGTTTGGAGAAAATGGAAGCATTTTTTGATGGATTCGCAAGGGAACTATGTCCATTTGATATTGAATTTGTGGATATGGATGTATTCCCGTCTAATGTATTAGGCGGAGTCGAATCCGGATGTATAAGCTTGCGAGCAAAAGAAACACCGCAGCTTGTAGATGCACAGAAAAGGTTAAACGAAGAATTATACAAAATGTTTGGACCGTGCCCGGCAGACCATGACAATGACTATGTTTTTCATATGACGTTTGCTATTGGCGGCGCAGACTATGAATCATACCAAAGGGCTTATGATGAATTGAAAAAGAGTGATTACCGTCAGACATTTAGGTTTAGTAAACTGGGTTTACTATATTATGACGATGATAATATTACTCCGGGAACNTATTTCTGNTATAAGGTTTGTGATATATAATACTTCGTCGGGTAGTGATGAGGGGGCTGTTCCAAGAGCGATTCGGGAAGATAACATCCCGTCGTGGAGNACCATAGAAAAGGCTGGTTATGTGCTGATAAAATAAAAGAAATCAGCACTGGCCGCCTATCTATGCTCTTTCCTTCCTTCTNTAGTTTCACANTTACATATCATAGCAACTTCTGTTTNCCGCAGCATTTCTTATACTTNTTACCGCTGCCNCACGGANAGGGANCATTCGGATATATTTTTTTCTCTTTTACAAGAGGAATCTGTTTTGGTGTTGTAAATTCATCAAAAATTCCATCTTCATCCATCAACCATTTTTNTCAATTCGATTCTTTACTCTGCGTCAGCTATCGGAACAAATACTTTTTATTCATATTCTCTGAAGATTATCCTTATAACATGANGCTACTCACTAATATATTTCTGTGTNAATGCACAAACAGCAAAACATTTGCCNCACAAATCCTCTTTTATACCTGTTTGTTCTGTCATAATCTGCACCTGTTTTTGATAACATTTCTGTTCGTCAAACAGCTTGCTTCGTNCCATTCCTGCCTCCCATAAAGTTCCGGAAAGTGCCTCTGCCGGACAACATTTAACACAAAGAGTACAACTGCCACATCCTGATTTCGTAATTGCATCCGCAGTCTGAAGCGGTGCATCCGTCAAAATCGACGATAACCGCACTGCNCCNCCATATTGCCGAGTTATCAGAAGACAGTTNTTNCCAATCCACCCAAGTCCTGCCCGTGTTGCTACGGTCTTATGCGGAAAGTTNGAAACCCATTCATCACGATCAATTTTCACTACATCAGTTGTCATTGCAATGGCATTATATCCTTTATNTATCAGATACTCCGCTCCGTTTGTTACAATTCTGTTTAGNCTGTCGTTCATCTCATTATATGCNTCGTAATAGGCTTTGTTTGGTGCNATTTTCAGAGACCGCACTATATCAGNCGGCACAGGAATAGCAACCGAAACTGCTCTTGGATAAATTAGACTTTTATCCACACTCATGTCCGCAAANCCNACAAGNGCNGCACCACAATCGTGAAGATAATCATAAAGTTGATTTGTAATTTTCATNGCCACCACTACACAATAAACGTGAANTCATATTCCTGCCTTCAGCAAAGAATACATCTTCATGTCAATTACNTTNCCATTCTTAACAGCGTTNCTTCTCAANGTNNCCTCATANTGAAATCCTGCTTTTTCAAGCACTCTGCAAGAGGCGGCATTATACGCAAATGGCTCTGCATAAATGCGGATTATATCGCTCTTCTCAAAAACATACTCACAAATTTCTATTGGAAAGAGCTGCCGCTAAATCTGCCGCATCTGACAATTCCCATTTTCTTATTTTACAAATCATTTTCCATTTCCTTAGCAAATTAATACCCACGCTGTATACATTCTACTGTATATATTCNATAATAAGATTTACATTTTCCTCAATAGACTTGGTTCCATCAATCCGTATAACCGGGCATTTCAATGACCTTACCCATTCTTCCACAATGTTCTCCGATCTGGATTCAACCAAATGAAAGAATTTTTCTTCCCGCTCATACAAATCTCCGCCTGATAACATTCTGTTACCGAACTTCTGAAAAGAACGTTTTTTAACTCGTTGCACCCGAATATCCTTTGGAACATCCAGCAATATAGCATACTGGAAAAAAGAATAAATATCTTCTCCATAATCTCCTTTAACAGAAGCAAGAACGAAGTTTTCATGTGTTTTCATTTCATGTAACAAAAGCTTTTCAACATCTTCACGAGTACGTGGAGAAGCATATATGTAATCAGGGTCTGTCTTTGGAAAATACAGGTCTTCAATATCTATAAAATAAAAATGCAATTTCTCCGCAAGCACTTTTCCAAGCGTACTCTTTCCTGCGCCATTTAAACCACATATAATAATCCCCATAAAAACCCCCTGCCGGATTGCAAATTATATTGAACAGGGCAGT
The DNA here is from genome assembly GCA_014804355.1 of Lachnospiraceae bacterium. Taxonomy (GTDB): domain Bacteria; phylum Bacillota; class Clostridia; order Lachnospirales; family Lachnospiraceae; genus UBA3282. The sequence continues at coordinate 77,927 of JAAUZY010000005.1, forward strand.
CGCATTATGNCATATCTTCATCCGCCCTCTTTTTAATATGATTTCCGATAATCTCNGACACATCACTNATCGTGATAAANGCCTGCGCATCCGCCTCTTTGATCAGATGCTTCAGTTGATAAATTTCAAGCCTGTTCAGTACGCAGTAGAGAACCGCCTTTTTTCCNCTGATCAGACCCTCACCCTCCAAGATCGTCACGGTGCGTCCCATTTTCTTATAGATCTCATCCGCGATCCTGCGTCCCTCATTCGTNATTATCATAGCGGCTTTTGCCTGCTCCACGCCNGTCTCTACAAAATCAATCACTTTCGACGTNATAAAATACGTCAGCAGGCTGTACATGGCCCGGTCAAATCCAAACAGAAAACCTGCGGTCGNATAGATCATNATATTGATGAAAAGNACCGTCTGTCCNACCGGAAGATTAAAACGCCGNTTCAGAAAGATNGCCACCGTCTCCGTTCCATCGAGNCAGCCGCCGGAGCGAATGACGAGNCCNACGCCNANTCCCAGAAACACTCCTCCGAAACAGACGGCCAGAAGATATTCCTGNGTCATATCCGTAAGCGGCGCAAATATCTCCAGAAAACTCGAAAATATCGCCATGGCAATCGCAGATTTGACAATAAATTTTTTCCCCAACTTCCGCATNCCGNCGATCAGGAACGGTATGTTGAGTGCCATAGTCANTNCTCCCAGAGGAATCCTGCTAAGATTATTGATCATAATCGAGATTCCCACGANCCCTCCATCCAGAATCGTACATGGAACCAGAAACTCTTCAATGGAAAAAGCGGCGATCATNGCACCTNCCACCAGCGTCACATAACTAAAAATCTCTTTCATATACTCTTTCGACTTTGAAACATTTTCTGACATAGATATTACCTCCGATAATTATCATATCAATGAAAACAGTACCCGTCAAACAGAACTTGGCAGATCTGCTTTTGCAATCAATTACATAAATACTACGCTGCCTAATATATAATTATCCCTAAAACAAGACTCCTACTGTAAACTCCTTATATATGATATTTCGATTGCTCCCATCGATTCTTTACTTTCTCCTGTTTTTCTAAATCCACATGCTTCATAAAATGAGCATGCTCGCTCATTATCCCTAAAAACCCATAAAATCACTTTCGAATAACCCTGTTCTTTCATGTCGTGTAATAATTTTTGCATCATTTTACTTCCATATCCTCTTCGCCAATTATCGGGTAAACTATGAATNCAAATAATTTCAGCCGTATCATCAGTCATTGAATCTCTTGCTTTATCCCAATATGCAATACAATGATATTGTCCATCCACTTTCATAATATAGCCATTACCCTTATTATTATCTAGCAGCCTCCTATATATGGAAGATACATAATCATTATCAAGAAATTTTCGCAAATGTTCTTGAGGAACAATATTTGAATATGCCTTTTTCCAACTTTCAACTTGTATAAAAGCAAATTTCTTGTCATCATCTTTTTCTACCTTGCGTATTTCGTAATCATTCATATTAAACCGCTCCTTTTATATCAATATTCAGTATATTTCAATTTATCTGCATTTGGATTCCCCTGGCAAAATTTTCCAACATATCAACCTCTTCTAGTCCTGGCATATAATTTCTCAGTAATCCTCTTTTTTCACTTTCCTCAAAAATGTACGCCTTTCCTAAATACTAAATCCTATCATCAAACAATGGAAATCAGCAAAAAGGGCACTCTTTCTAACTATTATAAGTAGCAAATGAATAAGCTTCCCAGCTCTCTGTTTATTATTGAGGCCCGAGATTCTGATTCCGACAGTTTATTGACTTGTATACTCCCTGTATATATAATAACTTTAATACATATTTCTTCAAATGGAGAACGAATTATGCCAATTCCGGGAATAAAGCAACCCAATTTAATTGAAATCGATAACATGCTTCGTCTGAGAAAATATGACGGCATCTGCGACTTTGCCCTAAGCTGGTATCAGGATGAAAATCTGGTGTATCTTGTTGATGGGAAGCGTGAGCCTTATACCATGGAACGATTAAAACGCATGTATGCATATCTGGATGCACGCGGAGAACTTTACTGGATAGAAATCAACGACAGTAATCGCTATATACCAATCGGAGATGTAACATTCTGGCAAGAGGATATGCCGATTGTTATCGGCGATAAAACATTTCACGGAAAACATATTGGACGCAAGGTCCTCGAGGCGCTTGTGGCAAGAGGAGGGGTTCTTGGCTATAATACCTTATATGTACAGGAAATATACGATTTCAATATTGCCTCACGGAAATGCTTTGAAAGCGTAGGATTTCAGCCATTTGAAAAGACGGAAAACGGAAACCGTTACCGCCTGTCTATCAAAAAATCATCAGAAATATAAGTATTCTTTCCGCCAGCGACTATTTTTCCAATGTCATAACGCCCCAATCCTATGCTTTTCNTCCAAAGGCTTTAAAATTATTTTCCTCATTCCTTTTACCGTCTTTATTATACGCAATTCAATACAACTATATCATTTTTCNCTTTTTAAACCTAAACTACAATTTCAAAATCATCAGTCAAATACATTTGNCAAATTTANNATACATCCAAAAGGCACTTTTCTCAATTNNTTTCTTTANNATATACAANACACCAAAATTTTAAGCAAAAAGTATTGACTCCAACGTAACGTGATACTGTATTCTATTCTTACGGAAGCAGAATAGATATGAGCCGGCAATTTCTATCTCACTTCTCCACTAATCAAAGGAGCTGGTAAGCATGAGAACTATAAGCCANGTAGCAGAATTANCAGGTATCAGCATACGCACTCTACAATACTATGATGAAATCGGACTGTTAAAACCAAGTGAATTAACGCAGTCCGGCTATCGCTTATACAATGATGAAGCGTTGCAGAAGCTTCAGCAAATCCTGTTTTTTAAAGAATTAGGTTTTAANCTAAAGGACATTCGGGAAATTCTTGAAAAGCCCGATTTTGACAGAATTGCCGCTTTCAAGAAACAAAAAGAATTGCTTCTTCTAAAACGTAACCGGACAGACAGACTTATACAGCTCCTTAGCCGCTTAGAGAAAGGAGAACAATGTATGAGTTTTAAAGAATTTGATTTGTCTGATTATATTANTGCCTTAGAANATTTTAAGTCCAATCAGACAGAAGAAATTATCAAGTACTGGGGAAGCATTGAAAATTACGACTTGTTTATCCAAAAAATCAAAGATGATGAANCTGAACTTNGCCAAANTTGCTATTAAACAATTTGGAAGTGTTGAAAAATATACAGANGCCATGAAATATAATCTGGAACACTTTTCTGAAATTATGGAAAAACAATTATCAGAAGAAGNAAAAGAAATCGGCAANCAGTCTGATATACTATATGGTAAATTAACCNCNGATTTGTCAGAAGATGTTTCTTCCCCNANAATACAATCNATTGTNCANGAANTNTNGCANTTTATACAGNAAAACAGCACNANNGTATCCATATCTTGCAGTAAGNCTTATATNAATNTNCTTATCNANNCNTATTCAAACGATTATATAAAAANNNTAACTGATAGNAAATATNAGAAAGGNNCTTCGGATTATATTGTGAAAGCGTTCCGTTACTACTCGGAGAATAGCACTNCTGAGAACAATTAGAGCCACTTTAGAGCCAAACGCAATCGAGTAGGAGGAATTTCTCTTAAATGAGAAACTCCGACCTCTCCCACCACCGTGCGTACCGTTCGGTACACGGCGGTTCAATCAACTTAACATGAAACTTCGTCTTTCAACGTAGTAATCTAACATGGAGACTAATCCGAATCGGGTTACGCTTTTCATTACCCGTTTCGCCACCTGCTTGCTTCCATCCATGATAATGCAATCGTCTGCATACCGCACGAAGTCGAGACCTCTTACTTCCATTTCCCTATCAAGTTCATTGAGCATGATATTTGCCAAGCTTAAGGTGCACGCCCTATCCCCTCATCTATCCGCCACATTTACTCGTACTTCCAGCAACTTTTGGACTTCATCTTATTTAGCAGACTTATCCGTATTTCCGAGCCTTATATGTGATTCCTGTTCGTCGGACCAAGGGTTTGCCTACAGCTTCCTTCAGATTCCACATCGCGATGGACACCCTTGCTGTTCAGCTATATACTTCCTCGTTGCCTAGGCGTATTCGGGACTTTCACCCGTTAAAGCGCGCCATGGCGTGCAAACTAAAACAAGGGCAGCTATAAGCCGTTTCTACGGTCTATAACTGCCCTTACGCTGTGTAATGCCTTATAGTGATTCCTTTATAAAGTGATCCCCGCCTTTTCTGCAAATTCTTTTTTTCTGCCTTCCAGTTCCTTTTGCCTTTCCTCCGGTAACTGCCTGAAGACGTTATCATAGTCTATATCCTGAATAGACATCCCCAGCAATCGAAGCTTCAAAACAAAAACTGTTCAAAATTGTCGTTCAATCATTTCTTTTTAGCAGTAATAAGGTAACTAAACGGGAACTTGCCCTCTACCTCCTTATTAGGAGTGCCGTCCAAATCGAATGGGTATTCATCAAAGTCTTCAATCTCTATTCCATTATGGAGTATCGCGGCTATGACCTCAGACATTTTATGCATGAACCAAAAGCATTCATTTGATTCGTATTCAACATTTCCAAAATAGTCCAACCCTTTGGGATAATTATTCGGACTTGTCTTGAAGTAGGAAGTTAGTTGTTCAAAATTTTGTGCCTGAAAGCTAAATCCATTTTCAAAAAAGTATTTAAAGGGATGTATCTCAAAAATGATTATTTTTCCATCTTTCTTAAGTAACCTTGAGATAACACTAAAATAATCATTTAAGTTTGGAAACCATTGCAATGATCCTTGCGAAATATATATAAAGTCAAAATAGCTATTATATGTTTCGTCTATTTCCAACGCATTTGTTCGAACAAATCTAACATTTGCTTTTGCAATCTCAGCAAGTTCTTCAGCCTCCGAAATTGCGGCATCAGAAATATCGAAACCAACTCCTTCTTTTGCTCCAAGCCGCATAAGAGATAATAATTCCCTACCGTTATTACATGGTATATGCGATATTGTTTTACCGCTAAAATCAATTTGCTTTAGCCTTTCGTTAACGACATAATTACGTTCCTTTTTAAGAGTTGAAAATTTAGGATCCTGAAAACCAATATGTAGAGAACGATTAAAGGCTCTTTGATGATAAACTGCTGCCTGATTCCAAGCTGCTCTATTACTTTCGAATAAATTTTTTTCAATCATATCTTCATTGCCTCTGTATAATTCTATAAAGTTTCTGTTAAAAAATTAATGCAATTTTCATTATTCGTAAACATTATACCACAATACTTTTATTTTGGAACACAAAAACAATCTCGGAAACGCTCAATATCAGCATTTCCGGGATTCTATCTGCCGCTTTTTTCTTATCCTGAAAGTGGATTATACTAGTAGCTCTTTATTCTTACATCTCCGCTGGTTGTATCAATCCGTATGCTGTTCCCCTGCGAATTCTGCCCATGGGTTCCCTGTGCGCTGTTCCCCCTCTTGGAGAATTTCAGGTCATCATCAAAGAAAGTGTCGATGTCCCCGCTCGTGGTATCCGCACTGAAATCAAATGCGCTATCCTGCATAAGCACCATATTTACAGTTCCGCTGCTGGTATTGATGCCCAATGTTCCGTTTAGCCCTTCGATCTCCAAGCTGACATCACCACTGGTTGTATCAATCGACCCGTTATCATTTTGCCCTTTTACCCGGACTTCACCACTTGTCGTATGAACCTGCCATGATCCGTCCGCTCCATCGATCGTAACGTCACCGGAGCTTGTCGATACAGAACGATCACCGCCTCCTTCCATTATCTTCGCATTCCCGCTCGTAGAGCTAAAGGCAGCATTTCCGTCAATATGCTGTACCGTGATATCTCCGCTGGTGGTTTCTATCTGTACATTTCCTGTGATTGTTTCCGCATTCACATAACCGCTGGTACTTCCTATGTTTGTCTCCCCGACAAGCTGTTTTACCGTGATGTCTCCACTGGTTGTCGTAATATCAATATCTCCGGCAGTTCCATTCTTGTTTGTCTCAATATTTTCGATCCTGACATTTCCGCTGGTACTTGCCAATGATACATTGCTCGCCGTTACATCCGGCATGGTAATCTCACCGCTTGTAGATGCTGCCTTCAAATCCTTTTCCAGTGCCAAATCCATTTCGGACGCAATGTCGCCGCTGGACGTTGATATCGCAAGCTCTCCTTTGTAGGAAGCCGGCAGCCAGATTTCGGTGTAACCGCCTCCATATCCAAAATGGAAAAATCCTATTCCAACTCTACTGCTACTTCTCCTTTTCCCCTTTATTTCAAGCTTGCTGCTATTTACTGACACTGTAGACAGCTGATTCTCATTCAGCCTGACTTCGTTATACTCTTTTACGGTCAGCATGTCTCCTTGACCTTCGTACAGATAAACATCATTGCTGTTCATACTATAGGAAACGGAAATATTTTCAATCCCATCGATCGACACTTCCTGTTCAAGTACCAGATGCATACCGACATAGTCTCTCTCATGATCATATTGAAAGGCCCTGTATATATTGTGTCCCGTCATACCATAGGCAAATATCCCACACAAAAGAACAGTCAAAACGCACAGCGTCACAAGCAGCCCAATCTTTATTTTTCTCATATTCCGTCATCCCTTTCACTCGAAATAATTATCTTGCTTTCTCAACTCAAAAATAAGTTTCACAATTGCCTGCACACAAGCTGCAATCAGGAAAATGATCCAAGTGATATACCACTTATAAGTGGTAAAACTGATGATAAAATACAGGACCAATGTCATTGTCCATATGATGGAATTAATAGATTTCCTGACTGCCTTTTCTTTATTGCTGCTGTACTTTGCCTCCTTATACAGCTCTACCATGTCATCTTTCTCCCTTTTCGTGTAACCGGGATACATGTTTGCCGCATACACAAGCATGACTGTCGGCACAATGCATATCAGCAGTGCAAGCACAAAACCAAGCGCTGCCAAATCATACCTGTAACTCCTTGTTATCTCACTGATCAATCCAAAGAAAAAGAATACGGCTCCCGCAAAAATATACAATCCTACCGCAGTGGCTGTAAACATCGCCTTTTTCTTCCTGTCCTTTTCAGACAGAGTAAGCAGATTCCGCTCCTCCACCTCCGGGAAAAGTTCTGTCACATCACCGATGGACTCAACCACATTATGATATGCGTCTTCCTCGGAATATCCGTCTGCCACCATATCATCATATTTATCCATGGCATTCTGAATCATCTCCTCTTTCAAGTCAAGCGCCTTTCTTGTCTTGGGCGCATCTGCAAATAAATTATTAAAATGCAATGTAATTTTTTCTTTCATTGTCTTCTTCTCCTTATAAACTTAATCACTATGCTTTCTCACTGACTTTGCTGCAATCACAACGTTCCGACCGGACTGCTGCTCTCGCTGAATCATATTCTTACGTTCTCAGCAGTAAATGCTCCGACCTGTGCTGAATAGTTACCGCTCGTTTCACTTTAACAGTTGGTCTATAATTTTCTTGGCTTCCTGCCACTCCTGCTTATAGCCCTGATATGCCTTTCTGCCATCGTCCGTTATTGCATAGTAGCGGCGTCTTGCTCCGACTGTCTCATCTCCCCAGTAGGTTTTGATGCTGCCTGCCTGTTCCAGCCGCCGAAAAGCCGAGTAAAGAGTTGCTTCCTTTAATTCATAAGCATTGTTGGTTTTCTTCATAATGTCCTTGTTAATCTGATAACCATAGCTGTCCTGTTCCAAAAGGTGTGAAAGTATGATCGCTTCCGTATGTCCCCTGAGAATATCTGATGTGATCGACATGCTCATTCCCCCTTTCCCGCATGCTTTAATATATTACATTTCATAGTATCTGTTCTAATGATATACTATACTATATTAACATACCTCGCCTGTCAAGGTATATTATCAAAATAATTATATGTAGTCATTTAGTTAAAATGATTCAGAATGTCTTATAAGCATTCAAAGTTTTGAGTGGCTATCTATTACGTGGAAGAGTTTGAGGGGTTATCACAAAAAAAGGGACTGTCATCCCGACAGCCCCTAATCTTATTTATTGGTTTTCTGATTTCACGGTTTAGTATTGAGTCCGACAAAATTTGTCCTGAAATATCAGCTATTCGTGTTATCGATAGACTAACACCCACCTGTTCTCTTCCTTGTAATAGATCAACTGTACATCAATCTGCTGTTCTAAGATTGTGATGATGCAGTCAAACTCCATTGACCGCACTCCGGCATACTTCTTTTCCTCCTGTGAGAGTACCTGAATCTGGCGGACTGTACGTATCTCACCGTCCTCATCCTCGATTTTCAGCATGAGCGGTGTCACTTTACCCTTGCTGGTAAACCAACATTGACAAGCTATCTCCCTCTGCTTTCCTTTAATGAAACCGGCATCTGCCTTCTGTGTATTCGTACCTGTCCCAAATGCCATGTAACCCCATCCTCTCTTATTCTAACGTTATCCTGTCATAATCTACCGTCCGTTTCTCTCCGGATATACCGCCGCTCATATGGCTTCTCCTTTGGTTGGAATTTTATTATAGCAAACATGTGTTCGATTTGTAAAGAGGGAATTATTTGGAATTTTCTACAGGAAACAGGCTCATTTGCTCAAAGTCGGATCTCCGCTCCAACAAAGCAGGCGTTTTCTGCAAGAGAGCTTCTGTCAGATTGTCCTCAAACAGCCACTGCTCTATCTCATCTCGTTCTAGCAGCAAGGGCATCCTGTCATGGACAGGCTTCATGGATTCATTAGCTGCCGTGGTCAGGATCACGAACCTGTCCTCGTTCTGATAATGGTTATAGAGCCCTGCCATGTATAATACAGGCTGTTTCTCCCTATAAAAGATATTTTTCTCTTTATTCCTGTTCCATTCGTAGAACCAAGTAGCGGGAACAACTACCCTCCGATGCTCCACACTTTCTTTGAACATCTTTTTCTCCAAGGCGGATTCGCTTCTGGCATTAAAGATGAGCTGCTTGCCATTAAAGCCGGGGAATCCCCACCGCTGCCATCTGCAGCATAAGTCATTATGATCGGCTGCAATCACCGGAGCCACCTCTGACGGATGGATATCTCCCGCCTGCAGATGAATGTTTTCAGCTTTGCGCATCTTTTCATCCACCTGCCTTATCAGCTTTTCTATTTCTCTTGCAGTTTCATCATCCACATAATAGCGTCCACACATTTTTCATACCTGCTTTCATGTTTCTGTGGTTATTATACCTCTGTTTGTGCGTCTTGCAAGGTTCCTTGTTATTACATGATTTGTCCTTTTTAACTTCATGCTTCTTAAGGGCTTCCAATAACATTTTATGTTTTATGTTGTGCTTTATCTTTGTGCTTATATATCACCACATAAACGCTCACTTTTAATCTACCAAATTCTGCAAATTATGGCATCAAATAAAATGCTCCATAACACTCTATTTATACCACTGTCTCTGTAACTCATACATTGTCTCTTATAAATACATAATAGTCCGTATCATAACCGCCCCAGCGATAATCCCCGCTCTTCCACTCTATAATCATATAGTCCGTGTCTTCAACTGTCACAATTTCATATGCACAGGCGGTATGATTATAATGCTTGAGCACATAACCCTTCGTCCAGCTCTGAATCTCTTTACCCAATGTGGTTTCATCCATATAAACACTAGATAAAAATCCCTCTTCTCCAAAATGCATATGCTTAAAAAATAGTCTTTCCTGAGGGAGATGATTCACCTCCGGATCGAATTCCTCTCTATTGCGGATAAAGTCAAAGGCCTTCCAATCTCCCAGAACTCGCTCGTCATTCACAAAAGGCATATCCGTGTCATCTTCTCTGGCAATCTCACGCTTGGTATACCTGTTTTTGTCAACCTGTTCCAGCACTAATACGGTAGGCATCCCGCCGCGAAGATATTCATAGGATTTATTCTCCACAAACATATAACGGCTGCCTTGATAGTCCTCAATTTGATATCTGCATAAACAGGACTGGTCGCCGCCGGCCAATTTCAGATATCCTTTTGTCCAGCTATAAATCCAGTAATCTTCTCCGCCCGGCAGAAAATAGATTTCCCTGTCCTTATTTCCCATATCAGATTCTCTCCGCTCGCCTGCCTCAGAATAAAAATCTTCCTTTACGGCATATTCGCCCACAACCTTCCATTTACCAATGACCTGCTCATCATCCTCAAAAAGAAGGTTTATATCTTCATGCAGTTCCCCCATTTCATCTCTGAGTTTTACCACCTTGGCAGCTACCTGAATATCATTTTTGTCCATACCTCCATAGGTCAGGAATCCTGAAATTCGCTGAAAATTCCTTTTTTGAATCTCCTCGTCCAGACTGCCGCATGCAGCCAGAAAGGCTTCTTGATCCAACGGTAAGGGCAGGGATATTCCTTTTATAATCATTTCACCCAATTCATTTTTTTCTACTACTGACAGTTTTTCCTGTTCAGCCTTCGTATTTTTCTCTTCTTTCTCAAACACCATACGCTTTACCTCCGCAATGGCAGCAAGCATGTCTTTGTATTCCGACTCCCGATGTTCCAGAATGCCCTTTATGAACTCATTATCGTCGGCATTTTTCAGAATATCCCTTATTTCTTTCAGAGAAAGACCGCCGCTCTTTAAAAGCTCAATTTTATGCACCTGCCCTATCTGGTCAGCCGAATAATAACGGTAACCGGAAAAATGGTCAACATAGTCCGGACATAACAGCCCCTCTTTATCATAATGCCTGAGCACTGATATAGGCATTCCCGTCATTTTTGCAAATTCACCTATTTTCATGCCTGTACCTCTTTCAAAAATCTGTTTACAATTACTTATGAAGCGCTTCATGAAAATAATATAAACCTAATGTATGGTTTAGAGTCAACCCTGGCAAACTAAAGTTATGGCTCAATACCCTCTGCTATCGTTCGGAGGGTATTTATAGCTTGAATATAATACCCTGTTCTTTTTTAACTTCGCTTTATGAAATCAGCAAACGCATAGAGCAAATAACGGTAAGTTACTCCTAAAATTTAAAATTATCAAAGTGCTTTGAGCCAATGCTTCTTAAACTCTGTGATACTTGCATACCTTTCACATCTATTAGGATTGGTCGCTTTCTCAAGAACATGAAAGCTTTCCAAGGATAAAGGATAGTGTTCAAAACTTAAATCACTATCTGTCAAAATAGAAAAGCCCATTTTCCCAATCATAAAAACATTACTTATTTCATCTATTTTTTCTCCATACTTATATTCTTCTGGAGACATAAATCTTGAACTTCCCCACATTCTACCCATATCATTAACTGTCGGACTTTTTCTAAAAAAGTCAATGTCACAAATGGTAACAACTTTTCTTGATGTATCATACATGATGCTTCCATCATAAAAATCTATTGCCACATATCCCAGTGTCACAATATCTATCAAAAAATCTATCACACTCTCATAAATATGCAGTTTTTCGTCTAATGGCAACTTCATAATTATTTCATGGGATTTTTCATACATTCTACCCATACATTCCCCATCAGCCCATTCAAATATCATAGCAAAACCTTGACCTATTTCTTCCGAGGTTATGTATTTAATCAAAGATTTTTGCTTAATTGATTGGTAAATAGGTACTGTTGCTTTTAGCCTTTGGATTGCTCCAGACACATCTCCGTTGTACTCAGCAGTTTGCGCTCCCGCAAATTTCACAAATATTTTTTTGCCTTTGTTTTCTATTCCGAAACAGATATTTCCTGAATCCTGGCCATCATATATCTTAAACACCTTTCCGTATTTTTTTAAAAAATTAAAATCAAATTGCCCACCCATTTTAAATTTTACGCCATCGATCTCTTGATATATCATTACTGTTTTCTCCACTTTCAAAATTTACATATTCCACTATCTTCCTATAAAGCTGTGGTCTGTCTATATCTTTTCTCTATCAACTAATAAAATTGACATTTAGATTTTATCATTTTCACTCGCTATTTTCCATCATGAAATATAGGGCTCAGCAACCGCCACGCCCAATATATCTTATCGTTTTAACGACTTTTCAATCTTCCATTTCTGCTCTTTCAAATCATTTTGTTTTTCATACAACTTATTGAGCTCTTTGCAAAGTTCTTTCATGCGCTCCAACTGCGCCCTCACTCCCTCCCGGCAATCTGACTCTATCTTTTTATATTCTCCAGTCAGGTTGCGGATTGTTTTGTTGTTCGCCTTGATCTACTCCAATAAGCACACCCAGTCTATCAGATTTTGTACTTCCTTACAAGCACCCCGAACTTGACACCTCAAAGCATTGGGCGAAAGTCCCATCACAGACGATCAGTGATGTGCTCATGGAGGAATTTAAGAAAATTGAGAAAGAAGAAAAGAAAACATCTAAAAAGAAAACAAAAATGTGCATAAAAAGACCTTGCCGATATTCAGTTTCCATATCTTAACCCGCACTATCGTGCGGTTGTCGCCTCATTCGTCAAATGGAAATGCAAGCATTCCCATTTTCCTCATTGCTCGCGCAAATCAGCAAGGTTTTCTTTATGACATTGATGTAATTATTTAGTGCGTGATGCTATAACTGTTGCCAAATCGTTGCCAATGCTTAAACAAATTTGCTTGCAACCCGCATAAATACTAGGTTCTTAAATCATATTTCATCACTAGAACTCCCTACAGATATAACATAATTGTTAAAATACTTGATTGCTTTTTAATATCATCCAACACAACTTTTTTGTTGTATTCTTTTACAATGTGTTTTAATTCAATCATTGTGTTTCCTCTAATTTTAGCTTTTAGAATTCAAAAACGCTTCTCTATGAATCGAAAAAATATAGTCCCCATTTTCATAAAAGAAATTTTGAACCATTCCTGCCTTTTGCATTACCCTATATGATTGTACATTGCTTTTTGCACATCCTCCATAAATTATGTCATATTCCATCTCCTCAAACGCATAATTTATCAATTCCATAGCACATTGTGTAGCATAACCTCGATTACGGTATTTTTCATCAATCATATAAAAAAGAACCGTTTTTCCTATTTCAGCTTCGCCGTCCAACCCGCACCAGCCTATTATCACATTTGGTTCTTCCTTATGAAAAACACCTAAACATAAATGGCAAATTGATTTCTGTCGATTCTTACTATGGGTATCTTCCATGTACTTTAATGCTTCGTATGCCTTATCTATCGTTGTTTCATGTGGGTATTCCCACATTCTTGCTATCTCCTTAATGTCTTTTTCAGTCACAGTTCGCAGTATTAAATCATTTGTTCTAAATTCCACTATTCATTTCCCTCATTATCTATAATAGCTTTCATTTCATCAACTATTTGCTGAACACTTTTATTATCTGTATTAATAACATAATCGCCTTCATATGGTTTTAAATGCAACCAGAAAAAAGAACATTCATTTGTATCTCCACGTTTTTTATGACGTTCACGCAAAGTTTCCTCTGAACAAGTGAGGGTAATACCAATAACAGAATAATCTTTTGCAGTTATATCTTTTAATATTGCCTCACGAATTGTTTTATCCACCACAACCACCGACGAAAAAAAGACATAATCAAAACTGGAATTTAAATATGTAGACAAGGCAAATGACATTGTTTTGTCACCATTTCGCAATCTCGGATCATCAACCGAAAACGGATTGACACACCATGCCCAATCGCCATCAAAAAAAGCGCTGTTTTCATAAGTAGTAAAAAGCTTCTGTGTCACTGTCGTTTTCCCCACACAGGGAGAGCCTGCTATAATAATCAATTTTTGCTTTGACATCTATACTCCTCCCATCAATCGTTTGATACTCTATAACAATATGTCTGATTATAGCACTTTCACTTTTCATTTTCCACAAAATATAGGGCATAGCAACCGCCACACCCCACCCCACTTTTCTTATCGTTCTAACGAGTTTTCAATCTTCAATTTCTGCCCTTTTAAATCGTTCTGTTTTTCATAAAGACTGTTGCGCTCTTTGCAGAGCTCCTTTATGTGCTCTCATCACTCGAATTCTTTTTCCTTTTCCTGACAGGACATACTTTATAGAGGTCTCTCTCGCAAAATCGTGCCATTTTGATACGGTTTTGTTGCTCATTTATGTAGTTTTAAAACTGGTGTACCCAATACAACGGATTCACAATAATCACCTGAGTTAGAAGCTTCATAAAATCAACAGTTTCCAACAAACACATAGTTCAGATATTTTTTCGCGGTATCAGCCAGGCGATGTATTTGCGCTATATCTGTCGCCTCCTTATCAAGCATATGATAGCGCGGGAAAAAGCGTGTCACATGAAGCGGAATCTTCTTTCCAGCAGAATCTTCCACAGAAGCAATCCATGCCGCTTCCTCTTCCATTTCGGAAATTTCGTCGTTCTCCCCGGATACGATCAATGTAGTAAGTTCCACTTGGCAGTCTGCGGCCGCACGAATAATGAATTCTTTCACGGTTTCCAGATTGCCGCCGAGCTTTTCATAGTATTTCTGCCTAAAACCTTTTAAATCAATATTCATAGCATCAATATATGGCAAGAGTCCCTCTAATATCGAAAGTTCCGCCGTACCATTTGTCACCAGCACATTTTTCATTCCGGCTTCTTTCACTAAGACGGCAGTATCACGCACATATTCCCAGCCAATCAGCGGTTCATTATAGGTAAAAGCCACGCCGATGTTTCCGGCGCTTTTATATGCCAACGCCTTATTTACCAACATTTGCGGAGTCATTTCTATTGTCTGGATACCCTCACTGTCTGCCATGGAAATCTCATGGTTCTGGCAAAAAGGACAACGTAAGTTGCAGCCAAAACTTCCGACGGATAAAACTAGACTTCCCGGATAAAACATATGCAACGGCTTCTTCTCAATCGGATCAAGCGCAAGGGATGTTATCCGTCCATAATTTGTACATACAATTTGACCGCTCACATTTTTTCTTGCCCTGCAGATTCCCGTCTGACCGGGAGATAAGGCGCAGTGGTGCATACATGTCTGACAGACTGTTTTCATACGAACCTCCCTATACGGAGAATGCCGTATTTTGGCATTCTCCTGCGTGAGACTTAGTACTTCTTGGCGTCCTGTCCTATGGCAGGACGTCTTTAGAAGTACTTCTCACGCTAATAATGACGGACAACTTCAAACCTTTCCAGTTCAACTTCTTCTTGCGCACTGATTCCCGCCTTGTCCTTTGCTATCGCAATCTGTTCGCCTACCGTATCTACGCCCTCTAAGTTTGGAAGCAGCAGGCCTCGTTTGTAGCCTTTTGTCACGATCACACCGTAGCGCTGCACGTCCAGCTGATCCGGAGAATCTATCCGTTCCGTCTCCCCCAGTACATCCACAGTGATCGTCAGTTTGTCCAGTTCCCAGGCCTCTATCGGGAAAAATCTCGGATCTCTGGAAGAAGCGCTGATCGCATTATTAATGATTTCTTCCGCTATGGATTCCTGCACAGCCTGAATCGTGCCGATACAGCCGCGAAGGTTTCCGTTTTCCTTGATTGACACAAACGCTCCCGCCTGACGCTCATACATTTCCTGCGGAAGTCCATCGAGTACTTTTATCTTTTTCCCTGTTTGGACATAGGCTTCTATTGTCTTGCGGGCAAGCTGGACATAAGCGTCTTCGCATACGTTATATGTGCAGATTCCATATCCTACTCCAAACGGCCCCTCGTAGGAAAGTTTTTCGGCTGTCACTTTCATTTTATCTAAGGCACCCGCCATAATCGTGAAAGAGCGGTGTCCGCACTCTCCCGCCTTTTCACAGAAATCCTCGGAGAACTCTAGGAGCCGTCCAAAATCACCCTTGCCCATCACATCCATAATACGGGCGTCATATGCAGGTCCTTCTTCCCGATATCCATATGGACCGTCTTCTTTCAGTCTGTGTGATAAATCTCCGCTGGCAATAATAACAGCTTTCCGGTTCAGCGCATTCGCCGTTTCCTGAATACACTGTCCTAACTCATAATGTCTGGGGAGCGGCAGCCCCGATAACCCGACTCTGACAAGCTGATAATCCGTCCAATATTGATTTACAAAATATAAGGGAACCATAGTACCGTGGTCTAACTTCCTGTCAAGTTGTCCCAAAGTGCCTGCCGGCAAATCTTTTTCCTCTGCAAATGCACACAGCTTCTCTACAAAAGCGGTATCGTAAGAGACTTTCATTTGTTCTCCGGGTGCGCGGAACTGTCCAAAATCCCCATCAGTGCTTTCTCCCGGCGAAATATGAAAATAATCGGTATACATGACCTGATGAGGGGAAATGAGAACGATTGTCTCCGGCCGACACGCTGCGATTCTGCGCGCTGCTTCATGATATGCGTCAATTGTCTTTTGAATGTTCCGCTCCTCGCCTCTGCCGACAGCCGGAACTATGAGCGGCGGGTGCGGAAGCATGCAGGTTAATNTNATTGNCATNATAGTGNGTTCCTTTCGTTAGCTATAATTATTTCATCTTCTCAAACTTNGACAAATCCTGACCTTTTAACGCTTTCTCAAGCAGCGTCGGCAAAAGCTGCGGATTGCACGCAAAGCATGGAATGCCAAGCCCTGCAAGCTTTTGTGCCATCTGCGTATCATAGTAGGGTTTCCCACCGTCCGCAATCGCAAGCAGACTGATTACCGTCACACCAGACTCCTTCATATCTGCAATACGCCTTAACATCCCTGCTCTGTTTCCACCCTCCTCCAAATCTGATATCAGGAAAAACAATGTCTTTGCCGGATTCTCTATAAATTGCTCACAGTAGGCAATCGATTTATTGATATCCGTACCTCCGCCTAACTGAAAACCAAACAGCAGGTCTACCGGGTCATCGCTCTTTTCTGTCAGGTCTACGATATTGGTATCAAATGCCACAATCCTCGTCTTGATGCTTGACATACTTGCAAGTATACAACTGATAATCGACGAATAAATGACGGATTCCCCCATTGAACCGCTTTGGTCAATATCAAGTATAATATTCCACTTGTTTGCCGCTGTTGTACTCGTCCGATCAAAAAAATAGAAATGTTCCGGCACAATTGTCCCTAGTTCTGAATTGTAATGCTTTAAATTGCGGCTTATCGTCATTTTGTAATCCATTGCCGACGCTGACGGGATTGGTGAATGATTTCTCTTATTGACCGCAGCAGTTACAGCACGTCGAATATCCTGTTCCAAAAGCTTATTGATTTCTTCCACAATCTTTTTGATAAACTCGCGGACACTTTCCTTGGATCGCTTTGGAATCTGGTCTTTCAGCATCAGTATCGTGGATGCAAGACCAATATCCGGCTCCATATTTTCCAAAAGTTCCGGCTCAAACAATAACTGTTTTAAACCACAGCGCGTCACTGCATCATTTTGGATAACGGTCACAAGCTCCTTATCAAAAAGGGTTCTCACATCACCAAGCCAACGGGTAATCTGAGGATTAGACGGCCCCTTACCGGCGCCTGACGCACCTTGTTTTCCATTTCCAAATCCGCCAAGTTCCGTCCGGTTATATATGGAAGCCAGTGCCTGATCCATCAAATCCTGTTCCTGCGTCAGTGACAAATCTGTCATTCCCGAAAAACGATTCTCACTCTCCTGTCCTAAAATCAGACGCCATCTGCTGATTTGTTCTTTTATATCCATACAAATCCCCATCCTTGTAAAAATAATATATCACATATCAAAGTCAAAATCCTCAAGACCTTCAATCATCTGCTGTGAACTCTCGTCAAGTACGGCATTTACCACTTCACTGACTTCCTGTCCATTCAATCCGAGTATCTCTCCAAGATTTTCTGCAATCTCGTCCTTTTCCACAGCAGTAAAGTCTGCAAATGCACGTCGCAGAAAGACAAGCGCTCTCTTGAATTCCTCATCATCCAGCGTCATAAGGTACTCATTCAGGCTCTCCCATAGTGACAGTCTTGCAATTAGAGCATACCTGTTCTTCATGGCAAGGCCCTCAAACCACCCGGCGCCCAAATCTGCCGGAACACCTTTGGAAAGACGTCTTGACACTTCTGTGCGTAACTGTTGTGTACTCAGATTGCCGCGCTCTAAAAGGATTGCCGCCGCAAAGCCTGATAATTTTGTGTTCAGGTCATCCCTCCTTGAGATATTTTCGAGTGTTTTTATCCACTCCTCATGATTTAGGAAGTCATGTGCCAGCTCTGCGCTGTTTAACTGCTCTATCGCTGTGATGATTCCCTTGCTTGCAGCGTCATCGCACACACAGGCTCCCTCAAGAATCAGACATGCCCTGTAAAAAAGCTGCTGCAATATTGGCTCTAACGGCTTAGCATCAATCCGCCTGATATTTCCATACTGTACCACGACGGAAAGCCTTTGTGCCGTCTTTGCCAAATCCTCAACAGAAGCTGCATCCACGGCCATCTTTTGCAGTGCTGCAGTCGCATAACCAACGGCTTTTTCCATACCACAGCAGCATGCATCCTCTATGACAAGTGCAATATCCCCCATCTTTGCTGCATTCTCCACTCGTTCTTTCATGGCAAAGGAAGCTGCACCGTCAACGGTATCTCCCTTAAGAGCCGACTCCACAAGCTCTATCTCCGCCTCTGGTGTCCAGCGCACAATCCAGTGCTCTGACCATGTCGCATTATCCTGATTTACTGCCTGATACCGGGCAAAGCTTACCCCTAACACCCTCAGCCTGTGCATAAAAAACGAACGGTACAAATCCAGAAACGCTGATTTTTCCGATTTTACACGCCTGTTCTCGCGCAGGTCAAGCTGTAAATCCTGCGCCGTGATATCGCGGTATTTTTCAAGCTTTAAATCATTCAGATTTCTATAAAAATCCTCCTGAATACTTGTGCGGCTCACCCCGTCAGGAAGTGCCCCGATTGCTGTTCCAATCTCTGTATCCGCTGTTGCCAGTATAATGTTTGACACACTTCCCTCACCGATACAGGTCAGAGCCGCGTCCCGCAAATCCCTCAGTGCTGCAACGTTTCCACCTCTGAGCTGTGCCAATGCCCCCGCAAGCCGGACTGCTTCTATCACAGATGCCGACGAAACAGGATTTCCCTTATCACGCTGGTATGCCGCAAGCTTAATGAGATAACTGTACGCGGCATACATCGGCTCTCCCCTGTTTAAGCCTTCCCACAAAAGTGCATAATAAGCAGGTGCCTTGTTGCCGGCACCGTACCCCGCTCTTGTGGAAAGCCGATAATATGAGTATGGCATCAGTGTATGATTCGCTTCCACCCTTGGCATCTGGGACAAGTCCTCATCATGCTCCTGCCAGCTTTTCAATCCCTCCACATGGTAAGAACCTGTCACCACAACAATGTTATCCGGCTCGACACCGGAATCCACGGCATTTTTTATCTGCTGGCGCATATATGCCTCGCGGAGCACTGTCTCCGGCCAGTCATTTTCCGTTCCCTCCGTAAGACTTCTGACATTGGCGCCAAAGCTGTTTGCGCCCAGATGATAGGCATCCATGCTGCCTGCCTGTTCCATGACACGCTCCCAAAATGTATCATGCCCGTCCTCACCACTTTTTTTATCAAGCTGTTCATAGACACTGACTCTATCTTCTTCCCCATCTGTATCCGGCATGTCACAATCCCGATCCGCCAAAAAAGCCGTCGAAGGCATGTCAATAAAACGACATTCCACATGTTTCTCATGGCACCACTGAATTGCCTGATATTCCGGTGAATACTCTGCAAAAGGATACAGTATGGTCCGCACAGGCGCCTCTTTTGTATATGCAAGCACCGCAATCGGAGGCTTTGTCTCCTCACGCACCATATCGGAAAGCATATCATTAAAATCGCTTGGTCCCTCAACCAGTACAAGTACAGGCTTCTTTTCATCAAGAAAGTTTCGCAGATAATATGCTCCGGCAGGCGATAAGTGCCTTATTCCGAAAAAATTTGGCTGATTCATCATACTACCCCCATAATTCCGCTCTGCGGAATCTAAATCATTACGGAGAATGCCC